>JAAYBF010000260.1 GCA_012718975.1 Solirubrobacterales bacterium | reverse complement strand
GCCTTGATCTCCTCCTGGTGCACGATCGCGACGTCGGTGGCCAGGCCGGCCTGGATCTCGGCGACGCTCGCGAGGTCGTCGGCGATGTCCCGCATCGACTGCACGGCGACGCCGCCCGAGATGAGCGCCACGAACGCCGTCACGCCGACGGCGACGAGGATCTTCGTCAGGACGCTGCGGTCCCGCACGAGGGACCGCAGCCGCGCCCGCCGCGCGCGACCGTCGCCGCCGACGGCGGTCGCCGCGGCCGGTTCGTCCGCGACCTCGGCCGCCGGGGCGGGGTGCTGGTGCGGGACCTGCGCCGTGGTGACGTCGGCGGGAGCCTTCGTTGCGGGAGCCATCTGGTCGTCCTTCCTCGTTCCGCTCGCCCTCTCATCGGCCCGACGGCGTCGGCTGTGACCCGTTTCGGTGGCGCGCGGCGTGGTTCAGTACCGGAACGTGCCCACGCGCCCGCGCAGGTCGGCGGACATGCGGGCGAGGGCCTCGATCGCGGCCTCCATGTCGGTGAGCACGTGGGTGGTGGTGCCGGCGGCCTCGGCGACGCCGGTGATCGTCCCGGCGATCTCGCTCGACCCGCCGGCGGCGTCGGCGACGGACCGCGCCATCGCGCTCGTCGTCGCCGTCTGCTCCTCGACGGCCGCGGCGATGGTCGCCTGGCGGTCGTTGATGGCGGAGATCGTCGCGACGATCCGCTCGATCGCCGCGACGGCGCCCTCCGTGTCCGTCCGGATCGCCTGGACGAGCCGGACGACGTCGTCGGTCGCGCGTGCCGTCTCCTGCGCGAGCTCCTTGACCTCCCCGGCGACGACGGCGAACCCGCGCCCCGCCTCGCCGGCGCGCGCGGCCTCGATGGTCGCGTTCAGCGCCAGGAGGTTGGTCTGCTCGGCGATCGCGGTGATCGCCCGCACGACGTCGCCGATCTCGGCGCTCGAGGCGCCGAGCCGCGCGACCTGGTCGTTCGCCTCGGCGGCGACGGCCGTCGCCTCGGCCGCGACCTTCGCCGCGTCGTGGGCGCTCTCGGCGATGCGGCGGATCGACCCGCCCATCTCCTCGGCGCCGGACGCGGCGTCCCGGACGTGCCGGCTCACCTCGTCCGCGGCCGTGGCCACGACCTCGGCCTGCGCGGAGGTCTCCTCCGCCCCGGACGCGACCTGCTGGCCGACGGCCGTGAGCTGCTCCGCCGACGCCGCGAGGGCCGTCGCCGCGTCGGCGACCTCGGCGAGCATGCGCCGCATCGACGCCTGCGCCTCGGCGAGCCCGCGCGCCATGCGCCCCAGCTCGTCGCCGCCGTGCACGTCGGCCGTCACGGTGAGGTCGCCGTCGGCCATCGCGGCGACGACGCGCTCGACGTCGCGGACGGTCCGCCGGACGTGGCGCACCACGAGGAGCGCGACGCCGCCGCCGACGGCGAGCCCGAGCGCGAGGAGGCCGACGAGGACGCGGCGCGTCGCGGCCTGCAGCCCCTCGCCCTCGCGGTTGAGCGCGTCCGCGCGCGCGGCGAGCTCGCGGGCCTCCGCGGAGAACGCGTCGAGCGCCTGGCCGGAGTAGACGCGCACCGCGGTCTCGTAGGCGGCGGCGAGCGCCGTCGTGTTGCCGCGCTCCACCTCGACGGTGAACCGCCGCTCGAAGCCGTCGTGGAACGCGCGGACGAAGTCGCGGGCGAGCTCGACGCGCGCGGGGTCGACGGCGGACGGCAGGTACGCCTCGACGAGCCCGTCGACCCTCGCCGCGTCCTCGGCGAGCGTGGCCCGGATCTCCGCCCGCTCGCGCTCGGTGACGAACGCGTACGCGTTGACCCGGACCCGCATCTCCTGCAGGGTCCGCTGGATCGCGTCGAGCTGGACGAGCGGGTCGACCGCGCCGTCGTACATGCGCTGCTGGCCGGCGCTGAGGGACGCGCCGGCGACGATCCCGGCGGCACCCATCGCGGCGGCGACGACGGCGAACGTGGCGACGACGGCGCCGATCTTCACGCCGAGCGGCCGGTCGGCGACCGCGCGGCGCAGGCGGCCGCGGGCGCGGGTCGCGGGCGCCGCCTCGGGATCGGCCTCGCGTCCGGCGTCGGGGGCGGGGTCGGGTTCGGGCTCGGGCCCGGCGGCCGGGTCGGGGTCGGGCGCGGCGTCGTCGGCCGCCTCCCGCGGGCGGGGCACGACGGCCTCGGCCGCGCGCCCGCGCCGGCCGACCCGGAGCCGGGCGAGTCTCACGCCGCCACCGCCTGGTCGACGTCCAGGGCGAGGAGCAGCCTCCCGTCCAGCTTGTAGGCACCGCGGACGAGCCGGCGCATCTCGGCGCCGAGCGTGCCCGGCGGGGGCTCGAAGTCGGCCTCGTC
>JAAYBF010000051.1 GCA_012718975.1 Solirubrobacterales bacterium | reverse complement strand
GACGCGCTCGCCGGCGCGCGCGACGACTGCGACCTCCGCTACGCCGGCAAGGCGCCCGGCGACGTCGCGATGACCCAGGAGGAGATCAACGACCTGCTCGTCGAGCTCGGCCGCGCCGGCAAGCGGGTCGTGCGGCTCAAGGGCGGCGACCCGTTCGTCTTCGGCCGCGGCGGCGAGGAGGCCGAGGCGCTGCGCGCCGCCGGCGTCGCCTTCGACGTCGTCCCGGGCGTCACCGCCGGCGTCGCCGCGTCCGCCTACGCCGGCATCCCCGTCACCCACCGCGACGCCGCCTCGGCGGTCGCGTTCGTCACCGGCCACGAGGGGCCGGGCAAGGAGGCCTCCGCGCTCGACGCCGACGCGCTCGCCGCGTTCCCCGGCACGCTCGTCTTCTACATGGGCGTGCGCAACCTGCCGCTGATCGCCGACGCGCTCGTCGCCGCCGGCCGCGACCCCGCCGAGCCGGCGGCCGTCGTGCGGCGCGGGACGCTGCCCGACCAGCGGACCGTCACCGGCACGCTCGCCGACATCGCCGAGCGCGTAGCCGACGCCGGCCTGAAGGCGCCGGCGATCACCGTGATCGGCCCGGCGGCCGCGCTGCGCGACTCGATCGCCTGGTTCGAGCGCCGGCCGCTGCACGGGCGCCGTGTCGCGGTCACGCGCGCCCGCGCCCAGGCGAGCGGCCTGGCGAGCCGCCTGGCGGAGCTCGGCGCCGAGGTCGTCGAGACGCCGGCGATCCGGATCGAGCCGCGGCCCGTCGAGGGCGAGCTGGCCGCCGCCGTCGACGCGCTCGCCGCCGGCGCCTACGACCTCGTCTGCCTCACCAGCGCCAACGGGGTGCGGCTGCTCTTCGACGCGCTCGCCGCGCGCGGTCCATCGATGTCGACGTTGCGGCGAAATATTCGCCGCAACGTCGACCTCGATCGCGACGAGGGCGGGCGGGCGGCGTTCGACGCCCGCGCGCTCGCGGGCGCGACGGTCGCGGCGATCGGCGCGGCGACCGAGCGCGAGCTGGCCGCCCACGGAATCCGCGCCGACGTCCTGCCCGAGCGGGCGGTCGCCGAGGGACTCGTCGAGGCGCTCGCCGACATCGACGTCGAGGGCCGCCGCGTGCTGATCGCCCGCGCCGGCGCCGGCCGCGACCTGCTGCCCGACGCGCTCGCCGGCCGCGGCGCCCTTGTCGACGTCGCCGCCCTCTACGACACCGTCGTCGAGCCGCTCGACGACGCCGCCCGGACAGCGGTCGCGAGCGCCGACTACGTCACCTTCACCTCCGCGTCGACGGTCCGCAAACTCGTCGGCTCGCTCGGCGGCGACGCGGCCGCGCTCGCCGGCGCCCGGGCGGTCTCGATCGGGCCGATCACGACCGCCGCCGCCCGCGAGCTCGGCGTCGACATCGCGGTCGAGGCCGACCGCCACGATGTCGACGGCCTGATCGACGCGTTGCTCGCAGACGCCGGGAGCCAGCCGTGACCGGCACGCCGATCGTCTCGCTGCTGACCGACTACGGCCGCGACGACGAGTTCGTCGGCGTCTGTCACGGGGTGATCCTCGGGATCGCGCCCGAGGCGAGGATCATCGACCTCACCCACGAGATCCCCCGCCACGACGTGCGCCGCGGCGCGATCGTGCTGCGCAACTCGCTGCCTTACGTGCGCGCCGGCGTCCACATGGCCGTCGTCGACCCCCAGGTCGGCGGCGACCGCCGCGCGCTCGCCGTCGGCTGCTCCGACGGGACGCTGCTCGTCGGCCCCGACAACGGGCTGCTGTCGCTCGCCTGGGACCGCTGCGGCGGCGTCGACCTCGCGGTCGACATCTCGCTGTCGCGCCACCGCCTCGAGCCGGTCTCGTCGACCTTCCACGGCCGCGACCTCTTCGCCCCCGTCGCCGCGGCGCTGGCGAGCGGGGCGGAGCTCGTCGAGGCCGGCGAGCAGGTCGACTCCGAGCAGCTCGAGCGGATCGCGCTGCCGCACCCGATCTTCGAGCCCGACGGCAGCGTGATCGCCCACGTCGTGACCGTCGACGCCTACGGCAACGTGACGCTCGACATCACCCACGACCAGCTCGCCGGCACCGGCCTGATGCTCGGGGTGACCGCCGAGATCGTCGTCGACAGCGGCGAGGGCGGCGCCGCGGTCCAGCTCGGCGGCGGCCGGCTCGCCGCGCCGTTCGTGCGGACGTTCGCCGACGTCGGACCGCACGAGGCGATCGTCTACGAGGACGCCTCGCGGGCGCTCGCGATCGCGATCAACCGCGGCGACGCGGCCGCCGAACTCGGGCTGCGGCCCGACGACGAGGTCCGCCTGCGCCCGCGATGATCGGCCGCCCGCGCGTCCACCACCGCCGCACCGACTCGACCAACGAGCGGGCGCGCGCGCTGGCTGAGGCGAGCGCCCCGCACGGCACGGTCGTGACCGCAGGCGAGCAGACCGCCGGCCGCGGCCGCCAGGGCCGAAGCTGGCTCGCAGCCCCGGGGGAGGCGCTGCTGGTCTCGGTCGTCGTGCGCGACCTCGCCCCGCGCCACGCGCTCGCGTCGATGATGGCCGCGCTCGCGGTCTGCGAAGCGGCCGAGGACGCCAGCCCGGAGCCCGTCGAGTGCGCGATCAAATGGCCGAACGACGTCTGGGTGCGGCGCCGCAAGATCAGCGGCATCCTCGT
>JAAYBF010000259.1 GCA_012718975.1 Solirubrobacterales bacterium | reverse complement strand
GGCATGGAGGACATTCGGTTCGACGAGCGGGGGCTGGCGCCGTGCGTGATGCAGGACGCGCGCACGGGGGAGGTGCTGACCCTGGCCTACGTCAACGAGGAGGCGCTGGCGCTGACGCGCGAGACGGGGGAGATGCACTTCTGGAGCCGGTCGCGCGGCGAGATCTGGCACAAGGGGGCGACGTCGGGGAACGTGATGCGCGTGCGGGCGCTGCGCGCCGACTGCGACCGCGACGCGGTGCTGGCGCTGGTCGAGCCCGCCGGCCCGGCCTGCCACACCGGCGAGCGGACCTGCTTCCACGCCGGCGACCTCGACCCCCAGCCGGGCGAGGCGCTCGCCGAGCTGGAGCGGACGATCGCCGCGCGCAAGGCCGCCGGCGACGGCGGGTCCAGCTACACCGCCCGGCTGCTGGCCGACCCGCCGTTCGTCGGCGAGAAGGTCGAGGAGGAGGCCGAGGAGGTCGTCCGGGCCGCGCGCGAGGAGAGCGACCAGCGCGTCCGCGAGGAGGCCGCCGACGTGCTCTACCACCTGGCGGTGCTGCTCGCGGCGCGCGACCTGTCGCTGGTCGACGCCTTCGAAGAGCTCAACGAGCGGAGGCGCTGAGCGGCCGATGGGGGCGCCGGTAGAGGTCCAGCCCGGGCTGGAGGAGGTCCGGGAGCTGGCGCGCGAGCACACGCTCGTGCCGCTGCGCCACACCTTCATCGACGACTGCGAGACGCCCGTCTCGGCCTACCTCAAGCTGCGCGGCGACGGACCGTCGTTCCTGCTCGAGTCGGCCGAGCAGGGCCAGCGGTTCGGGCGCTGGTCGTTCCTCGGCTTCCGGCCGCGCGCGGTGATGCGGCTTCAGGACGGCGAGCTCACCGTCGACGGCGAGCCGCGCGAGCTCGGCGGCGACCCCTACCGGGCCGTGGCCGACGAGCTGGCCCGCTACCGGATCGCCCCGATCGACGGCCTGCCGCCGTTCGTGGGCGGCGCAGTCGGCCTCTTCGGCTACGACCTCGTCCGCTACGCCGAGCCGTCGGTGGGGGCCGGCAACCCCGACGAGCTCGGCACGCCCGAGCTGGCGCTGATGGTCACCGACGTCATCGTCGCCTTCGACCACCTCCGCCACGAGGTGTCGATCCTCGCCAACGTCTACGCCGACGGCGGCGACGTCGAGGCCGCCTACGCCGCCGCCGCCGACACGATCGCCGCGGTCCGCGAGCGGCTCGCCGCCCCCGTGCCGCGCTTCCAGGCGGGCCGCCGCACGCCGCCGGAGTACGCCTCCAACCTCGGCTCGGCCGGCTACGCCGACGCCGTCGAGCGCTGCAAGGCCTACATCCGCGCCGGCGACGCCTACCAGATCGTCCCCAGCCAGCGCTGGAGCGCCGACTGCCCGGTCAGCGCGTTCTCGATCTACCGCGGCCTGCGCGCCGTCAATCCGAGCCCCTACATGTACTTCCTCGACTTCGGCGACTTCGAGATCGCCGGAGCGTCGCCGGAGTCACTGGTCAAGGTGACCGGGCGGCGCGCCGAGCAGCGCCCGATCGCCGGGACCCGCCCGCGCGCGGGCACCGTCGCCGGCGACGCCGAGCGGGCCGCGGACCTGCTCGCCGACGAGAAGGAGCGCGCCGAGCACGTGATGCTCGTCGACCTGGCCCGCAACGACCTCGGCCGCGTCAGCGAGTACGGGACGGTGCGCGTCGACGAGCTGATGGCCGTCGAGACCTACTCGCACGTCCTGCACATCGTCTCGTCGGTGTCGGGCACGCTGCGCGACGACGTGACGCCGATGGACGCGCTCGCGGCGTCGCTGCCCGCGGGAACGCTGTCGGGCGCGCCGAAGATCCGCGCGATGCAGATCATCGACGAGCTCGAGCCGACCCGGCGCGGCCCCTACGGCGGCTCGGTCGGCTACCTCTCCTACAGCGGCGACCTCGACGCCTGCATCTACATCCGCTCGGCGCTGGTCAAGGACGGCCGCGTCCATCTCCAGGCCGGCGGCGGCATCGTCGCCGACTCCGACGCCGACTACGAGGTCTCCGAGACCGAGCACAAGGCCGGCGCCGTCTTCCAGGCGATCGAGCTCGCCTGTCGCCAGGGGGATTGGGAATGACAGGGCAGGGGCCGCCGGGGGGTCCGGGGGGCGCGAGCCCCCCGATCCCATCTCCGGCCGGCCAGGCGCCGGCGGGGGGTCCGGGGGGCGCGAGCCCCCCGATCCCATCTCCGGCCGGCCAGGCGCCGGCGGGGGGTCCGGGGGGCGCGAGCCCCCCG
>JAAYBF010000258.1 GCA_012718975.1 Solirubrobacterales bacterium | reverse complement strand
TCGGGATCGCCGTTGACGATCGACTCGAAGAACGCCTTGCGGTCCTGGTAGGTCGGCAGCGTGCCCTTCGCCCAGCCGCGGACCTCGTTGAGCAGCACCGCCAGGCGCGCGTACTCCTCGCCGAACAGGTCGGAGACCTCGCGCTTCATCCGCTTGGCGAGGGCGGGCGAGGCGCCGGCGGTCGAGATCGCGATCGCCAGCGGGCCGGTGCGCACGATCGCCGGCAGGATGAAGTTGCACAGCGGCGGGACGTCGACGATGTTGACGAGCATCGCGCGCCGCTCGGCGTCCTCGTAGATCGCGATGTTGACGTCGGTCGAGTCGGTGCAGGCGATCACGATGAACACCGCCTCGAGATCCTCGGGGCCGGCGTACTCGCGCCGCTCCCAGCGGATCGACCCCTCGGCGGCGAGCGCCTCCAGCTCGGGCCCGGCCTCCGGCGCGATCAGCGTCACGTCGCCGTCGCAGGCGAGCAGCCCCTCGACCTTCTCGAGCCCGATCTCGCCGCCGCCGACGACCACGCAGCGGCGGCCCGACAGCTTCAGGCAGGCGATGTAGAACGGCGTGTCGAGCATGTCGCGCACGCACGTCTGGTCGCAGATCCCGCGCCTGTACTGGCAGACGCACTCCTTGCCGGCGTAGGCGGCGGCTGGCATGGGGACCAGTGTAGGCAGCCGCGGTCGCCGGGCGCTGGGCGGCGCCCGGGGCCGGTGTGCGATGCCCGACGGGGCCCGGCCGGCCGCCGACCCCCCGCCCGGCCGGCTGTCCCCGCCCCCTACCCTTCGTCGCGATGCGCGCCGGCTACTTCACCGACGACTCGATGCTGAGGATCGTCCACCGTGAGCGGGCGCTGGCGCTGTCGGGCCCGCGGGCGCTGCTGATGCAGGCCGCCCACCCGCTGGCGGTCAAGGGGCTGCTCGCCCACTCGACCGCGATCGACGAGCCCTACGACCGGCTCGCCCGCACCGCCGAGACGATGAGCACGATCGGCTTCGGCACCCGTGCCGACGCCGACGCGGTCACCGCGCGCGTGCGGACTATGCACGCCCGGGTGAAGGGTCGGATCTCCGAGCCTGCCGGCCGCTTCCCCGCCGGCACCGCCTACCGCGCCGACCAGCCCGACCTGCTGCTCTGGGTGCTGTTCACGCTCGTCGACAGCGGGGCGGTCGTCTACCGCCGCTACGTTCGGTCGATGTCTCGTGCCGAGGAGGCCGCCTACTGGGAGGACTACAAGGTCGTCGGCGAGCTCTTCGGCCTCGAGCGCTCCCAGATGCCCGACACGCTCGCCGACCTCCACGACTACCGCCGCGAGATGCTCAGCGGCGACACGCTCGAGATCGGCGACTGGGCGCGGGAGAACGCGCGCCGGATCGTGCTCGAGCCGCCGGTGCCGCTCGTCGCGCGCCCGCTCGTGGAGACGGTCAACTTCGTGACGATCGCGCTGCTGCCCGACCGCATCCGCCGCGAGTACGGCTTCGCGCCGATCCCGCCCGCGCCGCTGCGCAAGCTGCTGGTCGCCGGCGGCGCCGAGTACGTCAAGCGGGCGGTGGTGCCGTTCCTGCCCGACCGGCTGCGGCTCGTCCCCGCGGCGCGCGCGGCGGCCTGATCGGCGGTCCGCTCAGCCGCGCTTGACGACCTTCGCGCCGAGCCGGGCGAAGGAGCGGGCGCCGCGGCGCAGGGCGGCGGCCTTGTCGGAGTCGCGGCCGTAGAGGACGGTCGCGGCCTCGTGCAGGCCGCGGCCGAGCGCGCGGTCGTAGGGGTGCCACCAGAAGTTGCGCGTGTAGCCGGGGTCCCAGGAGAGCTGCTTGACGTTCACGCACTCGTAGAAGCCGAACTTCGAGTGCGAGCGGCCGAGGCCGGAGTCCTTGACGCCGCCCCAGGCGCAGACGCAGGTGCCGTGCGAGTACATGTGGTCGTTGACCCAGGCCATCCCGGTCCGCAGCCGGCGGGCGATCCGGTCGCCGCGGGCGCGGTCGGCGGTCCAGACCGACGCGCCGAGGCCGAACTGCGAGTCGTTGGCGAGGTCGATCGCCTCGTCCTCGGAGTCGACGGCGACGACCGGGACCACCGGGCCGAAGATCTCCTCGCGCATGATCCGCATGTCGTGGGTCACGTCGGTGAGCACCGCGGGTGCGTACCAGTGGCCGCTGCCGCCGGGCGGGGGCGCGGTCGGGCCGCCGCAGCGCAGCGTGGCGCCGCTGGCGACGGCGTCGTCGACGAGCTCGGCGACGAGGTCGTGCTGCTCGCGCGAGACCATCGGGCCGATCTCGGTGCGCCAGTCGAGCGGGTCGCCGACGTGCAGCCGCTGCGCGCCGCGCACCAGCTCGTCGGTGAATCGCTCGGCGACCTCGCGCATCACGTACACCCGCTCGATGCCGCTGCACGTCTGCCCGGCGTTCGCGAAGCCGCCCCAGAGCGCCCCGGCGACGGCGTTGCCGAGGTCGGCGTCGGCGAGCACGATCATCGGGTCCTTGCCGCCCAGCTCGAGCACCGAGCCCTTCATCCGCTCGGCGCATTTCACCCCGACCCGGCGGCCGACCTCGACCGACCCGGTGAAGAAGATCTTCGCGGCGCTCGACTCGACGAGCGCGTCGCCGACCGCGCCGCCGCCGTGGACGGTCCGCACCAGCCCCTCGGGCAGGCCGGCGCGCTCGAAGACCTCCTGGATCTTCTGGCCGATCAGCGGGGTGAGCGAGGCCGGCTTGAGCACGACGCCGTTGCCGGCCATCAGCGCGATCGCGACCTCGCCCATCGGGATCGACCAGGGGTAGTTCCACGGCGCGATCACGCCGACGACGCCGAGCGGTTCGTAGGCGAGGCTGGCCCGCTTCTGGCGCGCCCAGATCGGCAGCTTGACCTTCTCGTCGGCGAGGATCCCGGGGCCGGCGTCGGCGACCCAGTGCAGCGCGTCGATCGTCGGCAGCAGCTCCATCGCGTAGGACTCCGCGCGCGGCTTGCCCTGCTCGCGGGTGAGCAGCTCGCTGAGGACGTCGAGCGAGTCGACGATCACCTGAGCGGCGCGGCGCATGTAGCGGGCGCGGTCGGCGAGCGGGAGCGCCGCCCAGAACGGCTGCACGGCCGCCACGTCGTCTACGACGGCCTGGACCTGGTCGGGCGTGATGGTGGCCACCGCCCCGATCCGCCGCCCGTCGATCGGCGAGTACGACGCCAGCTCCCCTGCGGCCTGCCCTGATCTCGCCTCCATGGGGTCATTGTGACGGCCCCGTCATCGATGTCGACGTTGCGGCGAATATTTCGCCG
>JAAYBF010000050.1 GCA_012718975.1 Solirubrobacterales bacterium | reverse complement strand
TGGATCCGGACCCGCTCGCCGACGGTGACGTCGTTGTCGACCGCGCTGCCGCGCCCGACCACGCTGCCGGCGCCGACGACCGCGCGCTCGCGGACCTGGGCCTGGTCGCCGACGATCGCCCGCTCGCCGACCGTCGCGCCGGCCGCGACGACCGCGCCCGCGCAAACCGTCGCCCCCGCGCCGATCCGCGCCGGAGGAGGCGCCGCGCGCGAGGCGGTCGACCGCGCCCCGAGCGCGACCGGCTTGCCGACCACCGCCCCGTCCTGCAGCCGCGCCCCCGCGCCGACGACCGTGCCGGCGTGGACGATCACGTGGCCGCCCAGCTCGACCCCGTCCCCGAGCTCGACGCCCGGGCCGAGCAACAGTCCCGGCGCCAGCTTCGAGAACGCCAGCTCAGGCGGTCCCGACACCGCGCCGGCTCCCGTCCAGCGACCGCTGCAGCTCCTCGAGCACCCGCACGACCCGCACGCCGCTCGCGCCGTCCGAGCGCGGCGGCTCGCCGGAGCGGATCGCCTCGACGAAGTGCGCGCACTCCAGCCGCAGCGGCTCGTCGTTGGGGATGCTCGGGCTGTGCGCCTCGCCCGAGCGGGTGATGTACTCGCCGTAGGAGGAGGAGTCCTGGTCGAAGCCCTTGTCGTAGACGGTGAGCTTGCGGTCGAGCTCCATGTCGTCGAAGGTCGCCATCTTCCTCGAGCCTACGACGGTGAAGCGGCGCTCCTTGTGCGGGTCCAGCCACGACAGGTGGAGGTGGGCAGCGAGGCCCGAGGCGAAGCGCATGTAGGCGAAGACGACGTCCTCGATGCCGTCCTGCATGTAGCACTCGCCGACGGCGCTGCACTCGACGGGCTCCTCGCCGCCGGCGAGGCGCAGCACGACCGAGACGTCGTGGGCGCCCAGCGACCAAAGCGCGTTCTCCTCGGCGCGCAGCTTGCCGAGGTTGAGCCGGTTGCCGTAGATGTAGCGGATGTCGCCGAGCTCGCCGGAGTCGGCGATCTGCTTGAGCGTCACCAGCCCCGGGTGGTACTCGAGCAGGTGCCCGACCATCAGCGTCCGCCCGGCGGCCTGCGCCGCCTCCGCGGCCGCCTCGGCCTCGGCGACCGACTGGGCGAGCGGCTTCTCGACGAAGCAGTGCTTGCCGGCCTCCAGCACGCGGATCGCCAGCTCGGCGTGGGTCGGCACCGGGGTAGCGACGCAGATCGCGTCGAGGTCGGGGTCGGCGAGCAGCTCGTCGAGGTCGGCGCTGACGCGCGCATCGGGGAACGCCTCGCCCCAGCGCTCGCGCGACTCGGCCGAGCCGTCGCAGATCCAGCGCAGCTCGGCCTCGCGCAGGCGGTCGAAGTTGCGCGCCAGGTTCGGGCCCCAGTAGCCGAGCCCGACAACGCCGACGCTGACCGGCCCAGGCTCACCACTCATACCTGTGGCCTCCAGACGAGCGAAAACCGAGCATGGCAAGGAAGAGGTGGCCGACGCGTGCCCTGCCCACGAGGACGCCGATGACGCCGCCAGGCGACGGTTTGCAGCCGTCTGGTGGTCACAGGCGCACCAGGTTCGGGGCCTCGATGTCGCGCGTGACGCCGCGGAAGTCGACGACCAGCGGGGCGGCGGCGACGATCCGCTCGAGGTCGAGGCCGGGGTGGGCGGTGACGATGACCGCGGCGTCTGCCCCGTCGAGGACCTCGGCGAGCGGCTCGTTGGCGTAGCCGAGGTCGGGCAGCTCGGGGACGTAGTCGTCGTGGTAGGAGACGACGGCGCCCTGCTCGTCGAGCATCCGGATGATCCGCAGCGCGGGACTCTCGCGCACGTCGCCGACGCCGGCCTTGTAGGAGACGCCGAGGACCGCGATCCGCGAGCCGCGGACGGGCTTGGAGTGGTCGTTGAGAGCGCGCGCGATCCGCGCGACGCAGAACTCCGGCATCCGCTGGTTGACCTCGCCGGCGAGCTCGACGAACTCGGTCGGCTGGCCGTACTCGCGCGCCTTCCAGGAGAGGTAGAACGGGTCGACGGGCAGGCAGTGGCCGCCCATCCCGGGGCCGGGGTCGAAGCGCATGAAGCCGTAGGGCTTGGTCGAGGCGGCGTCGATGACCTCCCAGACGTCGATGCCCATCCGGTCGCAGAGCATCGCCAGCTCGTTGACGAGCGCGATGTTGACCGAGCGGAAGACGTTCTCGAGCAGCTTCGCCAGCTCGGCCGGCTCCGGCGAGGAGACCTCGACGAGCTCGTCGCAGACGTGGCGGTAGAGCGTGACGGCGCGGTCGCGGCAGGCGAGCGTGAGGCCGCCGACGATCTTCGGGGTGGTGCGCAGGGTGTGGTCGGTGCGGCCCGGGTCGACCCGCTCGGGCGAGAAGGCGACGTTGAAGTCGCGCCCGGCGGCGAGGCCGGACTCCTCGAGCAGCGGGACGAGCTGCTCGCGGGTGGTGCCCGGGTAGGTGGTCGACTCCAGCACGACGAGCTGCCCCTCGCGCAGCACCCGGGCGAGCGCCCGCGCCGAGGAGATCAGCGGCCCGAGGTCGGGCTCGCGGTTGGCGGTCAGCGGCGTCGGGACCGCGATCAGGACCGCGTCGCAGTCGGCGAGGACGTTGTAGTCGGTGCTCGCCGTGAGCAGGCCCCCGACCGCCGCGAGCCGCTCGGAGGGGATGTCCTCGATGTGGCTCTCGCCGGCCGCGACCGCCGCGACCTTACGGGTGTCGGTGTCGACCCCCACCACGGAGTGTCCCGCCTCCGCGAACGCGACCGCGAGCGGCAGCCCGACATAGCCGAGCCCGACCACGCCGACGCGCACCGGCTTGCCGTCCGGACTGGTCATCGGCTGGGAGTGTAGGCGTCGAGCACGTCGCACACCCGCTCGGCGGCGCGGCCGGCGCCGTAGAGATCGGGGCGCTCCGCGTCCGGCCGCGGGCGCTCCAGTGCGGCGACCGCCGCGCCGGCGTCGAGGTCGACCAGGGTGTTCCAGCCGGCGTCGACGGTCTCGACCCACTCGGTGGTGTCACGCAGCGTCACGCACGGCACGCCGAGCAGGAACGCCTCCTTCTGGACGCCGCCGGAGTCGGTCAGCACGGCGCGCGCGTTGGCGGCCAGCTTGGTGAAGTCGAGGTAGCCGAGCGGCGGGGCGAGCACGACGTTCGGGGCCGAACCGAGCCGTGCGCGCAGGCCGGTCGCGTCGAGCCGCGCGGCGGTCCGCGGGTGCAGCGGCAGCACGACGGTCGCCGGCACCGCCTCGAGCAGGGCGACGAGCCGCTCGAGCCGCTCGGGGTCGTCGACGTTGCCGGCGCGGTGGGCGGTCGCGGCGACGTAGCCGCCCGGCTCGAGGCCGATCCGCTCGAGCACGTCGGAGCGGCGCTCGGCGATCGGCGCGAAGGCGAGCGAGACGTCGGCCATCACGTCGCCGACGCGGTGGACCTCACCCGCGACCCGCTCGGCGGCGAGGTTGGCGACCGCCGCCTCGGTCGAGCAGAGCAGCACGTCGCTGGCGTGGTCGGTGAGCACGCGGTTGAGCTCCTCGGGCATCGCGCGGTCGAACGAGCGCATCCCGGCCTCGACGTGGCCGACCGCCACGCCCGCCTGGGCGGCCGCCAGCGCCGCGGCGAGCGTCGTGTTGGTGTCGCCGTAGACGAGCACCATGTCGGGCTCGGCGGCCGCGATCTCGCCCTCCAGCAGGCCGAGGATGCGCGCTGTCTGCTCGGTGTTGGTGCCGCCGCCGGCGTGCAGCTCGCGATCCGCGGCCGGGACGCCCAGCTCCTCGAAGAAGACGCGCGACATCTCGTCGTCGTAGTGCTGGCCGGTGTGGACGATCAGCTCGTCGTGGCGCTCGCGCAGCAGCCGCGAGACCGCTGCGGCCTTGACGAACTGGGGCCGGTTGCCGATGACGGTGAGGATGCGCATGGAGGGCGGCGCGGCGCGCGCCGACCCGGGAGGCTATTCGCCGCGCCGGAGCAGCTCGTCGCGGTGGGCGGCGAAGGCGTCGGCGGCGGCCTCGGTGAGCGGTCCAGGAGCCGCGAGCTCGCGCTCGTCGATCGCCGACACCGGCTGGACCTCGCGGACGGTCGAGGCGAGGAACGCCTCGGTCGCCACATCGACCAGCTCGTCGAGGGCGATGCTGCGCTCGCGCACGTCGAGCAGCTCGAGCAGGTGGCGGCGGGTGATCGAGGCGAGCACGTGGTCGCCGAGCGGCGGGGTCGACAGACGCCCGTCGGCGTCGGCCCAGAACAGGCTCGACGTCGGCGCCTCGAGCGCCCGGCCGTGCGGGGTGACCAGCAGCGCCTCGTCGAAGCCGCGCTCGCGAGCGATCCGCCCGGCGAGCATGTTCGCGGCGTAGGAGAGCGACTTGGCGCCGGTGAGGATGCGCGTCGGGGCGTAGGTGACCGCGCTGAGACGGGCCGTCTCGGGCTGCGAGGGAAGCGGCTCGGTGAGCAGCAGCCGGCGCCCGCCGCGGGTGAGCAGCAGGCGCAGCAGGCCGTCGAAGGAGCGTCCGCCGCGCGCGAGCAGCAGCTCGGCGGCCTCGGCGGCGTAGCGCTCGCGGTGGAACGGGCCCTCGAGGCGCAGGTTCGCGACGGTGCCCGCCATCCGCTCGAGGTGCTCGCCGAGCAGCAGCGGCCGGCCGCCGTAGACGCGGACGACCTCGAACGCGCCGTCGCCGCGCAGCAGGCCCTCGTCGGTGACGGGGACGACGGTCTCCGCGGCGGGCGCGATCGTCCCGTCGAGACAGGCGAGCTCGCTCATGAGAGGGTGATACCAGGCCAGGCGGCATCCCATGCGGGCCGGGATGCCGTGGGGCCGGGAGGAGAACCCCCGACCATGGAGTAGGTAGCGGCTGTGACCATCGGATCCTCGATCTTCCTGATAGCCGTCGGCGCCATCCTGCGCTACGCGGTGACCGCCTCGGTATCCGGCATCGACCTGCAGGTCGTCGGCCTGATCCTGATGATCGCCGGCGTGGTCGGCCTGATCATCGGACTGTTCATGCTGACCCAGAGCCGCATGGGCGGCGACGGCGGCGGCACCGGCGGCGGCGGCTACGGCGACCCGCCGCCGCGGGCGTAGCCGGCGCGCGCGGTCGCCCGCCCGGCCCCGCTCAGTGCGCCGCGGTCGGCGCGCGTCCCTGGCTGACGCGCCAGAGCCCCCAGGCCGAGACGGCGGCCCAGACGACCTCGAGCAGCAGGAAGCCCCAGTCGCGGCCGTGGATCGCGACGCCGGTCAGCACCAGCGAGCCGACCAGGTTGAGCGCGAGGTAGACCACCGAGTGCGGCGACATCGTCCCGCGCTGGGCCGAGCCGAACGCGATCAGGATGAGCACGGCGCCGACGAGCTGGAAGGCCTGGTCCATCGGGCGAGGATAGGCACCCGCGTCGGGCCGTGCCCGGCGCCGCCAGCCGTCCGCGCCCTCCGACATCTGGCGAAGCCCCGGCGCGTCATCTTTGTCCAGGTGGACAACCGCACCGCCGCCGCCGACCGTCAGCATTCCCGGTCCCGCCGCCTGAGCGCACCACGCTCCTCCCAAGGGCGGACGGGACAGGGGTCGCCGGCCTTCGATCCCGGGCGTGCCGGGGCGCGCCCGCGGCCGGCGGCCCCGGCCGGGGCCGCGTCCTCCTCGGGCCGCGGCCCCGGCCGCCTTCCGGGGCGGGGCCTAGCCTGACGCCCATGTCGGAACGGACCTCACCGTGACCGGCGGCGCGGACCGGC
>JAAYBF010000049.1 GCA_012718975.1 Solirubrobacterales bacterium | reverse complement strand
GACGAGTCCTTCCGCGCGGCCTGGCGCGCGTTCGCCTGGACGAGGATCGCGATCCTCGCGGTCGCGATCTCCGCCGCGCTGGCCGCCGGCGGCGCCGTCGAGCGCAACGCCGGTGGCTACGACCTGCCCGCGATCACCGCCCCGCTCGGCGGCTTCGGCGACGTCGTCGCGACCCCGCTCGCCCGCTGGGACGCGGTCTGGTACCTCAGCATCGCCGTCGACGGCTACGACGGGGCCGACTCGCCGCGCCACGCCTTCTTCCCGCTCTACCCGGTGGTCGCGCGCGGGGTCGCGATGCTCGGCGGCGGCGGCGCGGCCGCGGTGCTGATCGCCTCCTACCTCGTCGCGCTCGCCGCGTTCCTCGCCGCCCTGGTGCTGCTGCACCGGCTGACCGCCTTCGAGCTCGGCCGCGCCGCCGCCTGGCCGACGGTGCTGCTGATCAGCGTCTTCCCGGCGTCGCTGTACTTCGGCGCGCCCTACTCGGAGAGCCTCTTCCTGCTCTGCTCGGTCGGCGCCTTCTACGCCGCCCGGCGCGGCAGCTGGGCGCTCGCCGGCGTCGCCGCCGGCTGCGCGTCGGCGACCCGCAGCGCCGGCATCCTGCTGCTGCTCCCGCTCGCGCTGCTCTACTGGCAGCAGTCGCATCGGCGGATCGGGCGCGACGCGCTCTGGCTCGCGCTCGCCCCCGTGGGCCTGCTCGCCTACGCCGCCTTCCTCGGCTCCGTCTACGGCGACCCGCTCTCCTTCTCGCGCGTGCAGGAGTTCTGGAGCCGCGAGTTCGCCGGCCCGCTGCTCGGCGTGCTGCAGGGCGCGGAGGCCGCCTTCGACGGCGCCCGCCAGCTGCTCTCCGGGTCGCGCGACACCGTGTACTTCGGCGCCGCCGGCGGCGACCCGTTCCGCGTCGCCGGGCAGAACCTGATGCTCTTCGCCTGCCTCTGCTTCGCGCTCGCCGGGGCCTGGGGCGTCCTGCGGCGGCTGCCGCTCGCCTACGGCGCCTACGTGATCGCCGCGCTCGCGCTGCCGCTGTCGTTCCCCGTCGCCGCCCAGCCGCTGATGTCGCTGCCACGCTTCGTGGCGGTGCTGTTCCCGATCTTCATGTGGCTCGGCGCGGTCACCGCCGAGCGGCGGATGGTCGACCGCGTCGCCGTCGCCTTCGCGATCCTGCTCGGCCTGTTCGTCACCCAGTACGCGACCTGGCAGTGGGTGGCGTGAGCGGCACCCCGGTCCGGGCCGTGCTGCTCGACGCGCTCGGCACGCTCGTCGAGCTGCGGGACCCCGCGCCGCGGCTGCGCGCCGCCCTCCTGGCCGACGCCGGCATCGACGTCGAGCTCGCCGCCGCCGAGCGGGCGTTCGCAGCCGAGATCGCCTACTACATGGTCAACCAGATGCGCGGCGGCGACCGCGCCGGGCTCGACGCGCTGCGCGACGACTGCGCCGAGGTCATGCGCGCCGCGCTCGTCGAGGCGGCGCCGCACGCCGCGAGCGCGGACCACGCGGCGATCCGCCGCGCGATGCTCGCCGCGCTCGAGTTCGACCCCTACCCCGACGTCGCCCCCGCGCTCGCCGCGCTGCGCCGGCGCGGCCTCGCGCTCGTCGTCGTCTCCAACTGGGACTGCTCGCTGCCCGACTGGCTCGACCGCGCCGGGATCGCGCCGCTGATCGACGGAGCCGTCTCCTCCGCCGCCGTCGGCGCCGCCAAGCCCGCGGCCGCCGTCTTCGAGGCCGGGCTGCGGCTCGCCGGCTGCGCCGCCGCCGAGGCGCTGTTCGTCGGCGACTCGGTCGACAACGACGTGCTCGGCGCCCGCGCCGCCGGCCTGCGCGGCGTGCTCGTCCAGCGCCATGGCGACCCGCCCGCCGGCGTCGAGGCCGTCGACTCGCTCGAACGGGTCGCCGACCTCCTCTGAGCCTCTGGGCCGGGCCGGGCGGTCCCGCCACCCCCATCCGCCATAGTCTGGCCCCATGGAGCAGGCCCCTCCGCCCGACGACCGTTCGCGGCCGCCCGCGGACGAGGCTCCCGGACCCGAACCGCTCCCCGGCGGGCCGACGCCGGCCGCGCCCACCCTCGCCCGGCGTACCGACGGCTCGCCCGACTGGCCGCCGTGGTTCGGCTTCGTCGGCTTCCTCGGCGCGATCGTCTGCACGCTGATCGCCTCCGGGATCGTGCTCGCGATCGCCGGTGTCGACGAGGGCGACAACTCCCCCGCGATCGTCGTCGTCGCGACCCTCATCCAGGGCATCTTCTTCGTCGGCGCCGCGCTCGTCCTCGGCCGCGCCGTCGCCGCCCCGCGGCCCTGGCAGTTCGGCCTCCGCCGCGCCCCGCTCTGGCGCACCGTCGGCTGGGCCGCGCTCGGGATGCTCGCCTTCTACGTCCTCACCGCCGTCTACGCGGCGATCGTCCAGCCCGACGCCGAGCAGGACGTCGTCGACAGCCTCGGCGCCAACGACGGCACCCTCGGCCTGGTCGCCGCCGGACTGATGGTGATGGTCGTCGCGCCCTTCGTCGAGGAGTTCTTCTTCCGCGGGTTCTTCTACCGCGCGCTGCGCACCCGCTACCCGATCTACGCCGCCGCGGTCGTCAACGGCGCCATCTTCGGGATCATCCACTTCAGCTTCGACGGCGCCGACGCCCTGCTGATCCTGCCGCCGCTGATGTTCCTCGGCGCCATCTTCTGCCTCGTCTACGAGAAGACCGGCAGCCTCTGGTCGGTGATCGGCATGCACGCCTTCAACAACGCCGTCGCCTTCTCCGCCCAGGTCGACGACGGCTGGCGGATCGCCGTCTTCGCCGGGCCGCTGATGCTCGCCGCCTGCATCGTCCTGCCGCGCCTCATGCGCGACGGGCCCTCCCCCTTCCCGCCCGCGAGAGAGCGCGTCGATCCCAACCCGCAGTTATCGTTGCCGGTCGAATGAGCCGCCCGCACGCCACCGCCGCCGCCCTCCTCGCCACAGCAGCCGCGACCGTAGCGCTCGCAGCGCCCGCCGCCGCCCAGGAGGCCGAGACCGCGCAGACCCCGCCCGCCACCACCCCGACCGCCCCGCCGCCCCCGCCCGAGCCGAAGCCCGCCCCGAAGGCCGGCAAGACCTCGATCGACGTCGACGGCGGCCTCATGACCAGCAAGCTCCGCTACGTCGCCCGCGGCGGCGTAATCGACATCACCGGCACCGCCCGCCCGTACGTCCCCGGCCAGCTCGCCGTCCTCGTCGTCCGCCGCGCCGGCAAGGTCGTCGGACGCAAGCGCGTCAAGATCAAGCGCGGCCGCCGCGGCACCGGCCGGATCGAGTTCGCCTACAAGGCGCGCGCCAAGGGCCTCCACCGCGCCAAGATCATCCACCGCGCCACCCCCCGCCAGCGGGCCTTCGAATCCAAGGCCGTCCGCTTCAAGTCGATCACCGCCTCCGCCAACGCCGGCGAGCGCGGCACCAAGGTCCTCCTGCTCCAGCGCGGCCTCAAGAAGCTCGGCTACGCCGTCGGCGTCACCGGCTACTACGACGACGGCACCTCACGCGCCGTCATCGCCTTCCGCAAGGTCAACGAGATGGACCGCATCGGCTACGCCAGCCCCACCGTCTACTCGCAGATCCTCCAAGGCAAGGGCGCCTTCCAGCCCCGCTACCCCAACGCCGGCTACCACATCGAGTACGACTGGTCCAAGCAGGCGCTCGCCTTCGTCCGCGACGGCAAGCCCTACCGCGTCTACCACTCCTCCTCCGGCGCCCCGGCCACGCCCACCGTCTTCGGGACCTTCACCTTCTACCGCAAGGAGCCGGGCACCAACTCGCTCGGCATGGTCCACTCCAACTACTTCATCCGCGGCTACGCCATCCACGGCTACAAGTCCGTGCCGACCTACCCCGCCAGCCACGGCT
>JAAYBF010000048.1 GCA_012718975.1 Solirubrobacterales bacterium | reverse complement strand
CACCGAGTCCGAGACGCCGATCTTCACCTGCATCGGCGCCAGCGTCGAGCGGGCGCTCGACGCGCTCGACGGGACCGCCGTCACCGCCGTGGCGGCCGAGTCCGCCTGACGCCGGCCGCGCTCAGACGCGCGCGGCGCGCGCGGCCTCGACCATCTCGGCGATCCGCGTCAGCTTGATGCGCGGGCGGCCGGCCGGCTCGCCGGCGGCCGTCTCGGCGGCGTCGATCGCCTGCCAGCCGGCGTAGTCGACGAAGTCGGGCTGGCGGTCTGCGACGAGCGCCTCGATCGCCGCGCGGGCGGGCCGCTGCGGCTGAGGCAGCCGGCCCTCGCGCAGATCCTCGAGCAGGTGCTCGACGGTCTCCTGGGCGTCGCGCTTGTTGGTGCCGATCACCCCCGACGGGCCGCGCTTGACCCAACCGGCGACATACAGGCCCGGGATGTGGCGCTGCTCGTGCGGGTCGACGACCCGGCCCTCCTCGTTGGGCACGGTGCCCTTCCACTCGTCGAACGGCAGCCCCTCGATCGGCTCGCCGCGGTAGCCGATCGAGCGGAACACCAGCCCGACGTCGAGCGTCTCGTGGCGGTCGGTCGCCTGGGCGCGGATCTGACCCTCGCCGCCGTGCTCGAGCTCGTTGTGGACCAGCTCGATCGACTCGACGCGGCCGTCGCCGTGGATCGCGACCGGCGAGAGCAGGAAGCGCAGCGTCACCCGCTTGGGCTTGCCCTCCGGGGCGCGGCCGGCGAAGTCGCGCAGGATCTCGACGTTGCGGCGCGCGGTCAGCTCGCCCTCGGCCTCGATCGCGCGCTCGCTGTGGCGGTCGAGCTCGAACGGCTCGACGATCACGTCGGCGTCGGTCAGCTCGCCGAGCTCGCGCAGCTCCGGGTTGGTGAACGCCGCCTGCGCCGGCCCGCGCCGCCCGACGACCACGACCTCCCTGACGTTGGACGCCGCGATCGCCTCGATCGCGTGGTCGGCGGTGTCGGTGACCTCCAGCTCCTCGCGCGGCAGCACCAGCATCCGCGCCACGTCCATCGCCACGTTGCCGTTGCCGATCACCGCCACCCGCTCGCACGAGAGGTCGAACTCGCGGTCGCGGTAGTCGGGATGGCCGTTGTACCAGGCGACGAACTCGGTCGCGGCATGGCTGCCGGGCAGGTCCTCGCCCGTGATCCCGAGCTGGCGGTCGGCCGCGCAGCCGTAGGCGTAGACGACCGCGTGGTAGTGCTCGACCAGCTCGGCGTGGCTGATGTGGCGGCCGATCTCGACGTTGCCGAAGAAGCGGAACTGCTCCTTCGCCGCCGTCTTCTCGTAGACGCGGGTGACCGACTTGATCTTCGGATGGTCGGGCGCGACGCCGGCACGCACCAGGCCGAACGGCGTCGGCAGCCGGTCGAACATGTCGACCTCCGCGTGCATGTCGGCGCCCGCCAGGACGTGGCCGGCGGCGTAGAAGCCGGCGGGGCCCGAACCGACCACTGCCACCCTCAGCGGGTTCTCCAGGGTTCCAATCGTCATGCGGCGCGGGATGATGTCAGGAGTGGACCGCACGGCGATTCTCGACATGGGGTCGAACTCGTTCCGCCTCGTCGTCTTCGAGCACCACCGCGGCGGCTGGTGGCGGCTGGCCGACGAGATCCGCGAGCCGGTCCGCGTCAGCGCCGGAATGGGCGACAGCGGCGCGATCTCCGAGGCCGCCGCCGGCCGCGCCGTAGCGACCGCCGCCGTCTTCGCCTCCTACCTCGACGCCGCCGGCGTCGACCGCGTCGACGCCGTCGCGACCAGCGCGATCCGCGACGCCGCCAACCGCGACGACCTGCTGCGCGCGATCCGCGAGCGGACCGGCCTCGAGGTGCGCGTGATCTCCGGTGCCGAGGAGGCCTGGTACGGCTACCTGGCGATCGTCAACTCGACCACGCTCGCCGACGGCTTCGGCATCGACATCGGCGGCGGCAGCGTCCAGGTGATGCACATCGCCGACCGCCGCCTGCTCGAGGCCGAGTCGGTCCGGCTCGGCGCCGTCCGCGTCAGCGAGGCCTTCCTGCCCGGCGAGCGCGCCAAGCCCAAGCAGCTGCGCGCCCTGCGCGACCACGT
>JAAYBF010000047.1 GCA_012718975.1 Solirubrobacterales bacterium | reverse complement strand
CGAGCGGCGCGCGGCGGCGCTCTCGCTCGACCGCGACCTGCTGCGCGAGCTGCTCGGCCAGGAGGAGCTGCGCGAGCTGATCGACCCGGCGGCGCTCGCCGAGGTCGAGGCCGACCTCCAGCACCTCTCGGACCGGACGCGCGCGAGCGGCGCCGACGGCCTCCACGACGTACTGCGCGCGGTCGGCGACCTGACCGCCGAGGAGGCGCGGCTGCGCCTGGACGGCGGCGACGCCGGCGAACTGCTCGACGTGCTCGCCCGCGAGCGCCGAGCGGTGCGGATGCGGATCGGCCGCGAGGAGCGCTGGATCGCCGCCGAGGACGCCGGGCTCTACCGCGACGCGTTCGGGGCGGTGCCGCCCGGCGGTCTGCCGGACGCGTTCCTGGCGGCGGTCGAGGCCCCGTTCGAGCGAATCGCGCGGCGCTACGCGCGCACCCACGGGCCGTTCGCCACGCGCGAGCTGGGCGACCGCTACGGCCCCGACCCGACGCCGGTGCTCGAGGCGCTCGAGCAGGCCGGGACGCTGGTCCGCGGCGAGCTGCGGCCCGGCGGGAGCGAGCGCGAGTGGTGCGACACCGATGTGCTGCGGCGGCTGCGGCGGGCGTCGCTGGCGTCGCTGCGGCGCGAGGTCGAGCCGGCCGAGCAGCGGGCGCTGGCGCGGTTCCTGCCGGCCTGGCAGGGGGTCGACTCCGCGCCGGCGGGCGGCGCGGGGCCCGACCGCCTGCGCGAGGTTCTGGTCGCGCTGCAGGGCGTCGCGGTCGCGCCGGCCGTGTGGGAGCGCGAGCTGCTGCCGCGACGGGTCGGCGCCCACTCGCCGGCGTGGCTGGACCAGCTCTGCGCGGGGGGCGAGATCGTCTGGGTCGGCGCGGGGGCGCTCGGCCGCGCGACCGGCAAGGTGGCGCTCTACTTCCGCGACGACGCCGCCTGGCTCGGCCCGCCGCCGTACAAGGGCGACGCCCCCGCCGGGGCGTTGCACGACGCGATCCGGGCGCGGCTGGCGGCGGGCGCGGCCTTCTGGACCGACCTGATCGCCGACGTGACGGTCGACGGGACGGCCGCCGAGCCGGCCGAGCTGCAGGAGGCGCTCTGGGATCTCGTCTGGGCGGGCGAGGCGACCAACGACGCCTTCGCCCCGCTGCGCGCGCCGCGGCTGTCGCTGGCGGCCGAGCGCCGGGCGGCGGGCCGCCGCTTCGCCCGCCGCCGCCGGCCGGGCGCGCCGCAGGTGCAGGGGCGCTGGTCGCTGACGGCCAACCTGTTCGCCGAGCTTCCCCCACACGGCGAGCGGCTGCGGGCGCAGGCGGAGATGCTGCTCGAGCGCTACGGGATCGTGACGCGCGAGACGGTGCTCGCCGAGGGCGTCCCGGGCGGGTTCGCGTCGCTGTACGGCGAGCTGGCGAACCTCGAGACGCTCGGCACCGCCCGCCGCGGCTACTTCGTCGAGGGGCTCGGCGGCGCCCAGTTCGCGCTGCCGGCGGCGATCGAGCGGCTGCGCGGCCTGCGCTCGGACGAGCCGGCGGGCGCGCTCGTGCTCGCCGCGACCGACCCCGCCAACCCCTACGGCGCGGCGCTGCCCTGGCCCAAGCGCGACGACGCGCGCCGGCCGCAGCGTGCCGCGGGGGCGCTGGTGGTGACCCTCGACTCCGAGCCGGTCCTCTACGTCGAGCGGTCGGGCAAGGCGCTGATCTCGCTCGCCGACCCGTTCGCCGACGGCCCGGACGCTCCCGCCGTGGCCGGCGCCGCACCGTCGGTGGCGGACGGAGCCGGCCGACGCGGCGCGGGTCCGCGCGCCGCCGCGACAGGGGCGCTCGGCCCGCCGCCCACCGCCGCTTGGCTCGACGACGCGCTCGCCGCGCTCGCCGGCCACGTCCGCGCCGGCCACGTCAAGCGATTGGCGATCGAGCGCTTCGACGGCGACCCGGTCGTCGGCTCCCCCTTCGAGCCCGCCCTCGTCGCCGCCGGCTTCGCCCTCGGCCCCCGCCGCCTGACGCTCAGCGCCTAGCCGCGTCGTCGCGCTCACGCCGCTCACGCTCTCGTCGGAGGTCGAGCCGCCGGACGGAGAAGAGAAACGTGAAGAGCATCGAGAAGAACGCGAAGCTGCCGATCGCCTGAATCTGAGCGTCGCTTGCGTCGGTCCCGACGATGGCGACTCCAACCCCGATGATCACGACCATCAGCGCGAGCGTCACGTGCGCACGAAGCAGGTATCCAGGGGGAAACGACATGCATATATCCTAGTCGAGGAGCAGATCGACCGCTAGCAGCAACAACGCGGACAGCCCGCCCCAGTAGCCACCCGTGCGCACGGCACGGGCATCGCCCTTCTCGTCACTGCCGACGACCAAGCCGGCGACACCCGCCGCGAAGCCACCGACGAGCACCCCGGCGCCGATAGCGGTCGCCAGGGAAGCCAGGTGACTTGTGAGCGGCCCGGCGCCGAAGAGCATGTGCCGAACCCTTCCACTCCCATGCGCACACGAGTGCGCCTTTTGTGCCGACTTCGCCCCAGCCTAGGATCGAAGCCGATGCCCGAGGGCGACACGATCCACAACGCGGCGCTGCGGGTCGGGACGGCGCTGGTAGGAGCGGAGATCGTCGAGATCGCGACACCGCAGCCGCGCCACGGCGCCGACCGCTGGCCGGAGCGGCTGGCGGGCCGGGCGGTGCGGGCTGTCGACGCGCACGGCAAGCACCTGCTCGTCCGCTTCGAGGGCGACCTGACGCTGCACTCGCACCTGCGGATGGGCGGCAAGTGGGGCGTCTACGCTCGCGGCCGGCGCTGGACGCGAGCGGCCCGGCGGGCGTGGCTGGTGGTCCGCACCCGCGACCACGACGTCGTCCAGTTCGACGGCCCGCTGCTCGAGCTGCTGACCGACTCGCGCACCCGCTTCGACCGGCTGCTCGCCGGCCTCGGGCCCGACGTCGTCGCCGACGGCGACTTCGACGAGGTCGCCTTCCTACGCCGGCTGCGCGAGGACGACCAGACGCGCCCAATCGGCGAGGCGCTGCTCGACCAGCGCAACGTGGCGGGAATCGGGAACATCTGGAAGTCGGAGGGCTGCTTCGCGGCCGGGCTCGACCCGTGGCGGCGGACCGCGGACGTCACCGATGCCGAGGCGTGCGCGGTCGTCCGGGCGGTCCGCCCGCTGATGCGCGAGTCGGCCCGACGCGGCGGGCCCACGGTCACCTTCCAGGGCGAGCCGAACCCCGCCGCCGCCGTCGCCCGCGCCGTCGCCGGCGACGGGCCGACCCTCCAGCTCGACCGCCCGCTTCCCGGGGCCGGGCGCCCCGCCCCAGAGGCCACGCGGAGGATCGTTGGGGGTCGACCCCCAACGATCCTCCAGACGGCCCCACGCCGCTCGGCCGACCCGGGCGCCCCGTCCCGCCGACCCGACGATCGCGACCGCCGCGCCGGCACCTTCGTCTACGAGCGCGGCGGCCTGCCCTGCCGGGTCTGCTCGACCCCGATCCGCGCCCGCGGCCAGGGCGACGACAACCGCACCACCTACTGGTGCCCGACCTGCCAGCGCTGAGCGCGCGGCGCCGCCTCAGCGGCAGGCGGTCGCCGTCGCCAGCGCCCGGCACACCGCGTGCATGCGGGTGCCGTCGAGCGCTACGAGCCGCTCGCCGAGCAGGCGCTTGGGGACGGTCCGGACGTTGTCGAGCGAGATGACGCACTCGGCGGGCATGCCGTCACCTTCGTCGAGGCGGACCTCGGTCGGTATGTCGCGCACCGTCCGGGTGACCAGGGCGACGGTCACGTTGGCGAGCACGGCGATCAAGGCCGGCCGGGTGAGCACGCAGACCGGCCGCCGCCCCTCGTCGGGCAGCTCGAGCCAGCGGACGTCGCCGCGGGTCACCACGGCTCCTCCCGGATCGCGTCGCGCGCGGACGCCTCCCCCCAGGCGTCCTCCTCGGCGGTCTGGGGAACGCGCCGGTAGCCCTCGACGAGCGCGCGGTCAAGCTCGGCCTCGACGTCGTCGTGGAGATACGCCTCGATGGCGTCGCGGATCAGCGCCGAGCGCGACCGTGACTCGCGCGCGGCGCGCTCGTCCAGGCGCGCCAGCAGCGCGTCGTTGAGCTGGACGAGCGTCTGGGTCCGCGACACGCCCATATGGTATCCAATGGTCGGCGCTTGGATCGGGTCCATGCACCTTCAGGGACCGGTCACAGGCAACTCGCCCCCTACGATCTACTCGATGACCCAGGCGAGCGACACGAGGCCGCTGATCCGCGTCGGCCACAAGGGCGCCGACCACGTCGCGCCCGGCAACACCGCCGCGAGCTTCGAGGCCGCGCTGGAGCTCGGCGTCGACATGATCGAGTTCGACGTGATGCCGCTGCGCGACGGGACGCTCGTGCTCGCCCACGACCCCGAGGACGCGCTCAGCCGCACGCCGATGACGCTTACGGAGGGCCTCGACCACTTCGCCGCCGACGCCTACGGCGACATCGAGCTCGACGTCGACCTGAAGATCCCCGGCTACGAGCGCGAGGTCGTCGACGGGCTGCGCGAGCGCGGGCTGCTGGAGCGCTCGCTGATCTCGTCGAACTACCAGGAGAGCCTGACCCTCGTGCGCGAGCTCGACCCCGACGTGCGGCGCGGGCTGTCGGTGCCGAAGGTCAAGCGCGACCTGCGCAGCCATCCGGTGCTCCGCTACCCCGCCTACGCGGCGGTCGCGTGGTGGCGGTCGGGGCTGCCGGCGAAGGCCGAGCGGGCACTGCGCCGCGGCGACTGCGAGGCCCTGATGTCGCACTACGTGCTGGTCACCCGCCATCTCGTC
Source organism: Solirubrobacterales bacterium (assembly GCA_012718975.1). Classification (GTDB taxonomy): domain Bacteria; phylum Actinomycetota; class Thermoleophilia; order Solirubrobacterales; family Thermoleophilaceae; genus JAAYBF01. The sequence continues at coordinate 9,847 of JAAYBF010000047.1, read as the reverse complement.
CAGCGCGTCCGCCGCGCCGGCGGCCAGCTCTACGTCTGGACGGTCGACGACGCCGACCGGATCGCCAAGCTCGAGGCGCTCGGCGTCGACGCGGTGATCACCAACGACCCGCGCCTGTTCGGCTAGGCCGGGCGCGCGCCGCGCAGCCGCCTCTCACCCGGGGCCGGCGGCGAGCCCGAGCCGCGGATCGACGCGGCCGGCGGCGGCGATCGCGCCGATCAGCGCCTCGCGCAGCAGGACGCGCAGCTGGTCGCGGTCGAGGTCGCGCTCGGCCAGCCAGCGCAGCAGGACGCCCTCGACGAAGGAGATCCAGCCGCGCACCGCGGACCGCAGGACCGGCGACTCGCGCGCGGCGGACCCGTCGGCGAGCAGCTGCCCGGCGATCCCGTCGAGCAGGATGTCGACCCGGCGCTCGCGGCCCTCGTCCATCACCGCGCGGATCTCGGGGTCGCCGCCGCCGCGGGTGGTGAACAGCGTGGCGTAGGCGGCGGCATGGTTCTCGGCGTAGTCGAGGAAGGCGTCGAGCGCGGCGTCGATCCGCTCGACGGGCGGCAGCTCGGGGTCGGGCGCGGTGAGCGCGGTCACGACGTCGACGGCCCGGCGCAGCACCGCGACGACGAAGTCGCGCTTGGTCGGGAAGTAGTGGTACAGCAGGCCCCTCGAGATCCCCGCCGCGCGCGCGATCTCGTCGATCGAGACCTCGTCGTAGGGCCGCCGGCCGAACAACTCGACGCCCGCGTCGAGCAGCTGCTCGCGGCGATCCTCGGTGCTCATCCTGCGCCTGCCGCTCACGAGAGCACGACCCTCTCGGCCAGCTCCAAGAGCCGCCGGCCGCCGCGCAATGCCACCGTCGTGTTGGCGTGACTGACGTAGAGCATCCCGTAGTGCGCATCGTCCTTGAGGTTCAGCAGCCGCCGCAGGGCCTTCGCCATGTCGGCGCCGACGCCCGGCACGTCCGCCACGATTCGCTCGGCGTCGCGATGGTCCTGCCCGCGGGCTCGCCGGCCGAGACTCACGCAGCAGGCGGCGTCTGCCGCGGCGATACCCGCGAGGATCGCCAGCGACGCCGCGACGCTCAGCGAGGCGTCGAGCTCGTTGTCCTGGACCACCTCGGCGACCTCGAGGAAGTGGCGCGCCTGGTCGAGCCGCACGCGGGCCTCCGCCAGACCGCAGTCCTGGGTGCGAATCATCGGATGGATGCCTCGCGGAGGAGCGTTCTGACCGGCCTTCCGGCGAGGTCGACGGCGTCAGCCCTGATGCTCTCCAAGATCGGCGGCTGCCGATCGAGCACGCCGGGGAGATCGCCGAGGGCCAGCTCGACGATGCCCGCGTGGTTGCCGGTCCACTCCCGGACAGTCTCTGAAAGACCATCGATCTGGCCACGCCAGGCCTCGCCCTCGCCGTCGACGCGATCGGGACGCAGGATCAGGAGGTCGATGTCGCTGGCGAGGTCACCGTCGCCACGCGCGGCCGACCCGAACAGGGCGGCACCGGCGGGCTCGACTCGCCACCCGCGCAGCTCCGTCCGCAGCCGTTCCACCAGCAGCGCCCGAAGCGAGACCAGCTGCTCGACCGCGGGGGCCGCCAGGTGGCGGCGGTTGAGCTCGTACAGCCAGGCGGCGCCGCCTCGCCTGCGCTCGAGTAGGCCGTGGTCGGCAAGCCGCCCGAGCACCCGCCGAGTCCACTCCTGCGAACGACCGGCGCGCCGTGCCACCTCGCGTCCCGAGAGCGGCGCACCGGCTCGGGCGAGGACTGCCAGCGTGTCGAGATCCGCGGCGGAAGCGAGCACCGAGTGGGGGCGTCCGAGATCGATGCGACCAGTTTACCAGTCGTGCGACTGCTATACGAGTCACTCGGCTCAGGTGGTCGGCCTGAGCGCAGGCACGCTTGCCGCCCGCCTGCTAGAACTTCCCACTATTGAACTGACGGTCAACAGCCCGCCCGACGCGCCCGCCGCGCCGCTCGCCCCGGACCCGCTGCCGCCCGGCCCACGCGGTCCGGCGCCGCTGGTGTTCGCGAACTTCCTCTTCCGGCCCGGCGCGTTCCTCGAGGGCACCCGCGACCGCTACGGCACCCCGTTCACGCTGCGGCTGTCCTCCGAGCGGACCGTCGTCCTGACCGACGACCCCGCGACGATCAAGCAGGTCTTCACCTCGGACCCGACGAAGCTGCTCGCCGGCGTCGGCAACGAGGTGCTCAAGCCGCTGCTCGGCCCGCGCTCGGTGCTCACCCTCGACGACCCCGAGCACATGCGCCAGCGAAAGCTGCTGCTGCCGCCCTTCCACGGCGAGCGGATGCGCCTCTACGAGGAGGTGGTCCGCACCGCGGCCGAGCGCGAGCTGGCACGCTGGCCGGCCGGCGAGCCGTTCGCGGTCCAGCCGTCGATGCAGGCGATCACGCTCGAGGTGATCATGCGCGCGGTCTTCGGGATCTCCGAGCGCGGCGAGCGGTTCGAGACGATCGCCGCGCCGCTGCGCGACGCGCTCGACGCGATGGCCGACATGCGCCGGCTGTTCGTGCTCCAGGTCGCCAGCTCGAAGCGCAACGGACCGCTGAGCCCGTGGCGGCGGTTCCGCGAGCAGCTGCTGCACCCAGCCGACCGGGTCCTCTACGACGAGATCGCCGCCGCCCGTTCGGACCCGGCCCGCGCCGAGCGCGACGACGTGCTGGCGCTGCTGCTCGCCGCGCGCGACGAGGACGGCGCCGGCCTCACCGACGCCGAGCTCCACGACGAGCTGCTGACGCTGCTGCTGGCCGGCCACGAGACGACCGCGACCTCGCTGTCGTGGACGCTCGAGCGGCTGGCCCGCCACCCGCAGGCGCTCGCGCGACTGACCGAGGAGGTCCGCGCCGGCGAGGGGGACGACTACCTCGACGCGGTCGTGAAGGAGTCGCTGCGGCTGCGGCCGGTGGTGCCGGCGGTGGCGCGCTACCTGACCGAGCCGACCGAGCTCGGCGGGCGGGTGCTGCCCGCGGGCGTGCACATCGCGCCGTCGATCTACCTCACCCACCGCAACCCCGACGTCTACGAGGACCCCGACCGCTTCTTCCCGGAGCGGTTCCTGCAGCGCCCGACCGGGACCTACGACTGGATCCCGTTCGGCGGCGGCACCCGCCGCTGCCTCGGCGCTACCTTCGCGCTGTTCGAGATGAAGATCGTCCTCGAGGAGCTGCTGCGCCGCTTCGACGTCGCGCCGGAGACCGCGCCCGCCGAGCGGATCGCCCGCCGCGCGATCACCTTCAGCCCGCGCGACGGCGGGCGGGTGCGGGTGGCGCCGGTCACAGCCACAGCCCGCTGATCGGCACCGCCCAGATCCGATCGCTCAGGGCGACGGTCTCGGCGCCTGCGTACAGGATCAGTCCCGCGCGGAACGCCGAGCCGCGCGCATCTCGGAGGCGGCGGATCGGCCTCCAGTCGGACGGGCGGACGGTCGCGCTCGCCTTGACCTCGACGGCGACGAGATCCCCGGAAGCGGCCTCGAGGACGACATCGATCTCCTCGCGCCGGTCGCGGTAGTGGTACTGGGCGGCGGCGGTCTCCGCCCAGTCGACGTGACGGGCGATCTCCATCGCCACGAAGCTCTCCAACAACGGGCCCGTCAGCTGGTCGTCGCCGGCGATCCGCTCGACATCCGCCCCCAGCACGGCGGCGTGGAGACCGGAGTCGACGAGATAGAGCTTGGGCGCATGGATCTCGCGCCCGCCGAGCCCAGGGCGCCAAGCCGGTATCCGCTTTACCAGGAAGACGGTCTCGAGCAGGCGGGTGTAGTCGTGGACGGTGCCGCGCGCGAGCCCGAGGGCCTTCGTCACGCTGCTGACGTTGTAGGCGCTGCCGGCCCGCGATGCGATCAGCCGCAGCAGCCGCGGCATCGCGTCGAGGTTGCGGGCGGTCGCGATGTCGCGGAGGTCGCGCTCGAGCGTGCTGCGGACGTAGTCGGTCAGCAGTCGCCGGCGGGCGCGAGCACCCAGCCTGACCGCCTCTGGGTAGCCGCCCTTGACGACCGGCTCGACGAACGCGTCGCGCCCGATCGGGGCGTCGCTCACGTTGGGCGGAGCACCGGCGAACAGCGCGTCGACGAGGTTCCGGCCGGAACCCGAGAGCTCGGACTGAGCCAACGGCCAGAGCGTGACCAACGCCGCGCGCCCGGTGAGCGCGTCGTTGACCGCCGGGGCAGTCAGCACGTTGGCCGATCCGGTCAGCAGGAACCGGCCGGGCCGGCGCTCCCGGTCGATGTCCCGCTTGATCGCGAGCAGGAGGTCCGGCACCCGCTGGACCTCGTCGATCACCGTCGACCCGGAACGGGCCGCGACGAAGCCGGCCGGGTCGGCGCGCGCGGCCTCGCGCACCGACCGGTCGTCGAGCGTGACCACGTCGTCGACCGAGCGCTCGGCGGCGATCCGCTCGACCAGCGTGCTCTTGCCGACCTGCCGGGCGCCCATCAGGAAGACGGCCGGGCTGTAGTCGAGCGCCTCCGCGACCAAACCGGAGACATGGCGCTTGTAGATGCCATCTGGCATGCGCGGATTGTAGCCTAGCTGTTGCGCGGATTGCCAGTTTCGACTGCGCGGATTGCTCAACGTGCGGTGCGCGGATTGTCAATCGAGTGCGCGCCGACCGCCGCCGCGAAACCTCTGTGGACGGTGGTCGCGCTTCCGCCTGGATGGTTCCGCCCCACTGCGCCGACGCGACCTCCACCGGCCCCGCTGTCGCCTGGCCCCAGACTCCCGCCGAACGCGACGGCGCGAACGGCGAACCCATAGGCTCCACGGCGATGACTCGCCGCCGGGCAATGTGGGTGACGGGCGTCGCGACTGTGGTCCTGTTCGCGGTGCTCGCGATCGTCGACGCGTCGATCCGCTCCGGCGGCGCGCCGGGCATCGTCGCCTACGAGCTGGCCGGCTCGACCGAGCGGGTCGCGGTGATCTTCGGCCACTGGGGCGAGTCGGGCCGCGACGCGGCCGCCCTCTCGCTCTGGATCGACTTCCTCTTCCTCGCCGCCTACGGCATCTTCCTCTGCCTGGCGGTGCTCGCCGTCCGCGACGCCGCCCGCGCGCGCGGGTTCGACCAGCTCGCCCGACCGGCGACGGTCATCGCCGCCCTGCCGCTCGCCGCGGCGGCCTTCGACGCGCTCGAGAACGCGGGCCTGCTGGTGATGCTGACCGGCCGCGGCCAGGGCCGCGGCCCGATGCTCGTCACCCTCCTCGCCAGCGCCAAGTTCGTCCTGCTCGCGATCACGCTGATCTACCTGCTCGTCGCGGCCGCCACGATGGTCCGGCTGCGGCTGCGCCAGGCCGACGGCGAACCGGCGCGGTAGCGGCGGCTGCCCGGCCGCGACGACTCGAGGGGAGCCCTGCCGCCCCTCACCGCCGTTTCCTCGAGCGATCGGCGTTGCTCCCAGACCGGTCGAGGTTGCGCGCCGTAGGCCCGGCGTCGCGACGCGAGCCGTCGGCGGGCAGGAGTGGAAACGCGAGGGCCCTGTGGGCCCGTTGGGGTTCCATTCTGGTCGCGGCGGCTGGTCGTCAAAGCGTGAGAGGCCCGGCGGTTGCCGGGCCTCTCTTGCTGCTCCTGCGTGCCGGTGGCGGGCGGGTTTCGGCACCACTCGTGCCGGAATCCGCCCAGCCTGGGTCAGCGGCTGCGGCGGCTGTCGGCCGCGCGCGTCGCGCACGGCGTCTTGACCCGGGTGCGGAACCGGCTGCGCTTGCCGTTATGGCCCACCATCGCCGTGTTGGCGAGATGGCCGCGCGGACGGTCGCACAGATCGATGTCCCCACGACGGTTGGCCGTCACCGCGAGAATCCCCGCGCTCCCGCCCCGAACGTTGAGGTTGAACCTCCTGATCGGCGCGTCCGGCACCCCGGCAAACGTCGAGACCAGCCGCCCGTTGCGGGTCGTCGAGGACTTCCCGACGAGGTTGATGTCGATCTGGCCGCGCAACGCGACCACCAGCATCGGCAGCGTCCGGATCTCGTTGCCGGTCTCGCGATCGCGACGGATGTTCTTGACGAAGAACACATCCCCGACGAGATCGTCGTCGAGCAGCGGCGTCCTGACCCTCGCCCGGCCGATCTTCGACCCAGCCGGGCAGTGATCCTCCAGATCCGGCTTGGTCCCGTCGGCGTACTCGCACAACGCGTTCGCGTTGTCGGGATCCAGCGCCAGCGAAGGCGGCAGCACCACCCTCGCGCGACGGATCCCCGCCACGCCACCGACCGGCTGACGGACAACAGCCCGCACCGCCGGATGGCCACCCGTCCGCACCTGACGCCGACCCCTCAACGCCAAGCCCAGCCGCGGCCCGAACCCCAACGCCGCACAGTCCCCAACCTCAAACCGCGACGAACGCCCCACCCGCGACCCATCCAGGCCCGCAACGACACCCGCAACCCGCTGCTCCGCACACGACGTCGGATTCACCGTGAACCCCTCGCGGTCGATCACGACGCGCACGTCGCGCACGTTGAGCGGCACGCCCTCGAGGATCCTGGGCAGTCGGTCCGAGACGGCGGTCAGCTGGCCGCTGCGGCGGTCCGCGTAGATCGCGGTGCGGACCATCACGGTGCCGAGGTCGAACGGCCCGGCGACGGCCGGCACCTCGATCGCGAGACCGTAGGCGGTGTGACTCGCCCCCCCACGCGGGAACTGGGTTGCGGTGTGCGCGCCCGTCAGGAACACGCGGCCCGAGACCCCGGTCCCGCCGATCAGCGGGAAGAACGGCGTAGCGCCCGCACCGACACCGACCGTCGCGGTCCCGACCTGCGAGCCAGCCGCGCAGCTCCCCGCCGCCTGGACTTCACGGCCCGACCGGCCGGCCGCCGCGGCAAGCTGCGCCTCCCCGCACACCTCGACACCGGCGACCTTCGCCAGCAGCCCCGGCGGCAGATCCAGCTCGACATGACCGAGCTCGGTCCCGCCGGAGCGGGTGAACCGCGCGACGAACGGCGAGTAGCCACCCGCGACCGGGTTGGTCGAACCGGCGGCGAACCCCGGATCGAAGCCCGCGCCGCCGCAGTCGATCGTGAAGGTGTCACTTCCGGTCACAGCCTCCGCGGGCTGTGCCCACGACCGCATCGACCACCCCGTCGTCTTCGGCCCACAGCTCGGCGGGTTGACGAGCACCGCCCGCTCGCCGCCCTTCAACCGCAGCGTCAGCTTCGAGAACGGCTGCTGTGGGTTGCTCTCGAACACCGTGGTCACCCTGCCGGTCGCCGGATCGGTCCGGACCTCGCCCGCGAGCTTGAGCTGGACCCCGTACCGCTCCGAACCGGGCGCCAGATAGATCGCGAACGTCGACCCGAACGGGTTGGCGCCCTGCGCAGCCTGATACACGCCACCGCGCAGCGGCTCGTCGAGCAGAGGCGTCTCGACCACGACCTCGCCGATCCGCGACGCCGCCGGGCACTCCGGCCCTCCAGCCAGCCCGAGCCCGAACTGGCTCTCCGAGCAGGTGGCGAGCCCGTCCGCCGCGCCCGAGTTGATCGCGACGCCCTCGGGCAGGCTCACCTCGACGTCCTTCACATGGGCCGAGGCCAACGAGAGAGCCGAATCGCTCAACCGCTGCGTCAACTCCACCGTGTACCCAGAAGGAGCGCCCGCCGTCGTGGTGTCTGGCTGGACCTTCACGTCCGGCCGGAAGTCGAGGGTCTCGCAGCCCTGCAGCGGCGGCCCCGCGAACTCCCGCTCGCTCCAGCCGTCAGGGTCCTGCCAGCTGTTGGCCCGCATCCGGGTGACCGGCGCGTCGCCGCAGCTGGTCTGCATCGTCAGGAACGGAACGGGATCGACACCGGCGGGACCGCCGCGCTCGGCGTCGTGGGCAGAGTCCGCCGGAACGCCCCACAGCTCGACGCGGGTCTGCTGAATCGGCAGGACGTGACTGATGTCGCTGCTGGTGACCGTGATCCCGTTGTCCTCCGGCCGCACGCTCGCGTCGAAGTAGACGAGCGCCGATCCGCTCAGGACAGCGGTTCCGAAGCGCGCCGCCTGTCCGACCGGCACGTCCATGTTGTACATCGGCGAGCTCAGCAGGACGAACGGCGTCTGCATGTGGAACATGCCGATCTGAGACGCGCGCGGACAGCTCAGCGTCGAGAGCTGGAACGTCGTGCAGGTCGGGATCCGCGTCGGGTCGCCGACGAAGCCGACCGGCATCTCCACGACGACCTCCTTGAGCGAGCCCGTGACCCCGAACCCGGTGCCGTCGCCGGCGATGTCGATGACGTTCTCGGCGACGTGCGGGCGGGCGCCCGCCCGGGTCTCGGGACTGCCGCCGGCATCGAGGATGTCGGCCGTGAAGCCGGTGACCTCCATCTCGGCGGAGGCGGGCGCGGCGACGCCGGCGGCCAACGCCAGCGCGGTCAGCGCCCCCGCGACAGCGCGTGCGGTGCGGAACATTCGGACTCGTCTCCTCCCGTGGTGATGCGATCGATGACCCGCCATCTCAGCGCGCCTCCCCGCTCGCGCCCCTGGATCGCGAGCGCCGCTGGGCGGGACGGTTCGCCCGGAACGTCAGCCGGGTGCGGGCGACGCGCGCCGGGCCGGCCTCCGGCGCGAAGCGGACGGCGATCCGCACGCCGAGCCGGCCACGGCGGGCGAGCGCTCGCCGGCCGCGCGGCGACAGCCGGACGCGGATCCGGTGAGCGCCCGGGCGATCTACCCTGCGCGCGCTCCTGCGGAGAAGCGGCCCCCTCACCGTCAGCCGTCCGCGCGCGGGGACGCGAACCCTGAGCCACCCTGCACCCCCTCGCACCAGCGTGCGGGCAACCCGCGGCCGGGGCAGGACGGTGGTAGCCACGTTGCCTCGCGACTCGAGCTCGGCCGACCGCGGATCGGCGATCGCGGGACCACCGGCCGGCTGCCCCTGGCAGGCGTCGCCGGAGCACGCCCCGCCGGGGCGGTCGTTCGGAGCGGGCAGGCCGCCCCCGACGCGAGCCGCGTAGAGGTCCTGCCGCTCGTCGGTGTCCCATCCGGTCAGCTGTCCCCGCGTGGCGAAGAACACGGTGGCGCCGTCGCTGCTGGCGTCGGCGAAGCGAGCGTCGCTCGTGGTCCGGCCGTCGGAGATCAGGCGCGGCCCCTCGGCGGGATCGGCGTAGGTGTAGACGTCGACGGCGCCGTTGGTGTCGCGCGACTCCAACGGCTCCGCGGTCTCGAAGAACACCCGACCGTCGTCGGAGAGCCAGCGCCGTCTTTTCCGGTCGATCATCATGAAGGACACGAACTGGTCGAGGCGGGCGCTCGTGGTGCTCGGCGACCCATCCGTGCGGCACGACGTGCAGACGAGCGAGCCGTCGGCGGAGTCGTAGCGGTACTGCTGGATGGTGCCCGCCGTCGGCGCGGCCGTGACCCCTGCGGTGTTCGACATGAACATCAGGTGACGTCCGTCGGGCGTGGTCATCGCCTTGGTCGCACTGGTGCTCCCGGTCACATTCGCCGCCGCCACGTAGGTGACCTCGCCGTCCTCCCAGCGGTAGATCTTGGGCGTCGGATCCACCGGCCCGCCGGCGACGAGCTGGTTGCCGGCCGTGGTGAAGTAGACGACTCCGGCGTCGTCGCTGACGCCGAGGATCTCCCCGACCGCGTTCGCGCTGCCATCGGCCGGCTCCGAATCCACCGAGAGCAACGTCAGGTTGGGATCGTTCTCCGGATCGGCGCTATGCGTGTAGACGTAGGCGCCACCGGTACCGACCCCGTCCAGGAGCGCATGCACCGTTCGAAACACGACGCGCTCGCCGTCCGCGGACGCCCCGCCGAAGGTGGCGCCGTCCGCCGGTCCTGGGGGCGTCGCCTCGGACGCGCTCACGAGGGTCGATCCCTGGACCCCGGCCACGCCGCGAAACAGCCGGCGATCCGGCT
>JAAYBF010000257.1 GCA_012718975.1 Solirubrobacterales bacterium | reverse complement strand
GGCCCGACATGGGCGCGCAGCCAGGCGACCAGCGGCGTCGCGGCGTCGAGCTGGGCGCGGATGCGGCGCCCGGCGGCCGGGCGGTGCAGCCAGGGGCCGAGCTCGTTGCGGCGGGCGACGGTCAGCCGGCGGCGACGCAGCAGGTCGGCGCGCGGATGGTCGGGCGCATAGCCGCGCGGGCCGCGCTTGAGGTCGGGCTCGTTGAGCTCGAGGCCGGCGTCGGCCGCGGTGCGCAGCGCGCGCGTCAGCGGCGCGGCGGTGCGGCCGGCGTCGACGGCGCGGCGGATCCGCTCGACCTGGTCGGGGCGCGGCGCGTGCAGGCCGGCGGCGACGAGCAGGCCGTCGAGCGACAGCTCCACGTACCAGCCGCCGGCGCCGCCGTAGCCGACCGCCAGCCCGAGGTGCTCCTTGATCGCCGGGCCGGGATGGAAGCGCGTGTCGTTGAAGGGGCGGAACAGCTTCGGCTCGCCGAGGTCGGCGAGGTCCGCGCCGAGCGCCCGCGCGGGCGCGACGAGCTGCTCGTCGTAGCGGGCGCGGTTGGCCTTGAACCAGTCGCGATCGTTGTTGGCCTCGAGCTCGGCGAGGAACTCGAGCGCCTCCGGCGGGAAGCCCCTGAACGCTGCCATCGCCGAATCCCAGCAGATCGCCCGGCGGGCGGCGGCTGGACGTTCGTTCGATGCCGCGCAACCGTGAGGGTTGCCGACGTGTTGGTGCGGGAAGTGGTCGAGAAGATGAAGCTCCTCCCCAGACTCGCGGCGCGCGCCGCGGCCCTCGCCTGCCTGCTCGCGGCGGCCTTCACCGCAGGCCACGGCAGCCCGGCGACGGCGAAGGCCCCCGAGCCGGACCCCTTCGACGGCGTCGAGCTGTTCGTCGACCGCGAGTCCCTGGCGTGGGAGGAGTGGCAGCGGCTGACCCGCGCGGGCGAGGACCGCAAGGCCGCACTGGTCTGGCGGATCGCGCGCGAGCCCGGCGCGCGCTGGGTCGGCAAGTTCACCAAGCCGTCGATCGAGCGCAAGATCGGCCCGCACCTCGAGCAGGCCGAGCGCGAGGGCAAGGTCCCGGTGCTGACGGTGCTGCGCGCCGAGGCGATCAAGTGCGGCCCGCGCTACCTCGGCGGCGGGGTCGCAGAGGACCGCCGCACCCGTCGCTGGTACGCCGACCTGGCGCGCGTGATCGGCTCCGCGCGGGTGATCCTGCTGTTCGAGATCGACTCGCTCGGGACGGTCGACTGCCTCGCCCGCCACCGCCGCGACGACCGCTACCGGCTGCTGCGCTACGGCGTCCGCAAGCTGACCTCGCTGCCGAACACGACGCTCTACATCGAGGCCGGCGCCTCGGACTGGGAGCCGGCGCGGAGCATGGCGCGCAAGCTGCGCCGGACCGGGATCGGGATGGCGCGCGGCTTCATGCTCAACGCCACCCACGGCGACTGGACCGCCAACAACATCCGCTACGGGCTCGACCTCTCACGCCGCGTCGGCGGCAAGCACTTCGTCATCAACACCGCCCACAACGGCCGCGGCCCGGTCCACTACCGCGACGGCTGGCGGCGCGTCGTCGTCTGGTGCAACCCGGGCCTGCGCGGCATCGGCCGCGCGCCGACCGCCGACACCGCCCATCCCCGCGTCGACGCCTACCTCTGGATCAACCGGCCCGGCTACGTCCAGTCGTGCTCGCACGGCCGCGTCGAGTGGAACCTGAAGCGGGCGTTGTCGGTCGCCCGCTACCAGACGGACTGGCTGCGGCCGCCGAAGGGCACCCGCCACGGCCACTTCAAGCGCTACCCCAAGCGGGCG
>JAAYBF010000046.1 GCA_012718975.1 Solirubrobacterales bacterium | reverse complement strand
TCAAGTCGCTCGCCGCGGGCGCGACGCCGCTGGACTTCGCCTACACCGTCCACACCGACGTCGGCCACCGCTGCGTCGGCGCGAAGGTCAACGGCAAGATCGTGCCGCTGCACTACGAGCTGCAGTCGGGCGACATCTGCGAGGTGCTCACCTCCAAGAAGGAGCGCGGCCCCTCGCGCGACTGGCTCTCGCTCGCGAAGACGACCCGCGCCCAGTCGAAGATCCGCGCCTGGTTCAAGGCCGAGCGGCGCGAGGACTCCGAGCGCACCGGCCGCGAGATCCTCCAGGAGAACCTCCGCCGCCAGGGCCTGCCGCCGCAGAAGATCGCAGGCTCGCCGCTGCTCGCCGACGTGATCCGCGAGATGGGCTTCAAGAAGGGCGACGACTTCTACATCGCGCTCGGTCAGGCGAAGATCTCAGCGAAGGTCGTCACCCAGAAGATCATGCAACGGCTGCGCCAGGGCGAGTCGGCCGTCGACCACGACGGGTCCTCCGAGCAGCTGCTCAAGAAGCGCGAGCGCACCCGCTCGACCGGCACCGCGTCCGCCTACGGGATCGTTGTCGACGGCATCGACGACGTCATGGTCCGGATCGCGAAGTGCTGCCGGCCGGTGCCCGGCGACCCGATCGTCGGCTACATCTCGCTCGGCAAGGGCATCACCATCCACCACGAGGCGTGCTCGAACGCCCAGGCGCTGCGCCGCAACCCAGAGCGGTTCACCAAGGTCTGGTGGGAGGGCGACGGCAGCGGCACCTCGTTCCGCGCCGAGATCGAGATCGACGGCTGGGACCGTCACCGCCTGCTCGAGGACCTCTCGCGCTGCTTCGCCGAGGCGGGCGTCAACATCCTCGAGGCCCGCTGCACCACCGTCCACCCGATGATCAAGAACCGCTTCGTGGTCGAGGTCGGCGACACCACCGCGCTGCGCAACTGCATCCAGCGCCTGCGCAACATCGACTCGGTCTTCGACGCCTACCGCGTCACCCCGGCCTGACCTCAGGAGACGATCTTCAGCGCGCCCGGGGCGGCGGCGAAGCGGATCGAGGGGCGCTCGCCGATGTAGTCGCCGTCGACCTGGATCGGCAGCGGGCGGTCGTCGACGGACTCGACGGTCGCCGCGGCGACGCCCGGGAAGGGGGTGACCTGGCGGTGGCGGGCGACGGTCTCGGCGCGGGTGGAGAGCAGGCGCGGGATCAGCGTCGGCATCTCGAGCAGCGTCGCGCGGCGCAGCGCGGCGATGCTGATCGAGCCGGTGTCGAGGCCGGCCCGCTCGCAGACCCGGACCGGGCGGCTGCCGAAGAAGGTGAACGGGTCGGCGTTCTGGACGACGGTCGTCACCGCCTCGACCGACTCGCCGTCGACGGTGACGCGCATCCGCGGCGGCCGGCGCAGATACCGCCGGTTGAACGTCGAGAGCGCCGCCCACGAGTAGTAGTAGGGCCCCAGCCGCGCCTTCAGCCGCGGGTGGGCGTCGACGACCTCGACCACGCTCGCGTCGAGCCCGACCCCGGCGGCGAACACGAACGCCCGGTCGTCCACCAGCCCGAGGTCGACGCGGCGCGGGCGGAAGTCGTCGGCGAGCGCGAGCAGGTGCTCGGTCGCGTCGACGACGTCGCCGGGGATGCCGATCGTGCGGTGGAAGACGTTGGTCGCGCCGCCCGGCAGGCAGCTCAGCGGCGTGTCGGTGCCGATCAGGCCGTTGGCGGCCTCGTTGACGGTGCCGTCACCGCCGAAGGCGACGACGACGTCATAGCCCTCGCGGGCCGCCTCACGGCAGATCTGGGTGGCGTGGTCGCGTCGCTCGGTGTCGACCGCCTCGACCTCGTAGCGCGACTGGAGCGCGTAGACGACGAGGTTGCGCAGCCGGTCGGAGACCGTCGTCGCGTACGGGTTGACGATCACCAGCATCCGCTTGCGCGGCGCCCCGGCGCTCGCCAGGCGCTCGGCGAGCGCGGCCGCGCGCGCCTCGCGGTCGGCTGTGGGGGAGACCTCGGAGGGCGGCATCCGCAGACTGCAACCCCGCCGCGGCGGTTCGGTTACTGCTCGGCCGGCTCGGTGGCGGCCTCGAACCGCACGACGTCGCCGTCTGCGACCTCGCGCACCTTGCCGTCGGCGACCAGCAGGTCGGTGTGGCCGACGATCTCGCTGATCGTCAGGAACGCCTGGGTGACGGCGATGTTGCCCCACAGCGACTGGGCGAGCTCGTAGGCGGTCCGTGGCCGCTCGGCGATCAGTCGGTGGAGCTTGTCGGCACGCCGGCGGTGCATCGCGAAGCGGTCGTCGATCAGCCGCGGGTGGTCGGCGATCGGGTCGCCGTGGCCGGGCAGCGCCAGCTCGAGGTCCATCGCGCGGGTCGCGGCGAGCGAGTCGAGGTAGGTCATCAGCATCCGCGGCCGCTCGCCGCCGTCGCGCGGCGGGCTCAGCAGCGGGTTCGAGGAGATGTGGGCGAGCAGGTGGTCGCCGACGATCGCCGTGCGGCGCTCGGCGTCCTCGAGCAGCGTGTCGCTGATCGAGTGGCCCGGCCGCCAGTGCACCCGCCAGCTGCGGTCGCGCAGCTCGACTACGTCGCCGGCGCGCAGCACGCGGTCGACGCGCGCCCCGGCGCCCCAGCCGCGGAACGCCCGCGACACCGAGCGCAGCGCCTCGACGACGTCGGCCGGAACGCCGTAGCGGACCATGGTGGCGCTGGCGAAGTCGTCCTCGGCGTCCATCTCGGCGCGGTAGTCGCTCAGGTAGGGGAGGGCGTGGTCGAGCGCCGCGACCTCCGCGCCCGCCCGCCCGGCGACCAGCCCGACGAGGCCGATGTGGTCGAGGTGGTGGTGGGTGACGACGACCAGCTCGATGTCCTCGAGCCGGTGGCCCAGGTCGCGCACGCCCTGCTCGAGCACGTCGAGGCTGGTGCCCGAGTTCGGTCCGGCGTCGACGAGCGTCAGCGGGTCGTCCTCGACGAGGTAGCAGTTGAGCCTGCCGACCGCGAACGGCGTCGGCACCGGGATCCGGTGGATGCCGGACTCGGCCGCGCGGGCGAGTCCGGGGTGGGGTTCGGCGGCGTCGCTCACGACCGGATCAGCGCCAGCACCTCGTCGCGCTTGGCCTCCATGTGCTCGCGCGAGCGCAGCGACTCGAGGTTGAGGCGCAGCAGCGGCTCGGTGTTCGACGGGCGGACGTTGAAGTGCCAGTCCTCGTAGTCGACCGAGACGCCGTCGAGCCAGCCGATCTCGCCGTCGGAGTAGCGGTCGGCGATCTCGGCCATCTTGGCGTCCTGGTCGGCGACCTCGGAGTTGATCTCGCCCGAGATGAAGTACTTGGCGCGCAGCTCGGCGAGCAGCTCGGCGAGGGTGCGGCCGTCCTTGGAGAGCAGCTCGAGGATCAGCAGCGCCGGCAGCGTGCCGGAGTCCGCGCAGTAGAAGTCGCGGAAGTAGTAGTGGCCGGAGACCTCGCCGCCGAACGCGGCGCCCTCGTCGCGCATCCGCGTCTTGAAGAAGGCGTGGCCGACGCGGTTGACGCGCGCCGTCCCGCCGGCGGCCTCGACGACGTCGCGCACGGCGCGGCTGGCGCGCACGTCGTAGAGGATCGTCGCGCCCGGCTCGCGGTCCAGGATCGACTTCGCCAGCAGCGCGGTGAGGAAGTCGCCGTCGACGAACTCGCCGCTGCCGTCGATGAAGAAGCAGCGGTCGGCGTCGCCGTCCCAGGCGATGCCGAGGTCGGCGCCCTCGGAGCGGACCTTCTCGACGATGAAGCGGCGGTTGCCCTCCAGCAGCGGGTTCGGCTCGTGGTCGGGGAACTCGCCGTCGGGCTTCCAGTAGGTCTGGACCTGCTCGATCGCGAGCAGGTCGAGCAGCGGCCCACACATCGGACCCGCCATGCCGTTGCCGCCGTCGAGGACGACCTTCAGCCGTCCGACGGCGCCGGGGTCGATCCAGGCGAGCGCCGCCTGCTGGAACGGCGTGTAGACGTTCTCCTCGGCGATCCGGCCCGGCTCGCCGGTGGGCTCGCCGAGGTCGCCGCCGGTGAGCAGGTCGCGCAGCTCGCCGATGCCGGCGTCGCCCGACAGCGCGAGCGCCCCGCGGCCGACGAGCTTCGCGCCGGTGTAGGCCTTCGGGTTGTGCGAGGCGGTGCACATCAGGCCGCCGTCGAGCTTGCGCGAGCCGACGGTCCAGTAGAGCATCTCGGTGCCGACCATCCCGATGTCGAGCACCGACGCGCCCTCGGCGGCCATCCCGCGCGCGTACTCGGCGGCCATCGCCGGCGCGGTGAGGCGCATGTCGCGGCCCAGCGCGAGGCGCAGCTCCGACGGTGCCACGTCGTACATGCCCGCCAGCACCCGCGCGAACCCGCGCCCGATCGCGTAGGCGGTCCGCTCGTCGAACTGCTCGCCGTGGAGGCCGCGGACGTCGTAGGCCTTGAAGATCCCTGGGTCGATGTCTGTGCTCACGCGCCCGGAGGCTACAGCCAGCCGCGCCGGCGGAAGTAGGCGACCATCCCCAGCAGCACGCACAGCATCACGCCCACGACGGCCGCGAACGCCGCCAGCGACGAGCCGGCCGGGTCGCCGCCGCCGGGCAGGCCGACGTTCATGCCGAAGATGCTCGCGATCAGCGTCAGCGGCAGCACGATCACCGAGATCGAGGTCAGCACGCGCAGGATGTCGTTGACGCGGTGGGAGATCACCGACTCGTTGGTCTCCTCGAGCGCCTCGACGACCTCCTTGTAGTTCTCGAGCATGTCCCAGATCCGCTCGGAGGCGTCCTGGATGTCGTCGAAGTAGACGTCGAGGCTGGAGGCCATGTAGCGCTGCTTGGTCCGCTCGAGGTCGCGCAGCGTGGTCCGCTGCGGGCGGATGATCTTGCGGAAGTTGATGATCTCCTGCTTGGCGTTGGAGATGTCGCGCACGAGCTCCTCGGAGCGGCCGAGGAAGATGTCCTCCTCGATCTGCTCGAGCTTGTTGCCCATCTTGCGCAGCATCGGGAAGCAGTAGTCGAACGAGTCGTCGACGATCTTGTAGAGCAGGTAGCCGGGCCCGTTGGACAGCAGCTGGGCGCGCATCTCGTCCGAGGCGCGGCAGCGCTCGAACAGGTACTCGACCGGCGGGATCGGCCGGTTCGGCAGGGTGATCAGGAAGTCGGGCCCGACGAACATGTCCAGCTCGGCGGTGTTGAGCCGGCCGACCGCCTTGTCGTAGACGGGGAAGTGCAGGACGATGAACAGGTAGTCGGGGTACTCGTCGATCTTCGGCCGCTGGTTGCGCGAGGCGACGTCCTCGTAGTCGAGCGGGTGGAACTCGAAGTGCTCCTGCAGCCAGGCGCGGTCGACGGGGCCGGGCCGTTCGATGTTGATCCAGCGCAGCGGTCGCTGCTCGGCGCCCGGCTCGCCGGCGCCGGGCCACTCGACGATCTCGACGTTGGGCTCAGGCGCGGCGGTCGTCGGCCCGGCGTCCGGGCCGATCCGCGGGCCGCGCCGCAGCCGTGGTCTCGGGATGCTCGGCATGGCCCGGACTGAGTGGCTCGTCGGTGGTCGTCGGCAGCGTCACGCGACCGATTCTACCCGTGCGCTTGCATCCGGCCGCCGGATCGTTATCCTCCTTGCACTGACATAGCCGTACGCATCCAGAGGGGTGGAGGGAAATGGCCCGACGAAGCCCCGGCAACCACCGAAGCGACCCAGGTCGCGGAGATAGGTGCCAATTCCATCAGGTCCGAGAGGCCTGAAAGATGTGACGAAGCGCTTCAGAGGCCTCCGTCACGAGCACGCGGCGGAGGCTTTCGACTTGAAAGGGACCATTGATGGCTCTTGAAGCGCTGAACTGCAAGGAGTGCGGGACGAGCTACCCGCTCGAGGCACGCTACGTCTGCGAGCAGTGCTTCGGCCCGTTGGAGGTGGCCTACGACTTCTCCGGCCTCGACGCCGAGGAGACCCGCCGGCGGATCCAGGCCGGCCCGCAGACGATCTGGCGCTACTCGGACTTCCTGCCGTTCGAGAGCCGCCCGCAGACGGCGCTCGCGGCGGGCGTGACCCCGCTGCTGCGCTGCGACCGGCTCGCCGAGCGGCTCGGGCTCGGTGAGGTGTGGGTCAAGAACGACGCCGCCAACCCGACCCACTCGTTCAAGGACCGGGTCGTGACGATCGCGGTCGCCAAGGCCCAGGAGCTCGGCTACGAGACGGTCGCCTGCGCATCGACGGGCAACCTCGCCAACGCCGTGGCCGCGCACGCCGCGGCGGCGGGCCTGGAGTCGTATGTCTTCGTGCCGTCCGACCTCGAGGAGCAGAAGATCCTCGCGACCGGCGTCTACGGCACCCACCTGGTCGCCGTCGACGGCAACTACGACGACGTCAACCGGCTCTGCACCGAGCTCTCGGGCGAGCACGAGTGGGCGTTCGTCAACGTCAACATGAGGCCGTACTACGCCGAGGGGTCCAAGACCGTCGGCTTCGAGATCGCCGAGCAGCTCGGCTGGGAGCTGCCGGACCGGATCGTCGCCCCGAT
>JAAYBF010000256.1 GCA_012718975.1 Solirubrobacterales bacterium | reverse complement strand
GTCGGGTGCAGCTCGGCGAGGTCCGCGGGGACGCGGGTGGGATCGCCGCGCCAGAAGGCGACCGTGCCGCCGACGTCGAGCACCACGAACTGCACGACGCGCGCGAGCGAGTGCGCGAGCGGCAGGAACATGAACGCCGACAGCCGCTCGCCGTCGCCGAGCTCGAGCGCCCGCTCGTACATCGCGACGGTCGCCATGACGTTGCCGTGGGTGGTCACGCAGCCCTTCGGCGGTCCGGTGGTGCCGGAGGTGTAGACGATCGTCGCGATGTCGGCGGCGCGCAGCTCGCGGGCGGTCCGGTCGGCTAGCTCGAGGTCGCCCTCGCGGCCGAGGGCGCGCAGCTCCTCGAACGAGCGGGCGCCCGGTGCGGCGCCGGTGAGCACGACTACGTGCTCGAGCCGCGGGCAGCGCTCGCGGACGGCGGCGACCTTCGCCGCCTGCTCGGCGTCGGCGCAGAACACCAGCCGGCTGCCGGCGTGGGCGAGGACGTAGGCGCACTCCTCGGGCGAGTTGGTGTCGTAGATCGGGGCCACGACCGCTCCCGCGCACAGCGCGCCGAGGTCGGCGAGCGTCCAGTCCGGGCGGGTGGAGGCGAGGATCGAGACGCGGTCGCCGCGCTCGATCCCGAGCGCCGCCAGGCCGGATGCGATCTCGCGCGCGGCGGTGCCGAGCTCCGGGTAGGACAGGGCCGTCCAGCGCACGCCGTCGTGGAAGCGCAGCGCCGCGCCGGAGTGGTCGGTGGCGGCGGCGACGACCAGCGCGGCGACCGTCTCGGGTGCCGCGCCCCGCGCTCCGGCGTCCTGCTGGTGACCTGCGGCGGTGGGCATCTTCGGTGGGACCTCCGCGGCCAGCGTGGCACCGGCCCGGGGCGCGTTCATCCGTAGCCGGCCACAGGCGGTCTGTGGGTTTCGGGAAGCGGCGGGGCGGGATCGACGCGATCGGCGTCGCCCTGACGGCGCTGATCGGCCTCGCGCTCGGCACCGCGCTCGCGGTGCGGATGCTCGGCGGTGCTCACCGGCGGTGCGGGTGAGCTGGCCGGAGGCTTCGACGGCGCTCGCCCTGCTCGGCGAGCGGGCCTGGTGGCCGACGCGCGGCCCCGGGCGCCGCTCGCCTCAGGAGGTCAGGCCAGGACGAACGTCACCTTCAGGTCGACGCGGTACTCGGTTACCGCGCCGTCCGCGCCGACCTTCACCTTCTGCTCCTTGATCCAGGCGCCCTGGATGTCGCGCACCGTCTCGCTCGCCTTGGCGATCCCCTGACGGACCGCGTCGTCGAAGCTCTCCGGCGACGCGGCCGTTATCTCGATGATCTTCGCGACTGCCATCGTGGCGTCTCCTCGCTCTCGGGTGCCGCCGATCTTCGCGCTCGCGCCACGGGCCGGCATCCGCCGTTTCCCCCGACGCGGCCGCGGACAAGCACCGATGGCGGCAGGTTCCCGGCGCCGTACGGTCGGTCTCGAACCCACAGTCAGGAGGTGGCGGCATGAGGACCGCCGAGCCCGCGGTCCGGGACGGTGCCGCGCGCGGCCGGCCCGGCTCCGGCGGGATGTTTCACGCCAGCGTCCGGCTGGGGCGGGTCGCCGGGGTCGAGATCGGCGTCAACTGGACCTGGCTGGTCGTCTTCGCGCTGATCGCCTGGTCGCTGGGCGCGGCGGTGTTCCCCGACGCCAACCCGGGGCTCGGGTCGGGCGCCTACGCGGCGATGGCCGTCGTCGCGGCGGTGCTGTTCTTCGCGTCGCTGCTGCTGCACGAGCTCGGCCACGCGGTGGTGGCGCGGCGCGAGGGGATGGAGATCGAGGGGATCGTGCTGTGGCTGTTCGGCGGGGTGGCCCAGTTCAAGGGCCTGTTCCCGTCGGCCGGTGCGGAGCTGCGGATCGCGCTCGCCGGCCCGGCGGTCAGCCTGGCGATCGGCGTCGGGCTGATCGCCTTCGCCGTCGTGGTCCCGCTGCCCGGCGCCGTCGACGGGGTGATCGCCTGGCTCGGGACGATCAACGTCGTGCTGCTGGTGTTCAACATGCTGCCGGCGCTGCCGCTCGACGGCGGCCGCGTGCTGCGGGCGCTGCTGTGGCGCGCGAGCGGCGACTTCACCCGCGCGACGCGCACGGCGGGCGCGCTCGGCCGCGCGTTCGGCCAGGCGATGGTCGCCGGAGGCGTGCTGGTGCTGCTGCTCGCGGGCGCGCCGGGCGGGCTCTGGCTGGCGCTGATCGGCTGGTTCCTGATCGTCGCGGCGACCGCGGAGACGCGCCTCGCGACCGTCGCGGCGGCATTGCGGCCGCTGCGCGTCGGCGACGCGATGGCCCGCGCGCCGGTGGCCGCCCAGAGCCGCGAGACGCTCGCCCAGTTCGCCGCAGGCGAGTTCGCGCGCAGCCGGCACGCCGCCTACCCGGTGCTCGAAGGCGACCGGGTGGCGGGGATCGTCAGCTTCCGCGACGTGACCGCGGTGCCGAGCGACCGCTGGACCGCGACGACGGTCGGCGAGGTCGCCCGGCCGCTGGAGGGGCTGCACGTCCTGGCGCCCGACGACGACCTCGGCGAGGCCGCGATCGAGCTCTCCCAGGACGATCTCGGGCGGGCGCTGGTGCTGCGCGACGGAGCTCTCGCGGGCCTGCTGTCGATGACCGACATCGCGCGCCTGATCGAGTTGCGCAGCCGTTCGCTGCCGCCCGCTACAGCAGGATGATCAGCAGGATGACGATGATGATCGCGGTGCCGATGCCGATGTACATGCCGTAGCTCCTCTGGGTTGGATTCCCCGGCCTGACAGGGGGTTTCCCTGCGAAGGGCTCTTCCAACCGCCGGCCGGCGCTAGTCGGTCGCGGTCCGCAACGGCGGGGCGAGGCGCTTGCCGATCACCGGCACGTCGAGGAAGCCCTCGACGGAGGCGTAGAGCAGGCCCACCTTCGGCATCGACTCGACGTCCTCGACGACGATCGAGCGCGGCACCCACTCGGGGTCGAACTTCTGGTTGAAGTCGCGCAGCGACTTGATCTGGAAGAACGGGTTGAGCGCCTCGGCGACCTTGCGCAGCGCTAGCTGGCCGAGCGAGAGGTCGGCGCCGTCCTCGAACAGCCGGCCCCAGGCGGCGAAGTTCATCGACAGGCGGCGGAAGCCCTGCTCGCCGAGCGCCAGCGCGGCGTTGGCGATCAGGTACTCGGTCATGCCGTTCGGCGCGTCGGGGTCGCGCTGCATCAGGTCCAGCGACCAGCCCGGATCGTCGCCGAAGCAGGGGACGACGCGCAGGAAGCCGAGCGGACGGTCGCCGTCGTAGGCGATCGCCAGCAGGAACTCGTCGCTCTCGCCGCGGACGCCGCCGCCGAGCTCCATCGTGAAGCCGCGCTCGGCCGCGTCGCCGCGCCAGCGGGCGCGGATCTCGTTGAGCGCACGGCAGAGGGCGGGGGAGGCGTCGGACTCGCGGATCAGCTCGAACCGGCAGCGCTTGCCGACCCGCCGCACCGCCTCGCGGACCGGCTTCATCGCGCCGCCGTCGAGCGTGAAGCGGTCGCAGCGGATGATCGCCTCGTCGCCGAGGTAGACGCCACGGAAGCCGCGCTCCTCATACAGCGGCAGGTCGGACTCGCGGGCGGCGAGGAACGCGACGTGCCAGCCGCGCTCGCGGCAGAAGGCGAGGAACTCGTCGACGACGCGGCCCTCGGCGCCGGGCGCGGCGATCGGGTCGGCGGAGACGAGCGCGTAGCCGCTGATGTAGGCGAACGCGATCATCCCGTCGCCGCCGCTGGCGAAGAAGTAGCTCTTGTCGGGGCGCAGCGCGAAGTAGTCGAGCGTGTCGGTGCCGTAGGCGTGGACGAGGTCGCGGGCGCGCTCGCGGTCGGCGGCGGTCGGGGCGCCGCCGGAGGCGACGGCGCGGAAGACGAGCGCGACGGCGATCAGCAGCCCGGCGATCCCGAGCGCCAGCAGCGCGGCGGGGAAGAACTCGGAGAAGAACGGGCCGCTGTAGGTGTAGGGGCCGTCGAGGCCGACCAGGCCGGCGGCGATCGCCGCGAGCGTCTTCCAGAAGGTCATGGTCTCCTGCACCCGGTCGCGCTCGAGCGCGAGCGTCACGAACCCGAACACGAGCACCAGGCCGAGGTAGGCGGGCACGAAGCGGACGACGTCGAGCAGCGAGCCCGGGTCGGGCCGGGCGCCGAAGGCGTCGCGGTGCCAGGCGAGCGCGACGACCATCGCGACGCTGTAGGCGACGACGATCGGGTCCGGTCCCTTGAGCAGGTGGACGACCGCCGCGCCGCCGAAGACCGCCAGCGCGATCGCCCAGGCGCGCCGCTTGCCGCGCCGCAGCGCGTGGGCGAGCAGCAGCAGCGCGATGCCGATCAGGACCGACGCGACATGGCCGGCGACCTGGCCGGTGACGTCGTCGATCAGCACCCCGAGGCCGAGCGTGTCGTGCAGTCCGGGGATCAGGGCCAGCAGGAAGACGAGGCCGCCGAGCGCGGTCAGCCCGGCGAGCGCGCGGGTCGCGGCGGCGCGCGGCTGCGCGGTCGCGGGGCGCAGCGGCCGGCGGCGGGCGGCGTCGGC
>JAAYBF010000255.1 GCA_012718975.1 Solirubrobacterales bacterium | reverse complement strand
TGACCGCGCGCGCGGTCCTGATCGGGGCGGTGCTGCTGGTCACGATGCCGGTCGCCTCGCACGTCGTGCTGCGCGCCGCCGCCGCCCGCGGCGAGCCGATGGCCGACCCCGACACCGTCGACGAGCGCCCACCCGACCGACGCGCCGCGCGGCGGCCGTCCTAGGCGCCCGCCGGCTCCGGCTCGGCGTCCGGCTCGCCCTCGCTGAGGCCGAAGCGGTCGTGGAGGCGGCGCAGTGGCCCGGGCGCCCACCAGTTCCAGTCGCCGAGCAGCTCCATCAGCGACGGGACGAGCAGCGCGCGGACGATCGTCGCGTCGATCAGGACCGCCAGCGCGGTGCCGATCCCGTTCTGCTTGATGAAGACGATCTCCGACGTCGCGAAGGCGCCGATCGCGATCGCGAACAGCAGCGCCGCAGCGGTGACGATCCGCCCGGTCCGCTCGAGGCCGATCGCGACCGCGTCGGAGTTGGTGGCGCCGCCGTCGCGCGCCTCCTTGATCCGCGACAGCAGGAAGACGGCGTAGTCGGTCGAGAGGCCGAACGCGAGCGCGAAGATCAGCACCGGCATCGTCTGCTCGAGCGCCCCCTGACTGGTGTAGTCGAGCAGGCCCTCGAGCCGGCCGTCCTGGAAGACGAAGACGAGGATCCCGAAGACGGCGCTGAGCGTGAGCGCGTTCATCACGAGCGCCTTGATCGGCAGGACCACCGAGCCCGTCATCAGGAACAGCACCAGCAGCGTGGCGATCACGACGATCGCGACGGCGTAGGGCAGGTGGCCGGCGAGGCTCGACTGGAAGTCGACGAAGTCGGCGGTCGAGCCGGTCACCTCGACGCGCGCCCCGGGGGGCGGCTCGATGTCGCGGATCTCCGCGACGGTGTCGCGGCTGGCCTGCGAGATCGCCGGTGCGGCGGGGATCGCCGCCAGCAGCGTCAGCCGCTCGCCGACGGGCTGGGGGGCGAAGATCCGGTCGATGCCGCGTAGCCGCGCGATCTGCTCCGAGAGTGCCGTCACCTCGCGCTCGTCGGCGCCGGAGACGACGACCTCGATCGGGCTGTCGCGGAACGGCGGGAAGTCGGCGCGCAGCACGTCGTCGACCTGGCGCGCGCTCTTGTCGGCCGGCAGCACCTGGGCGTCGACGGAGGTGAACTGGATCGACAGGAACGGGATCCCGAGGCAGAGCAGCAGCGCCGTCGCGGCGATCGCGACGCGGCCCGGGAACCGCTGCACGAAGCGCGACAGCCGGTACCAGAAGCCGGCGCTGTCGGGGCGCGCGTCGGCGGCGGCGCGGCGCTGGAGGAAGCGCGGCGCGAGCGCGTTGACGCGGTTGCCCAGCAGCGCGAGCACCGCCGGCAGCACCAGCAGCGACACCACCGCCGCGAGCAGCGCGACCGACACCCCGCCGATGCCCATCGAGTAGAGGAACCGCTGCGGGAACACCAGCAGCGACGCCATCGCCGCCGCGACGGTCAGCGAGCTGTAGAGCACGGTCCGCCCGGCGGTGGCGAGCGTGCGCCGCATCGCCGGCAGGCCCGGTCCGTCCTTGGCGATCTCCTCGCGGTACCGCGAGACGATGAACAGCGAGTAGTCGATCGCCAGGCCGAGGCCGAGGCCGGTGGTCAGGTTGAGCGCGAAGACCGAGATCGAGCCGACCTCCGACGCGAGGCTGAGCGTGAAGAAGGTGCCGACGATCGCCAGCGCGCCCACCAGCAGCGGCAGCGCGGCCGCGACGAGGCTGCGGAAGAACAGCAGCGACAGCAGGAACAGCAGCGGGAAGGCGAGCAACTCGGCGCGCTTGAGATCGGCCTCGACCTGCTCGTTGACCTGTGCCTGGGCGAGCGCCGGCCCGCCGACGGCCACGCCGGCGATCCCCTCGAGCTCGCCGGCGACCCGCTCGGCGGCCTCCTGGGACTCCTTGTCGTCGGTCGGCGCCAGCGCGACGCTGAGGTACTGGGCGGAGCCGTCCTCGGCGACGAAGTCGAGCTGGCGGGTGTTGCCCAGGCCGGTGACCGTCGCGACGTCGGGGTCGCCGTCGAGGGTCTCCTGGACTGCGGCCACGCGGCGCTCGGCCGCCGGCGACTCGGGGTTCCCGTCGACGAGCACGATCAGCGCGGTCTCGCGGAAGCCGGCCCGCTCGAGCCGCTCGGCGGCCTGCACGGTCTCGGTCGCCGGGTCGTCGGCGCCGTAGGGGTCGAGCTTGGACGCCACGCCGCCGCCGACCGAGCCGGCGACGACGAACAGGACGGCGGCGGCGATCGCCACCAGCCGGGCGCGGTTCTGCGCTAGGCGCGCGAGCGAGTCGAACATCGGTCAGTCCTCTCCCGTGGTCTGATCGGATTCTTCGGCGAGCCGCCGCTCGAGGCGGTCGCAGAGGTCTACGAAGAACTGCTGGTAGGCGATCCCGGTCTCGAGCGTGAGCAGCACGAGCCGGTCGCCGGTCTCGGCGGCGTGGGCGCTCGCGCCGGGCTCGATCGCCGCCAGCTCGGCCTGGATCCGCTTGTGCTTGGCGCGGATCGAGGCGAGCAGCGCGAGCCGCTCGTCGTGGTCGAGCGAGTCGGCGAAGAAGAAGCGCAGCACGCCCTCGTGGCGCAGCTCGGACTGCAGCTCGCCGGGGTCGGTGAGCCAGGCGTGCAGCGCCTCGCGGCCTGGCGGGGTGATCGAGTAGACGCGCTTGCCGCGCCCGCTGCCCGCCTCGTCCTCGCCGGCGATCAGGCCGGCCTGCTCGAGCCGCTTGAGCTCGGGGTAGATCTGGCCGTAGCTGATCGCCCAGAAGAAGCGGGTCGAGATGTCGGCCTTGGCCTTGATCTCGTAGCCGCTCATCGGCTGCTTGCCGAGCATGCCGAGGATCACGTAGGCGGTCTTGCCGAGCTCCATATCTCGGCAAGATATATCAGGCTGATATATCGGTCAAGCCGCGCGGCCGTAGGGGCGTCTCGCCCCGGGCCGGCGCAGCGCGGCGCCCGCGCTCAGCCGCGCGGGTTCTCGATCGGCGTCAGCGTCGCCTCGATCTGGTCGCGCAGCGGCTCGAAGCGCGGCGGCAGGACGAGCTTCTCGCCGAGGTGGGCCGGGTCCTCGTCGGCGTCGAAGCCGGGGCCGAGCGTCGCGATCTCGAACAGCACCCCGCTCGGCTCGCGGAAGTAGATCGAGCGGAACCAGAACCGGTCGATCACCTCCGTCGGCCGCGCGCCGCCGGCGATCGCCCGCTCGCGCCAGGACTCGTGGTCGTCCATCTCCGAGGCCCACGCGATGTGGTGGACGGTGCCCGCGCCCTCGCGGCCCGGCTCGGCCGGCGGCGCGTCGTAGATCCACAGCCCGCCGCGCCGCTCGCCGCGGACCTCGTAGACCGCGCTCGCGCCGATCCGCCCGGGCGCCTCGTCGCCGTCCTCCACCGGCGCGAAGCCGAGGTGCTCGGCGACCAGCGCCGCGCTCGCGGACGGGTCGGCGGCGTAGGCGCGCGCGGCGTGGAAGCCCTGCAGCGCCAGCTCGCCCGGCACCTCGGGGTGGTCGGCGATCAGCGGCTGGTCGGGCACGTCGGCGACGAGCAGCTCGTGGCCGAGCCCCTCTGGGTCGGCGAAGCTCAGCGACCGGGCGCCACGGGCGGTCTCGACGCCCTCGCCGGCCAGCCGCCGCTCCCAGAAGTCGAGCGCCTCGGCCGAGCCGACCCGCCAGACGACGGTGTGGACCATCCCCGCGCCGGCCCGCCCGCGCACCGCGCCGGGGAACTCGAAGAAGGTGATGTCGGCGCCGGGGCTGCCCTGCTCGTCGGCGTAGAAGAGGTGGTAGACCGAGGGCGCGTCCTGGTTGACGGTCTTCTTCACGAGCCTCAGGCCGAGCACGCGGGCGTAGAAGTCGACGTTGGAGCGCGCGTCGGCGGTGATCGCGGTGATGTGGTGGATGCCCTCGAGTCGCATGCCAACGACATTAGTCGGGCGCGTCCACCCCGTCGCGGCGGCGGTGGCGGTCGGCGGCGGCGCGGCTCAGCCGTTGGACGTCGGCCGCGTCAGCTCCGGGAGCTGGCGGCCCAGCCACGGCGCGAGCGTGCGTGAGAACGCGGCCGTGAAGTGGTTGTCGTCGCGGTAGACGAGCGCATTGCCGATCACCGCCGGGCAGCGGCCCTCGGGGCAGACCATCGGCGCCGGGTCGACGACCCGCACCCCCGCCGCCTCCGCAGCCTGCGCGTCCTGGGCGCGCCGCGGGTCGCGGTCGTCGTCGAAGGCGCAGCGCTCGAGGTCGTCCGGGTTCTCCGAGACGCAGCCGGGTACGTCCTGGGGCGAGCGGGCGTTGTCCTTGATCAGCACGACCGTCGCGCTGGTCGAGTCCAGCCGCTCCAGCGTCCGCGCGAGGCCTGCCCGCAGCGCCGGCCGGCTCGCCTCGAGGTCGAGCCGCTCGCCGCCCTCGATCGTTCCGGTGCGGAACTCCGTCGTGGTCGCCACGACGATCAGCGACGGCCGCTCCTCGCGCTCGATCCGCTGGATCGTCTCCTCGCGCCAGCGGTCGCAGCGGAACGCGAACGAGACGTCGGCGATCGGGCAGCCGGCGCGCATCAGCGCCGTCAGCTCCCAGCCGTGGCGCTCGGCCAGCCGCAGCAGCGCCGGGGCGTAGTGCAGGGCGTGGGAGTTGCCGAACAGCACCACCTGGCGCTCGGAGCCGACGGCGCCGAAGCGGCACCCCGGCGAGCTGGCCTCGGTCTGGTCGATCAGGCAGCCGGCGGCGTGGACCGTCCCCTTGTCCTCGTCGGCCTGGCGCGGCGGCGGGCGCAGGATCCGCGCGCGCTTCTGCAGCGGCTGGCCGTCCTCGACGGCGACCGCCCCGATCACCTCGTCGGCCGACGCCGTCTGGACCGTCGGCTGGACCGCGGTCAGCGAGGCGGCGAGCGCGAGCGCGGCGGCCATCGACGCGAAGCCGAGGCCGATCACCCGCCGCGGCGCGCGCGCCAGCGGCTTGGAGTAGCGCAGCGGGTTCTCGACGTAGGTGTGCGAGAGCTGCGCGGGCACCCAGGAGACGGCGATCACGCCGAGGTAGGCGAGGTCGCTCATGTCGCCGTAGATGCCGCGCGCGAAGATCAGCGCCGGCCAGTGCCAGAGGTACCAGGCGTAGGAGAGGTCGCCGATGTACTGGCACGGCCCGGAGCTGAGAATCCGCGTCGGTCTGGTGAGGACCGTCGCGCTGCCGGCGACCAGGATCGCCACCGTCGCCAGCGTCGGCGCCAGCGCCGCCACGCCCGGGTAGGGCAGCTCCGGCGTGTAGATGAACGCGGTCGCGACCAGCACGCCGACGCCTCCCCAGGCGAGCGCCGCGTTGACCGGGCCGGGGATGATCAGCTTGCGCTTGGGCAGCGTCAGCGCGAGCGCGCCGCCGAGCGAGAACTCCCAGATCCGCGTCAGCGTCGAGAAGTACGAGTAGCTCGCCGTCGAGGTGTCGACGATGAACGCGCTGTAGATGAACGACGGCACCGCGGTGGCGATCACCGCCATCCAGAGGCAGGCGCGCAGCGAGCCGCCGCGCCAGCGCCACCAGGCGACCGCCACCAGCAGCAGCGCCGGCCAGATCAGGTAGTACTGCTCCTCGACCGAGAGCGACCAGAAGTGCTGCAGCGGGCTCTCGAGCGACTCCGGCGCGAAGTAGTCGACCGACTGGGCGGCGAAGCGCCAGTTGACGAAGTAGAGCGCCGCCGCGATCACGTCGCCGGCGATCACGTCGTTGCGCACCGGCGAGAAGATCAGCGCCGAGCCGACCGTGACGACGACCAGCACCAGCATCGCCAGCGGCAGCAGCCGCCGCACGCGGCGGGCGTAGAACTTGATCAGCGAGATCGTCCCGGTCCGCTCGATCTCGTCGGCGAGCAGGCCGGTGATCAGGAAGCCGGAGAGGACGAAGAACGCGTCCAAGCCCACGAAGCCGCCGCTGATCGCCTCGATCTCAGCGTGGGTGAGGAAGACGATCAGCAAGCCGAGCGCGCGGATCCCCTGAATGTCGCGGCGGAAGGCCACTGGTCCAGTAACAGGCCTATCCGGCTCGAGTAGCGCCTACACATCGGATTCGCCGGGGAGCCCCGGCGAATCCGCGCTCAGAGCCGTGGGAGCCGGGCGTCCAGCCAGTTCGAGAGCGTCCGCGCGTAGGTCGCGCTGAGGTGCTTGGGATCGCGGTAGACGATCAGCCCGTCGGTCACCGCCGGGCAGATCCGCTTCAGGCAGACGGCGTCGCGGGCGTCGATCAGTCGCGCGCCCTTCACGCGCTTGGCGGCGCGCGCCTCGAAGGCGCGGTTGGTCGGCTGCTTGCGATCGAACGCGCAGCGGCGCAGCTTGCGCGGGTGGTCGCGCACGCAGGAGACGATCCGGTTCGGCGCCCAGCTCAGCGTCTTCATCACCGCGACCTGCGCGCCGGTGCGGCGCAGCCGCCGCATGGTGCGGGCGTAGCCCTTGCGCAGGTGCTTGGCGCTCGCCTTCGAGCCGAGCCGCCGGCCGCCGACGATAGCCCCGTAGACGACGCCCGAGCCGGTGACCACGAGGTCGGGCTCGTCGTGGCGCTCGATCCGCCGCAGCGTCTCGGCGCGCCAGCGGTCGCAGCGGCCCGAGAACCTGATCGCCGCGGGCGGGCAGCCGGCTCGGACGCGGCCGATCAGCCGCCAGCCGCGTTCGCGCGCGACCCGCACGAGCGCCGGGAACCAGTGCATCGCCTGCGAGTCACCGAACAGCACGACCGTCTTGCGCGACCGCTTGTCGCCGTAGACGCACTTCGGGAAGCGGTACTCGTGCTGCTCGACCATGCAGCCGTCGGCGGCGAGCTGGCCGCGGTCGTCGAAGGCGTCGCCCGGCGCCGGCTCCAGCGACTTCGCGCTGCGCTGCAGCGACTCGATCGGCCCGCCGGCCGCGGCGGCGGCCGCGGGCGCGAGCGCGCAGGCGGTCAGGGCGCCAAGCACGGCGAGCGCCGTCCTGGCCAG
This sequence comes from Solirubrobacterales bacterium, assembly GCA_012718975.1. Taxonomy (GTDB): domain Bacteria; phylum Actinomycetota; class Thermoleophilia; order Solirubrobacterales; family Thermoleophilaceae; genus JAAYBF01. Next base: position 7,282 of record JAAYBF010000255.1, on the reverse strand, counting down.
GGCGGTTCGTTTCGTCAGAGAAGCCACTCCCTAAGGAACTCGACCGACCGCCGCAAGGTGCGGTGCTGGTACTCCCGGGCGTGGGCGCTGCCCTCCAGCAGCCACAGCTCGTGCGGCACGCCGGCCGCCGCGAGCCGCTCGGCCATCCGCAGCGGCTGGTCGACGGGGACCATCTCGCGGCGCGAGTTGACCAGCAGCAGCGGCGCGTCGCCGGGGGAGACGGCGTTCAGCGGCGAGGCCTGGGCCCAGAGCTGCGGGCAGGCGGTCAGCGCGCAGCCGACCATCAGCTCCGCGGCCGGGCCGAGCAGCCCATGGCGCGCGACGGCGGGGAGATCGAGCGGCGCCGACCAGAGCACGGCGGCGTCGATCGGCGCCTGCGCGGTCGGGCGCCGGGCACCGGTCGCCAGCAGCGCCGTCAGGTGGCCGCCCGCGGAGCTGCCGAAGGCGCCGATCCGGTCGGGGTCGACGCCGAGCCGCCAGGCCCGCGCGCGGACCCAGCGCAGCGCCGCCTCGAGCTGGTCGGACTGCATCGGGAAGCCGGGCCGGCCCCAGTCGGCGAGCGTGTAGGAGACGTTGACGGCGACCATCCCGGCGCGCGCGATCGCGCGCGCGACGGGGACCATCCGCCGCTTGCCGCCGCCGGCCCAGCCGCCGCCGTGGACGACGAGCACCGCCGGCACGGCGCGGCGGATGCCGGTGCGCCGGTAGACGTCGAGCGTCGGCCCGTCGCCGAGGTAGCGGCGGTGGCGCAGCACGGAGGTGCCGCGGCGTCCGTCGAGCGCGAAGCGCGCCGCGGGGCGGACGGCGGCGCGGCGGGCCCGGGCCGGGCGCGGCCGGCCCTGCGCCCGCATGGCGGCGTCGGTCACAGCGGGGGCCGCGGGGCGAGGCGTCGGGGCGGGCGCCACCGCGGCCTGGGCGGGCTGGTCGCCGGCCGGGACCGAGGGCGAGGTAGGCGCCAGCACGGCGACCGCCGCCAGCAGGCTGGCGGCGAGCAGGGGCAGCGGGCGGAGGGCTGTGCGAGCGAGGCCGGACATCGGGGAGCGCTACGACAACACCCCCCGACGCCCGGAGTATCGCAGGCGGTTACGGCGAGAGGCGGAAGGGCGGGTAGCGGTCGGTGGTCAGCAGGAACATGTATGCCGCCACGCGCCAGCCCCAGCGGTGGACGCCGACGACGAAGTCGAACAGCGCGCGCGGGTAGCGGCCGGTGAACAGGATCGCGAACCAGGCGATCACGACCACGACGAACGCTGCGATGCCGAGGAAGAACAGCACGACGTAGTGCGGGATCGCCAGCAGCCACTTGATCAGCGGCATGCCGCGCATCAGGTCGCGCTCGACGTCGGGGTAGACGAGGTCGAGCGTCAGCGACTGGTGCTCGTCGGTCGAGGGGTAGCGGTCGTCCTGGAGTGAGAGATAGAGGGTCACCCGGCCGCTGAAGCGGGCCAGCTCCTGGTTCCAGTCGAACCACCAGCGCGGGTACTTCTTGCGGAAGAGGATCATCAGCAGCGGCCCGGCGACGAGGAATCCGCCCGCCGCGACGCCGTAGACGTACAGGTCGTCTCCCGTGCCGGTGCTGTAGGTCGCGCCCGAGACGACGCTCAGCACGATCGCGATCGGGATCACCGTGAATATCCGGAAGAACGTCGTCAGCCGGCTGAGCTGACGGTCCGGGTACTCGATGTCGAACTGCACGGGATAGGCGTCGGGCGCCGGGGCGGGTGTCCCGCCCGGCGTCATGTCGCTGCCGGTCATCGCATGGCCTCCTCGGGGCGCTGTCGCGTGCTCCTCCGAGGGCGGCTTTCGGCATCCGGCGCCCGATCCCTTTCTGCCCGGGGGGGCGCGGACCGGGCGATCGCTCGGTCCAGGCCCGAACGATCTCCCGGTGGCGCCGCGGCGCGCTATCCGACCGCGCGTCCGCTCGGGTTCACCACCAGCCAGAGCCCGCCGTACTCGAAGACGTCGTGGCAGAGGATCGTGCCGGGCGCGTCGTCGACGTAGTAGTAGAGCGGGTGGCCGTTGTAGGTCACCTGGCGGCGGCCGTCGCGGCGGCGGGTGGTGCCGAGCTTGCCGGCCTTGGCGCCGCGGCCGGCGCGCGGGCGGCCCTTGGTCAGCACCGGCGGCCAGGCGGCGGCGCAGGCGCCGTAACAGCGGGCGCGCTTGGTCTTCTCCTTGTCGAAGAGGTAGAGCGCCTCGCCCTTGCCGTCGGCGATCACCCGCCCGAACTGGGAGTTCACGACCTTGATCCGCTTCCCACGGCGCTTGGCGGCCATCGCCGCCGGCTCGTCGCCGGCGCCGGCCAGCGCGACGGTGTCGGACTCCATCGCGTCGCCGCTCTTCTCCATGGCGTCGCCGTCGGACTCCATCGCGTCGCCGGAGGTCGCCGCCCCGCCGCCGCTGGTGTCGGTGTCGTCGTCGCTGCCGCAGCCCGCCGCCACCAGCGCCGCGAGCACCACGGCGAGGATCGTCGCTCGGAACACTGTCGCTCCCTTGGTCGATTTCACTGGCGAGGATTGTGCGGCGCGCGCCTTACGAGTCCATTACGACTTTCCGTAAGCGTTTCGTAACAGGCACCCGCGACAGTGTCGGCCATGGTCCTGCTGCTTGCCTTCGCGCTGGTCGCCGGTGCCGCCACCGCGCTCTCGCCGTGCGTGCTGCCGGTGCTGCCGGTCGTGCTGTCGGCCGGGGTCACCGGCGGCCGCCGCCGGCCGCTCGGGGTCGTGGTCGGGCTGACGCTCTCGTTCGCGTTCGCGACCGTAGCGCTCGTCTACGTGATCGACGCGCTCGGCCTGCCCGACAGCCTGCTGCGCGACCTGGCGATCGCCGTCCTGCTCGGCTTCGGCATCGCGCTGCTGGTGCCGGCGCTCGGCGCGCGCGTCGAGGCGTGGATCGGCCGGATCGTCCCGAAGCCGACCGCCCGTCCCGGCGGCGACGGGTTCGGCTCGGGGCTGCTCGTCGGCGCCAGCCTCGGCCTCGTCTACGCGCCCTGCGCGGGGCCGATCCTCGCCGGGGTCATCACGGTCTCGGCCGCCCAGCCGTTCACCGCCGGGCGGCTCGCGGTCGCGCTCGCCTACGCGATCGGCAGCGCGGCCGTCCTCTACGCGCTGATGATCGGCGGGCGCCGCCTCACCGGCCGGCTCGTACGCCACGCCGGTCGGCTCCAGGTCGCGACCGGCGCGGTGATGGTCGCAGTCGCGCTCGCGATGGTGGCCGACCTCGACACCGACTTCCAGACCGCGATCGCCGACGACCTGCCCGCGGTGCTGGTCAACCCCTCCGGCGAGCTCGAGCGCGGCGGCGGGGTGACCGACGAGCTGGCCCGGCTGCGCGGCGACCGCGCCGAGGGCCTCGGCACCGCCGACGCCGACGCCGCGCCGGTCCCGCCCGGCTCGGCGAGCGGCCTGCCGGTGCTCGGTCGCGCCCCCGACTTCACCGGGACCCAGCGCTGGTTCAACACCGCCGGCGGCCGGCCGCTGTCGCTCGACGGCCTGCGCGGCCAGGTGGTGCTCGTCGACTTCTGGACCTACACCTGCATCAACTGCATCCGCACGCTGCCCTACCTGAAGGCGTGGGACGAGCGCTACCGCGACGCCGGCCTGACGATCGTCGGCGTCCACACCCCCGAGTTCCCGTTCGAGCGCGACGCGGGCAACGTCGCCGACGCGATCGACCGCAGCGAGCTGCGCTACCCGGTCGTCCAGGACAACGACTACGCCACCTGGGACGCCTACGCCAACCGCTACTGGCCGGCCAAGTACCTGATCGACGCGCGCGGGCGGGTCCGCTACACGCACTTCGGCGAGGGCTCCTACGACGAGACCGAGGAGGCGATCCGGGCGCTGCTCGAGGAGGCCGGCGACGAGCCCGGCGCCGAGCGCGCGCAGGCCCGCGGGGAGCCGGTCGGAGAGCGCGCGACGCCGGAGAGCTACCTCGGCGCCGCCCGCGCCGAGCGGTTCGTCAACGGGCCGATCGCCCCCGGCGTGCGCCGCTACCGCCTCCCGGCGGGCCCGCTGCCGCTCAACGGTCTCGCCTACGGCGGCACCTGGTCGGTCGCCGACGACTCGGCGACCGCGGTCCGCCGCGCGCGGCTGCGGCTCGGCTTCGCCGCCCAGCGGGTCTTCCTCGTGCTCGGCTCCGAGGGCGGCCGGCCGCGCCCGGTCGGCGTCCGCCTCGACGGCCGCCCGCTGCCCGACGCGCTCGCCGGCCCCGACGTCGCCGACGGCCGCGCGCGCGTCGCCGAGCAGCGGCTCTACCGGCTCGTCGAGCTGCGCCGGCCCGGCGTCCACCAGCTGACGCTCGAGCTCCCGCCCGGCGTCTCCGGCTACGCGTTCACCTTCGGATGACCGGCGCTGCCACAATCGCTGCCATGGAGCGCTCTGAGCGCCGGTCGGTGCTGGTGGTCGACGACGAGCCGACGATCGCCGAGGTCGTCGCGCGCTACCTCGACCGCGCCGGCTACGCGACCGCCGTCGCCGGCGACGGGCCCGACGCGCTGCGGCTCGCCGCCGAGCGCCGGCCCGACCTCGTCGTGCTCGACCTGATGCTGCCCGGCATCGACGGCCTCGAGGTGCTGCGCCGGCTGCGCGAGCGCGACGGCGAGCCACCGGCGGTGATCCTGCTGACCGCCAAGGGCGAGCGCGACGACCGGATCGTCGGCCTGCGCGCCGGCGCCGACGACTACGTCGTCAAGCCGTTCTCGCCCGGCGAGCTGGTCGCGCGCGTCGAGGCCGTGCTGCGCCGCGTCGCGCCGCCCGGCGAGCCGGCGGAGCCGCTGCGCTTCGGCGCGCTCGAGATCGACGGCCTGGCCCGGCGCGTCGTCGCCGGCGGCGCCGAGGTGGCGCTCAGCCAGCGCGAGTTCGACCTGCTCTGGTTCCTCGCCGGCCACCCGGGCCAGGCGTTCTCGCGCGACCAGCTGCTCGACCGCGTCTGGGAGCCGGCCTTCCACGGCGACACCGGCACCGTCACCGTCCACGTCCGCCGGCTGCGCGCGAAGATCGAGCCCGACCCCGAGCGGCCGCGCCACATCCAGACGGTGTGGGGCGTCGGCTACAGGTTCCAGGCATGAGGGCCGCGCTGCGCTCGCTCCGCTCGCTGCGCGTCCAGGTCGTGCTGACGGCGCTGGTCACCGCCGGCCTGCTCGCGGCGCTGGTCGTCGCCGCGCGGCTGATGTTCGTCTCCGAGCGCGACGCGCTGATCGTCTCGCTGCTGGTGGTCGGAGCCGCGCTGGTGACCGTCCGGGTCGCGGCGCTGCTCGAGCGCCAGCGCGAGCGGGCCGCCGCCGAGGCCGCCCGCCGCCGGCTGGTCGCCGCGGTCTCCCACGACCTGCGCACGCCGCTGGCGGCGCTGCGGCTGCTCGTCGAGGCCGTCGACGACGACATCGTCGACGAGCCGACCCGCCGCCGCTACCTCGCGACGATGCAGACCCACATCCACTCGCTCAGCGCGATGATCGACGACCTCTTCGAGCTGTCGCGGATCGAGGCGGGCGACATCGAGTGGTCGATCCGCCAGGTCGAGCTGTCGCCGCTGGTCGACGAGACCGTCGCCGCGATGGCCCCCGAGGCGCGCGCGAAGCGGGTCGAGGTGCGCTGCGAGCTCGACGGCGACGCGCTCGCCGCGGCGGCCGACCCGGAGCGGATCCAGCGGGTCCTGTTCAACCTGATCCGCAACGCGATCCGCCACACCCCGGCCGACGGCAGCGTCGTCGTGCGCGCGCAGCAGGGCGCCGAGGCGGTCGAGATCGAGGTCGCCGACAGCGGGCCGGGGATCGCCCCGGCCGACCGCGAGCGGATCTTCGACGCCTTCTACCGCGGCGAGCCCCACGCCGCCCGCGACGACGGGGGAGCGGGGCTCGGCCTGGCGATCGCGCGCGCGATCGTCGAGACCCACGGCGGCCGGATCTGGCTCGCCCCGGGCGACGCGGGCACGCGGATCCGCTTCTCGCTCCCGCGCCGGGCCGGCTGAGGCGCCGGCCCGGCCGGGGTCTCGGTCAGCGGCGGCAGCGGACGCTCGAGGCGTGCTGGGCGGAGCCGCCGCCCATGAAGTGGGTCCGCACCTTGAACCGCCAGCGGCGGCTCTTCGGGCACCCCGTCGTCGCCAGCCAGTTGCCGCGGCCGGCGACCGCGTTGAAGCGGGCGAGCGCGACCGGGACACCGGCGACCACCTGCAGCACGCGCGGCACCCGGATCGTCGCCTTGTAGGCCCAGCGGCCGCGCATCCGCTTGATCCGGACGGCGACCGGCTCACGGACGAGCGCCGGGCGGTAGAGGGTCGTGTAGAACCAGGCCAGCTTCGGCCCGCCGTTGACGATCACGATCTCCGGCTTGGTGCGGATGTCGTCGGCGAACGCGAGGCCGCCGGCGCGGCCCATGATCGACCGCTTCGGGCAGCCGTCGGTGCCCTGCTGGTTCATCGTCCGCTTGGCGCAGCGCGGGAACCGCTTGCCGTTGTAGAGCGATCCGCGCGGGAACCACGCCTCGGCCTTCGACACGACCGGCCGCTCGACCCCCGAGGGGTGCTTCCAGGCGGCGCGCACGCGCAGCTTCACCGCCCGCGGGTTCTTCCTGGTGCCGGCCTTGTTCGGCGTCACCTTCGCCTTGACCGTCAGCTTCGTGCCGGCGGCCCCGGGACTCTGTGCGCTGGCCGCGGGTGCGGCTGTCGCCATCAGGGCAAGGGCTGTCGCGCCCGCGAGGGCGGTGTGTCTGAGCATGGCGCCTCCGTTTCTGTCGCCTGTCGCGGCAGTGCCCGCACGGCGTCCTGCGACGCGCCATCGGTGCGGGGGTGCCGTTGTGGCCTGTGTCTCCTGGCCTACCCGGCTGACATCACGCCAAACGGGGGAACCCGCTCAGCGGATGCCGGGCCCGACCGGGACGCGGCAGCTGGCGCCGCGGCAGTCGCGCAGGTCGCGCAGCCGCTGGGCGAGCAGCTGGCGGACGAGCGTGTAGCCGGGGTCGGCGTGGCGGCTGTCGATCTGCGCCGGGTCGCGCAGCAGGTCGTAGAGCTCGCGTGAGCCGTCGCGGTGCTCGGCGTAGAGCCAGCGCTTGGTGCGCACGGCCGTCGTGCGGAAGCGGCGGCCCTTGGCGACCTCGAGCAGCACCGGCCGCCGGCTCGCGAGCGCCGGGTCACGGGCCAGCGGCAGCAGCGACAGCCCGTCGAGGATCCGCCCCGGCCGGGCGCGGGCGGCGTCGACGATCGTCGCCGTGATGTCGGCGTTGTTGACCAGCTGCGTCGGCCGGCTGCCGGCAGGGACGCCGGGCCCGCGCATCAGCAGCGGCACGCGCGC
>JAAYBF010000254.1 GCA_012718975.1 Solirubrobacterales bacterium | reverse complement strand
GCCCGCGCCGCCGCCTCGGCGTGGCGGGCCTCGAGCGAGGCGCCGTCGCGCGCGACGGCCGCGACCGCGCTGTCGAGCGCCGCGGACGGGCTCGTCGCCAGGGCGGAGCTGGCCGCCGCGACCTGGCGGTCGGCGAGCAGCGGGCCGGCGACCAGCAGCGCGCCGCCGGCCGCGAGCGCGACGAGCGCCGCGGCGTAGCCACCCCCCGCGCGCGGCCCGCTCGTGGCCGGCCGCCCGCCGGCCAGCAGCGCCGCCGCGGCGCAGAGCGCGACACCGGTCACCCCCGGCAGCAGGTGGAGCCAGTCGACGCCGCTGTGCAGCGCCCAGGCCGCGAACGAGCCGCCGGCCGCGACGGCGAGCAGCCGCTGGCCGCGGTCGCGCCCGGCGGCCCGCGCACGGCGGGCGAAGCCGACCGCGACGGCGGCGAGCAGCGCCAGCACGGCGGCGAGGCCGACCAGGCCCAGCTCGGCCAGCGCCTGGAGCGGCAGGCTGTGCGGCTGGCGGACGTCCTCGGCGGTCCGCCGGGCGGCGAACCAGGCACGCTCGTAGCCGCCGGCACCGGCGCCCGCGACCGGGCTCTCGCGCCACTGCTCGACCGCCACGCGCCAGTAGTCGTAGCGGTTGCCGCCGCCGGAGGCGAAGCGCGACTCCGACTCGCGCGCGGCGTCGACGTCGAGCGCCTTGAACTGGCGCACGCCCTCGCGCGCCCGCTCCGCCGGATCGCCCACCGCCGCCGCCACGCTCGCCGCCAGCGCGAGCCCGACCAGCGCGAGCGCGACGCTCGAGGCGAGCCGCAGCCGGCCCCGCAGCGGCCCCGGCGCGGGCCGGCGGGCGAGCGCCAGCAGCGCCGCCCAGACGCCGCCGGCACCGGCGGCCGCGAGCGCGAGGACGAGCACGGCGCGGCGCAGCAGCGCGGCGTCGGGGACGCGGTCGCCGGGGCTGGTCGCGCCGTAGACCTCGAGCAGCGGGCCGGCGGCGAGCGCGGTGCCGAGCGCGACGACGACCAGCGCCCAAGCGCGGCGGCGCCGTCCCGGGACGGCCGCCAGCAGCAGCGCGGCGACGAGGACCGCGGCGATCGCGACCGCGCGCGCCTGGGCGAGCGCGATCAGCCCGCAGAGCAGCACGGCGGCGGCGACGCCGGCGCCGGCGAGCGCCGGCCGGCGCGCGCACTCGGCGAGCGCGAGCGCCGGCCAGAGCGCGAGCAGCAGCAGGCCGGCCTGCCCGTTGACGTAGCCGAGCGGGTCGCTGAGGCGGCCGCCGAGGAACAGCTCGCCCGCGCCGGGCAGCGCCAGCCGCACGGTCAGATAGCCGGCGAAGGCGACGGTCGCCGCGGCGCCGGCGGCGACGACCAGGCGGGCGGCGCGGTCGTCGCGGACGGCGGCGAGCAGGAGCGCCAGCACGGCGGCGTAGAGCGCCCAGCGGCCGGCGCCGAGCAGCGCCTGGTGGACCGACTCCGCCCAGGTCGCCGACAGCGCCGACCAGCCGGCGAGCAGCGCCACCGCGACCAGCGCGGCGAGCCCCGGCCACGACGGCAGCCGCGGGCGTGCGGCGACCGCGGTGGCGACGAGCGCGGCGAAGGCGGCGAGCGCGACCGGGCCCCAGGCGGTGCGGTCGTAGAGGCCATGCCAGAGCGGCGCCAGGCCACAGCCGGCGGCGGCGAGCGCGGCCAGCGGCGGTCCGAGCCGGCGGCCGGGCGCCAGCAGGCGGACGGCCAGACCGGCGGCGAGGCCGGCCAGCACGACCGCGACGGCGAGCGCGAGGCCGAGCCGCGAGCCGCCCGCGGCCGCCGGCG
>JAAYBF010000045.1 GCA_012718975.1 Solirubrobacterales bacterium | reverse complement strand
GCCTCCAACGCTCCCACAACTCCCGACGCTCAACCGCCGAATAGCCCCTGCGCATCCTCGCCATCGCAACCCCCTATCAACTCGAACAACGGACCGTGGAGTGTTGCGTTGACGAGTTGAGAACGGAAGGCCATAGGTGGCCGCTGCCGGCGCCGAATCGCCCGATTCGGTGGTCGCTTTCACTGCTACTGATTACGACTTCTACCCGCCGCCAGGGCGTGAGCCGCCGCGGTCTCCGGCCGGCCCAGTCCGGGCACGGGTGGGGGAGGCGGGGGGCGAGGATGGCGCCGAAGCCGTTTGGGGCTGTTCATCCGTATCCATCGCGGCTGAGGGTAGCTGCGGGCTGGCTCGGTGGATCCTTCCGCGTTGCGCTATAGCTTGCTCGGATGGCTGTCTCCGTTCGCCCCCTGATCGATGGGCCGGTCCTGCTCGCGCATCATCCGCTCGGTGCGTCGACTGGCTACATGGATTCGACGCGGGGCGATTGGCCTATGCAGGTCGCCGAGGCCCGGGCCATCTCGCCGTTCGCCGTCGAGCTCTCTGCCCTGGCGGAGAACGAGCTCGACGGCCTGATCGGCTACCTCGACAGCGGGCCCACGCTGCCGTTTCGCTATCTAAGCGTCCACGGACCGTCGAAGAACCGGGTCATGTCCGAGCCCGAGCTGGTCGGGGTCCTTGGCCGCATTGCTCCCGGTGTCGATGCGATCGTGATGCACCCGGACACGATGGTCGATCCGGCGCCGTATCGCGCGCTGGGTCGCAAGCTGTTGATCGAGAACATGGACGCGCGCAAGACCGATGGCCGGTCCGTCGAGGAGCTCGCGCGCTGGTTTGCTGAGCTGCCGGAGGCGGGGTTCTGTTTTGACATCGCCCATGCTTGGTCAGTCGACCAGGGCATGGTCCTTGCTGGCGAGTTGCTCGACGCCTTCGGGGCAAAGCTGCGGCATGTCCACGTCAGCTCGCTCTCGCCCAGCCTCGCCCACATCCCGCTGACCGAGGAGCACGAGGAGCTGTTCGCTCCACTCTTGGCCCGTTGTCGGGACGTCCCGTGGATTCTCGAGGCTCCGCCGCGGGCGGACTGACCCGCGTTCGATGGGATGCTGGCAACTGCGCTCGAGCGCCTGTCCGAGGCAAGCGGACGCGAGTTCCCCAATCTGCTGACGGCGCGCCGCCGGACGGAGGCGGGCCTGTCGGAGCGTCGGCAAGCGCTGTCGAAGCTGGCGACCGACGGCGACGTGGCGGTCGTCCTCATGGGCTCCTGGGGACGCGCTGAGGTCACAAGCGCGAGCGATGACGACTTCATGGTCCTTCTGCGCGGCGACCAGCGCGCTGAGCCGCGTCCCTCGGTCGACGACGTGGGAGCGGTGCTCGACAACCCACCGGGCGATCAGGGCATCTTCGGCGCACCCGTCGCGAGCCGCCAACTCGTCGAGAACATCGGGCTGGAGGAGGACTCCAACACCAACCACAGTCGACGGATGCTCCTGCTGCTGGAGTCTGTGCCCGTAGCCGGGGATGCGGTTCACGCCCGGGTCGTGTCCGAGGTGGTCGAGCGGTACCTGGACGCCTCGGTCAAGGACTACCGGCCGCCGCGGTTCTTGCTCAACGATCTGGTCCGCTACTGGCGGACGATCTGCGTCGACTTTGCGGGCAAGGAGCACAGGGGCCCCGAGAAATGGGGAATCCGCAATGCGAAGCTCAGGACCTCGCGCAAGGTCCTCTTCGCCGGCGGGCTGCTGCCTGTGCTGGGGTGTGCGGCATTCGAGCGTGGGGAGATGCGGCGTTTCTTGGTGACGCAACTGGGACTGCCGCCGACGGACCGCATCGCCGAGTCGTTCCTGGCGAGGGGCGCGGCGGACGAGGGCGGCCGAGCGCTTGGAGCCTACGACGACTTCCTCGGGCTGATGGATGACCAGTCGTTCAGGATGGAGTTGAGCGAAGTAACCCGCGGCACGGCCAAGGAGTCGTCCGCGTTTCAAGACGCCGCTCGGCTTGGCGAGGATCTGGAGCGCGGCCTGCTCGCACTCCTGTTCGAGACGGACTCGCTGCGGAACCTCACCCGCGACTATCTCGTCTTCTAGCCAACCGGATCATGGCTCACGTGTCCCGAACCGTGTCCCCAACTCGGCAGATCTAACCTCGCCGAACCGGACCCGACTGGCGGTACCCGACCGGACTCGAGCCAGTTCGGCGTCCGGGGGTGGAAATGGTAAGGAAGGGGTCTCCGGTTCGAGTCCGGACGAGGGCTCTCGGCCGTGGGATAGTCCGCGCATGGACGCCGAGGCCGAGATCGTTCAGTCGCCGACCGCCCTGCTTGCGCACGACGCCGTCCCGAGCCAGGTGTGGGGGTTGCGGTCCCAGCACCAGCCGAGCTTGGGCTTGCGGTCGCTGATCCAGAGGGCGGGGACGCGCTGATCGCCGCAGCGGGACCCGGCGAGCGAGAAGCCCCAGTTGGGGGCGATGACGCCCGGCTGTTGGAGCATCAGGGCGACTCCCTCGTCGAGCGTCAGCGGTGAGCGTCCGGCCGCGAGGATCGTTTGCAGGGCATCCTCCGGCGCAACGTTGCGGCTGTCGGCGCCGAGGTCGACATCGACCAGCGTGTAGGCGTCGGCGTTCGGTAGCTCGATCGCGTCGATCGGGACGAACCGCTCCAGGTCCTCCGGGGTCAGGTGCCCCAGGACGACGCCGCGGCCGTCTCGTTCGATCAGCCCGACGGCCTGTGCGATCGGTACCGCCTCGCGCGACCAGGCCACGGCCGAGCGGGCGGGCTCCGGGTGCATCCGGGCCGTGGCGAGGGTCTCTGGACTCGCGGGAAGCTCCCTGGCAGCGAGCCGGGCGAGCTGTTCGTCGAACGAGAGCGTCATTATCTCAACCATGTGGATGACAGTCTATCCGAGATATCAACCATATGGGTGATAACCCCCCCGGCCGGGATATCGGTCCGCGCGATCCCGAGGCACGGCGGGCCGCACTGCTCGATGCCGCGCTCGTCGAGTTCGCCCGCCACGGCTTGGCCGGCGCTCGCACGAGCGCGATTGCTGCGCGCGCAGGGGTGAACAAGCAGCTCATCTCGCACCACTTCGGCGGGAAGGAGGGCCTGTATCGGGCGTTGATCGAGCGCTGGCTGGAGGCCGAGTCGGAATACGGAGGCGATGCCATGCAGCTGGCCGACGTGGCCGCCGCCTACGCCCGTTCGGCGGCGGAAGACAGCGAGCTGCACCGCTTGGTCCTCCGCGCGTCGATCGACGGTGAGGCCACCGGCGCCGGCATCACCGACGCGGACGTCGAAGGCATGCTCCGCCGGCAGGCAGCGGGAGAGATCGGTGGGGATCTCGACCCGCGATTCGTCCTGCTCGCGCTCCAGGCGATCACCGCTGCGCCTGTTGTGTTCTCGGACGACGCTCGCCGCCTAACCGGCCTGGAGCTTGACTCCCCGGAGTTCGTCGCTTGGCACACCGAGCAGCTCCGCCGTTTGGTCGAGCGCCTCGCCTGAACGCGTCGGACGCCGCGCGGGCGAAGGTCGCAAACTGGGTGTGCACGCCTCGCCGCCCTAACCTCGCCGTTGCAGGGGGTCCCGCCCCTCGGGGCGAATCCCTGGCCCAGACCCCTGACGTCCTGAGAAGAGGCGAAGCGATGCACCACGATCGGATCTCTGGCCCCTGGCAGCGCTACGGCAACCACTTCGTGCTCGAGGAGGCGCCCGACCACGCGCTGCCGCCCGACATGACCGACCCGCAGGCGGCGATGCGGATCATCGCCGAGGACCTCGTCCTCGACGGCATCCCCGAGCGCAACCTCGCGACGTTCGTGACGACCTGGATGGAGCCCGAGGCGCAGCGGATCATCGCCGAGAACCTCCACCGCAACTTCATCGATCACGCCGAGTACCCACAGACCGCCGAGATCGAGCAGCGCTGCATCAGGATGCTCGCGTCGCTGTTCAACGCGCCCGGCGAGACGACGGGCGCTCGCACCCAGGGATCCTCCGAGGCGATCATGCTCGGCGCGCTCTCGATGAAGTGGAAGTGGCGCGAGCGCCGCGAAGCGGCCGGGGCGGACACCTCGAAGCCGAACATCGTCTTCGGCGGCGACGTCCACGTCGTCTGGGAGAAGTTCTGCCGCTACTTCGACGTCGAGCCGCGCATCGTGCCGCTGCAGCCGCACAAGTTCACGATCGGCCCCGAGGACGTCGAGCCGCACGTCGACGAGAACACGATCGGCGTCGCGGCCGTGCTCGGCACCACCTTCACCGGCCACGCCGACGACATCGTCGGCATCAACGACCTGCTCATCGCGCTCAAGCACAAGAACGGCCTCGACGTCCCGTTGCACGTCGACGCGGCCAGCGGCGGCTTCGTCTGGCCGTTCCTCTACCCGCACAGCGAGTGGGACTTCCGCCTCGAGCAGGTCCGCTCGATCAACGTCTCCGGCCACAAGTTCGGGATGGTCTACCCGGGAATCGGCTGGCTCGTCTTTCGCGAGAAGTCCGACCTGGCGGAGGATCTCGTCTTCTACGAGAACTACCTCGGCAAGACCGACGCCACCTTCACGCTGAACTTCTCGACCGGCTCGGCGATGGTCCTGGCCCAGTACTACAACTTCATCCGGCTCGGCCACGAAGGCTACAAGCTGGCGATCGGGGCGATGGAGTCCAACGCCCGCTTCCTCGCCGAGCGGCTCGAGCAGGTGGGGCCGTTCGAGATCGTCGGCGCGGGGGAGGAGCAGCTGCCGCTGGTCGCCTTCCGCCTCGCCGACGGGCAGGACCTCGGCTACGACGAGTTCGACATCGCCTGGCAGGTCGCGGCCGAGCGCGGCTGGATGCTGCCCGCGTACACGATGCCGCCGAAGGCCGAGCACGTGAAGATGCTGCGCGCGCTGGTCAAGCTGAACCTGACCCGGCCGCTGGTCGCGACGCTCGCCGACGACATCGCCGCCGCGTGTGAGACGCTCGCCAAGAAGGGCGGCGCCAGCCAGGCCGAGCGTCAGCAGGTCAAGACCGGCGTCGGCTACTGACGCCCGTTCCAGGAGCAGCGCCGTGATGGAGGTCGCCGAGCTCGCCGGGACGGTCGTCTTCGCCGTCTCCGGGGTGCTCGCGGTCGCCCACCGCCGGCTCGACTGGTTCGGTGCGGTCGTCGTCGGCGTCGTGACCGCGGTCGGCGGCGGCACGATGCGCGGGCTGATCCTCGGCGCGACGCCGGTGTTCTGGATCGAGGACCAGGGCTATCTCGTGGCGGCGGTGGCCGGCGCGGTCGCGGCGATCGCGATCGTCCATACCGTCGCGGCCCGCCCGCGCCGCTTCGACCGCTGGCTCCAGCTCGCCGACGCGGCCGGCCTGGCGCTGTTCGCGGTCGTGGGCGCGAGCATCGCGCTCGACCTCGGTCAGGACGGTGTGATCGCCGCGATCTGCGGCATGGTGACCGGGGTCGGCGGCGGGGTGGTGCGCGACCTGCTCGCCGGCCAGACCCCGCTGATCATGCGTGGGGAGATCTATGCGACCGCCGCGCTGGCGGGCGTCGCCGTCTATGTCTCGCTCGACCAGCTCACCGGCCTGCCGCCGGTGCTCGCGTCGGCGGCGGGGATGCTGATGGTCTTCGCCCTGCGGCTCGGCGCAATCTACGGCGATTGGGGCCTGCCGGCGCTGCCGGGCGAGGGCGCCGACGCCGCTCAGCCGCCCTCGACGTAGGCCTTCAGCTCGTCGGCGCGCGCGTTGACGAGCATGCCGCGCAGCTTGTCCTCGACCGGCCCGCGGATCAGCATTCCGAGCACCCGTCCGGTGTCGCCTTCGAGCGAGTAGGTGACCCGGGTGCGGCCGTCGCCGAGGTCCTCGAGGTCCCAGGAGCCGACCATCGACTTGAGGTCGCCCTTCTCCTGCCGCCAGGAGAGCCTGCTCGGCCCGTCGTAGCTGAAGCGGACCTTCGTCTTGACGGTGGTGACCTTGGCGTCGGCCTCGGTCTCGGCCAGCACGGCCCGGCCGTCGCCGTCGGTCTCGAGCACGTGGAGGTCCTTCATCCCGCCCTGCCAGTCAGGCGCTTTCGCGACGTCTTCGACCGCCTTCCACACCTGCTCGATCGGCGCGTCGATCTCCGCCGTCGACGTTCCCGCCAATATGGCCATTGCCAGCCTCCGTGGTCGTTGGTCGCCCGACCCTATCCGGCCGCGTCGGGCGGGGGCCCGTCGGTCCGGGGGCCGTGGGTCTGGAGGAACAGCCACGGCCCGTCACCGGCGCGCGACTCCTCGCGCTCGCCGAGCACCGCGGCGAACGCCTTGGCCGTGTAGACGGGGTCGAGCTCGAGTCCGCGCGCGGCGGCGGTCCGCAGCGCCTCGCGCGACTCGGCGGTCGGCTCTCCGTAGCCGGCGCCGAGCCAGCGGCGGGTGACGTCGAGCTGTGCGCCGATCCGCTCGTAGTCGGAGTCGACGACCGCGCCGCGGCGGCGCAGCAGTCGCGCCGCGCGCCGCGCCAGCCGCTGCAGCGAGCGGAGGTCGAGCCGCAGCAGGTCGTTGACGACGACCCCTGTCACCGAGATCCGCAGTCCGGCCATACGCAGCCCGAGCGCGAGCCCGGCGGCGGTCGCGCCGGAGCCGACCGCGACGAACACGCGCTCCGGCTCGGGCAGCTCGCCGGCGCGGATCTGGGCTGCCAGCTCGAGTCCGGCCTCGACGTAGCCGAGCGTGCCGATCGGCGACGAGCCGCCCGCCGGGAGGACGTAGGGCGGCAGCGGCGAGCAGTGGCGGGCGATCAACAGCGGCGCGACCGCGGTCGTGCGGGCCGGGGTGTGGGTGAAGTGGAGCGTCGCGCCGGACGCGCGCAGCCGGTCGAGCTGGGCGCGGACGTGGGCATCGACGGGCTGGTCGACGAGTGCGACCGCGGTGGAGATCCCGAGCTCGCGCGCGTAGAGGGCGGTGGCGAGGCCGTGGTTGGTGCCGAGCGCTCCGAAGGTGAGGATCGTCCGGCGGTGGCGGCGCTGGACGTCGGGCAGGATCCACTCGAGCTTGCGGACCTTGTTGCCGCCCCACGGTCCGCCGTAGCGGCTCTCGTCCTTGACCCAGACCTCCGGCCCGCCGCCAGGCAGGTCGGTGAGCTGGCGGACCGGTGTCGGGGCGGAGCCGAGCCGCAGGAACGGCAGCTTGCGGCGCGCGGTGGGGAAGAGCTGCAGCAGCAGCGAGTCGGCTCCGTCGCCGGCGGCCGGCGCCGGGTCCCCGGCCCGGGGCGCCGGGGTGTCCACGGTCACCGCCCCGGCGGCGTCCAGCCGCCGAAGACGCGCTCGAGATAGAGCGCGACCGCGATCGAGACGTGGTCGCGGCCGGGCCCGGCCGCGACCTGGACGCCGAGCGGCAGTCCGTGCCCCCCGAGGCCGAGCGGGACCTGGGTGACGGGGACGGCGGCGAGGTTGAGCACCGCCATCGGCTGGACCCACCACACGCGGCCGACGGTCCGTCCGTGGCGCGGCGCTACCGATGGGTAGGGAGGGTGCAGCAGGACGCCTTCGCCGATCGTCGCGGCGACCTCGGCGGCGAACTCGCGGCCCCAGGCGATCATCTTTCGCGATCGCCGCGGTGAGGAGCGCGCGAACGCCCGCTCGGCCGCCAGCAGTATCCGCGTCGGGATCGTGTGCGGGCCGCCGCGGGCGACCAGGCCGCGCAGCGTGACCGGGTCGCCGCCCTCGCCGAGGATCAGGCCGTGGAGGCCGATGTCGTCGTCGGCGAGCGCCGCCAGGTAGGGCTCGTAGGCGCGCTGCATCTTGCGCAGCGAGATCCGCTCGACGGTGGCGCCGGCGGCTGCGAGAGCGCCGGCGGCCTGCTCGCGCGCGGCCGCGAGGTCGCGTGCGAGCGGCCGGTTGATCGCGTGCTCGCTGATCAGCACGCGCAGGCCGTCGAGGCTCACCGCGGCCGGGTCGCCGAGCTCCATCTCGCGCGCGACGGGGTCGATCCCGTCGGGCCCGGCGAGCAGCTTCAGCAGCGGCATCAGGTCGCCTGCGCGGCGGGTCAGCGGACCGTTGACGACCATCCGCGTCACCTCTCCGTGCGGCGGCGGCCAGGCGCCGGTGATCGGGATCAGCCCGAGCGACGGCTTGTGGCCGAAGACCCCGTTGAAGAACGCGGGCCCGCGGATCGAGCCGCCGACGTCGGACCCGAGGCCGATCGGCGCGGCGCCGGCTCCGAGCGCGGCGCCCTCCCCGCCCGACGACCCGCCGGCGATCCGGGCGGGGTCGTAGGGGTTGCGCGTGCGCCCGTAGACGCGGTTGTTGGACTCGATCCACAGGCACGCCTCGGAGGTGTTGGTCAGCCCGAGCGGGATCGCCCCGGCGTCGAGCAGCCGCTGGGCGACGGGCGCGGTATCGCGCGCGCGAAAGTCGCGGCGGGCGACCAGGCCGCCGCAGTTCGGCTGCCCGGCGACCGCGATCGACTCCTTGATCGTGCACGGCACCCCGAGCAGGGGCGGCAGGCGCTCGTCGGGCGCGGCGGCGGCGATCCGCGCGTCGGCGGCGTCGGCGGCGGCGCGCGCCTCGTCGTAGAGCGCGACGACGACCGCGTTGATCGTCGGGTTGACGCGCTCGAGCAGCGCGAGGTGGGCCTCGACGACCGCGCGCGCGGTCACCTCGCCGGCGCGGATCGCGGCGGCGATCTCGGTCGCCGCGGCGGTCAGCGACCAGCCCGCGTCACGCGTGCTCGGCACGGCCGTCACGGCCACCGGCGGTCTCCCCTGATCGCGGCCATCGGTGCCAGCCAACGCTAGACGAACGTCGGGACATCCGTCGCGCCTCGGCGGCCGTCCGCGGTCATCCGACCAGGGTCCGGCGGACGTAGTCGTTGGCGAAGACGCCGTCGGGGTCGAGCCGCTCGCGCACCGCGCGGAACCGCTCCCATCCCGGGTAGCGCGGCGCGAGCGTCGCGGCGGTCCGGAAGTGGCGCTTGCCCCAGTGCGGCCGCCCGCCGAAGCCGTCGAGGGCGCGCTCGACGGAGCGGAAGTACCGCTCCCACTCCATCCCGCGGTACATGTGGACGGCGATGTAGCAGGTGTCGCGCCCACCGGCGGGGCTGAGCAGCGCGTCGTCGCCGGCGACGAACCGCACCTCGATCGGGAACGGGACCGCGAGGTCGGCCCGCTCGGCGACGGCGAGCACGGCCCGGACCGCGGCGGCGGCGTGCTCGCGCGGGAGCGCGTACTCCATCTCGGTGAAGCGGACCAGCCGCGGCGAGGCGAACACGCGGTAGGAGCGATCGACGCGCACCGTCGTCCCCGACGCGTGCGCGAGCGCGCGGTTGATCCGCGGGATCAGCCGCGGCGCGCGCCGGCCGGCGGCGACGGCGAGCCCGAAGACGTGGTTGCGCAGCAGCACGTCGTCCACCCACGCGCGCGGCGCCCGGCGCGGGCGCGGCGGGCCGTCGACGCGGCGGTTGGTGCGAGTGAGCGCGAGCCGGCTGTGCGGGAAGACGTAGAGCTCGAAGTGCTCGGTGGCGTCGGCGCGCTCGTCGACGGAGTCGAGCACCTCGCCGAGCGGCTCGGTGGTGTCGGTGCCCTCGAGCGTGAAGGCCGGGACGGCTTGCAGCGTGACGGCGGTCACCACGCCGAGCGCGCCGACGCTGACCCGGGCCGCGCGCCAGGCGTCGGGGTCGCTGGCCTCCGACAGCGCGACCGTGTCGCCGGCGGCGGTCACCAGCTCGATCTCGCGCAGGCCGGCGGAGAGGTTGCGCAGGCGCGCGCCGGTGCCGTGGGTGCCGGTCGCGGTTGCCCCGGCGATCGTCTGAACGTCGATGTCCCCGAGGTTCTCGAACGCCAGGCCGTGTGACCAGAGCGCCTCGCTGCACTCGTGCAGGGTGATGCCGGCCTCGACGCGCGCGAGCCCGCTCGCCCGGTCGACCTCGAGTACCCGGCGCATCCGGTCGAGTGAGATCAGCGTCCCGCCGGTCAGCGCGGTGTCGGTGAACGAGTGGCCGGCTCCGGCGGCGCGCACTCCCCGCCCGGCGTCGCGTGCGCGGCCGATCGCCGCGGCGACCTCGGCGGCGCTGCCGGGCCGCTCGACGACCGCCGGCGAGCAGGCCTGGTCGCCGGCCCAGTTGCGCCACTCCGCGGCCCGCGCCATCGAGCTACCGCCGGGCGGCCCGCGCCCAGGCGATCGCCGCCGCCTGCAGCGGCAGGCGCGCGATCAGCGCCGCCCGTCCGCCGGGAACTCGGTAGCGCTCGGGGTGCAGCGCCATGTGGACGTTTGCGGGGAAGACGGCGGCGAGGGTGGCGATGCTCCAGGCGCTCGCGGCGCGCCGGGTGCGCGGATGCATCACGCCGAGCCCGCCCGCGACCTCGGCGACGCCGCTGGCGTAGACGAGCGCGCGCTTGGCCGGCAGCCGGTCCGGGACGATCGCCTCGTATGCGCGCGGGATGGCGAAGTGGAGGGCCCCGGCGAGGGTGAAGAAGGGGCCGAAGGTGCGGGCGGCGCGGGACATGGCTGGCGGCGATGCTACACGGGCTGGCCGGCCGGCCAGCCCGCTTGCGGGGGCCGCGTCGGGTCAGCTCGCGGCGGCGCCGGCGAGCAGCCGCTCGCGGACGGTGGCGGCGTCGTGGACGGCGGGCTCGGTGGTCTCGACGAACCGCTCGATCAGCTCGGCGAAGCGGACGGGATCGTCGAGCTGGGGGAAGTGGCCCGCGCCCTCGAAGACCTCGAGCCGGCTGTGGGGCAGCTCGGCGTGGGCGGCGAGGCCGTGCTCGACCGGGATGATCGGGTCGCGGTCGCCCCAGACGATCAGCACGGGCGTCGCCTCGGCGAGGTAGAGGCGGTCGCTGGCGGTGACGCGCTGGCCGAGCGGGCTGATCACCGAGCGGACGGTGCGCACGAACGCGGCACGCCGCTCGGCGTCGCCGAGCGAGGCGACGCCGCGCGAGATCTCGGCCAGGTCGGCGCCGGGCTTGAGGCCGACGCGGCCGAGCAGCGCGGCGACCGCGGCGCCCGCTTCGATCAGCGGCCGCGCGGTCAGCAGCGGCAGCACCTGCTCCGCCAGCGGCAGCGCCGCGCCGCGGATCAGCGGGCTGACCTCGCGCCCGAGCCCGCCGCTGCCGACGAGCACGAGCCGCTCGACCATCTCGGGGAACTGGTAGGAGAACTGCATCGCGATCCCGCCGCCGAGCGAGTGCCCGACGACGGTCGCCCGCTCGACCTCGAGCACGTGCAGCAGGTCGCGCAGCACGCAGGCGTGGCCGCCGAGCGAGTGGTCGCCGCGCTGGCGGTCGGAGTCGCCGTGGCCGGGCAGGTCGGGCGCGATGACGTCGAAGTCGCGTGCCAACAGCCGCATCGCCGGCTCCCAGCTACGGCCGCTGTTGGTGATCCCGTGGATCAGGACGATCGTCGGGCCGGAGCCCGCGCGCCTGTATGCGACCCGCTTGCCGTGCAATGTCTCGGCCCCCGCCTGCATGCCCTGACTGTAGCCGGGCGGCGGGCGGAGCCGCTCCGCGCTATCTTGGGTGGGTATGGCTCGCGGAGACGTCAGGATCGCCGTCACCCTGGAGTGCCAGGAGTGCAAGCGGCGCAACTACCAGTCGCAGAAGTCCAAGCGCAACGATCCGGATCGGATCGAGCTGCGCAAGTACTGCCGTTGGTGCGGGAAGCACACGCCGCACAAGGAGACGCGCTAGAGCGCTCTCGCGCTCGCGCGTGACCTCAGGGGAGGGGCCGCATGGCTCGTAACCGCCAGCGGGCGAAGGAGCGCCAGGCGCGCCGCAAGGCCGAGCGCGAGGCGCGCGAGAAGGCTCAGCGCGAGGGCCGGTCGCTCGACCCCAACGAGGTCAAGCCGGGCCCCGCACGCCGCCACGGCGGCGACCCGATCGCCGACGACGTCCGCGACGAGCTCGAGCGCGAGTCGATCGTCGCCGCGGGCGCCGACCCCGTCACCCCGCCGCCGCTGAGCGAGTCCGAGCGGCTGCGCGCGGGGGCGCCGCCGGAGGACGTCGGCTTCTCCGCCGAGGTCATGGAGTACGAGCAGGACCTCGAGGGCGAGGCCGGCGAGCACTTCGACCCGGCCGAGGACGTTCCCGAGGAGGATCTCGTCGCCGGCGGGAAGCCGCGGCGCGAGGCGGCTGACCACAAGCGCCGGCCGCGTTTCGTACAGTTCCTGGTCGCCGTCTGGGCCGAGCTGCAGCGCGTGCAGTGGCCCGACCGTCAGGCAATGGTGACTCTGACGGGTGTGGTGCTGGGCTTCGTGCTGATCGCCGGTGGGTATCTCGGTCTGCTCGACGCCGTCGCCTCGCGAGTCATGCAAGCCATCCTCTAGCCCCCAGGGCTCCCTCCAGAAAGCAATCTGAGTCAAGTCATGTTCCGCTGGTACGCCGTCAACACCTACTCCGGCCACGAGAAGAAGGTCAAGCAGAATCTCGAGCACCGAGTGCAGTCGCTCGGGCAGCAGACCTCCGTGCGCCAGGTCGTCATCCCGACCGAGCAGGTCCAGGAGATGAAGGACGGCAAGAAGGTCGAGAAGGAGCAGCGGACGATGCCGGGCTACCTGCTCGTCAACATGAACCTGACCGACGACTCCTGGGGGCTGGTCAAGAACACCCCCGGGGTCACCGGCTTCGTCGGGCCGTCGCAGAAGCCGGTCCCGCTCAGCCAGCCCGAGGTCGACCGGTTGCTCAACCGCGAGACCGCCGAGCGCCCCCGTACGCGCGCCCAGTTCACCGTCGGCGAGTCGGTCAAGGTGGTCTCCGGACCGCTCTCGGACTTCTCCGGCGAGATCTCCGAGATCAACGAGGATGCCGCCAAGCTCAAGGTGCTGGTATCCATCTTCGGGCGCGAGACCCCCGTCGAGGTCGGTTTCGACCAGGTGAAGAAGATCTGAAATGGCCAAGAAAGTCCTGACACTCATCAAGCTGCAGGTGCCCGGCGGCAACGCCAACCCGGCGCCCCCGGTCGGCCCCGCGCTCGGTCAGCACGGCGTCAACATCATGGAGTTCTGCAAGGCGTTCAACGCCCAGACCCAGGGCGAGGGCGGCACGGTGATCCCCGTCGAGATCACCGTCTACGAGGACCGCTCGTTCACCTTCATCACCAAGACGCCGCCGGCCGCGGTGCTGATCAAGCAGGCCGTGGGCATCTCGAAGGGCTCCGGCGAGCCCAACCGCGACAAGGTCGCGAAGATCACCCAGGACCAGCTGCGCCAGATCGCCGAGCGCAAGATGCCCGACCTCAACGCCAACGACCTCGACCAGGCGACCAAGATCATCGAGGGGACCGCCCGCTCGATGGGCGTGGAGGTGGCCTAGCCATGGCAAAGCACGGCAAGCGCTACAGCGCGAACCTCGCCAAGGTCGACCGCGAGCGCCAGTACTCGCCGACCGAGGCGATCGCCCTGATCAAGAGCTTCGAGACCGGCAAGGCGGACGAGACCGTCGAGGTCCACATCCGCACCGGCCTCAACGTCCGCCACGCCGACGAGCAGCTGCGCGGGACGATCTCGCTGCCCCACGGCCTCGGTCGCGACATGACCGTCGCGGTGTTCGCCAAGGGCGACAAGGCGCGTGAGGCCGAGGAGGCCGGCGCCGACCACGTCGGCGACGACGATCTCGCCAAGCGGGTCGAGGAGGGCTTCACCGACTTCGACGTCGCGATCGCGACGCCGGACATGATGCCGGTCGTCGGCCGGCTCGGCCGCGTGCTCGGCCCGCAGGGCAAGATGCCCAACCCGAAGGTCGGCACCGTCACCAACGACGTCGCCAAGGCGGTCGGCGAGGCGAAGGCCGGCAAGGTCGAGTACCGCACCGACCGCACCGCGATCGTCCACCTCGCGATCGGCAAGGCGAGCTTCGACGCCGGCGCGCTGGTCGACAACTACGCGGCGCTGATCGACGAGGTCAACCGCGCCAAGCCGGCCTCGGCGAAGGGGCGCTACCTCGAGAGCGTCACGGTGACCACGACGATGGGCCCAGGGGTCCGCGTCGACCCGGGCGCCGCGATCGAGAAGACGGAGGATGCCGCGGCTGCGGTAGCCTGAACGCAGATTTTCTGCCCAAGACCCCCGGCAGGCCGTTCGGAACGGCTGGAAGCCCGGGGCAGGTGGAGCGAGGAAGCCCGGTCCCTGACCGTCTCCCGAGCCCGCCTGCGTGCGGGCTCTTTCACTGGAGAACTGAATGAACAGGGACGAGAAGGCAGCGGTCGTCGATCAGGTGGCCGCCCAGATCCAGGAGTCGGAGGCGGTCTTCGCCGTCGACTACCGCGGGATCACCGTCTCGCAGGTCGCCGCCCTCCGCGCGCAGCTGCGCGAGGCCGACGCGACGCTGCGGGTCGTCAAGAACACGCTCACCGAGCGGGCGGCCGACAAGGCCGGCGCCGAGGACCTCAAGGCGTTCCTCGACGGCCCGACGGCGTTCACGTTCGTCCGCGGCGACGCCGCGCTCGCCGCCAAGGCGCTTGCCGCGTTCCGCAAGGAGCACGAGCTGCTCGAGTTCAAGGGCGGCCGGATGAACGGCGACGCGCTGACCGCCGAGGAGATCCTCGCGATCTCGAAGCTGCCGTCGCGCGAGGCGCTCGACGCCCAGCTGGTCGGCGTGCTCGCGTTCCCGATCGGGGGCTTGGCGCGGACGCTCAACCAGCTCATCCAGGGTCTCGCGGTCCAGCTCGGCCAGATCGCCGAGCAGGGGCTGGTCAGCGGCGAGGCGCCCGCCGCGGAGGCCGCGGCTCCGGCCGAGGCCGAGGCACCGGCCGCGGAGGCCGCCGACGACGCTGCGGCGCCCGCCGAGGCCGAGGAGGCAGCGGCCGACACGACTGACGACGCCGACGCGGCTCCCGCCGCCGAGGCCGGGGACGCCGCCGAGGCGTCCAGCGACAACGACCAGACCGATCAGCCCTCCGAGGGCGACGACGAGAAGGAGGGCTAGCGATGGCCACCAGTACTGAGGAGTGGATCGAGGAGCTCAAGGGCATCTCGGTCCTCGAGCTTTCCGAGCGGATCAAGGCGCTCGAGGAGGCGTTCGGCGTCTCCGCGGCCGCGGTCGCGGCCGCTGCCCCCGCGGCTGGCGGCGCCGCCGGCGGCGACAACGGCGCGGCCGAGGAGGAGGGCGGCACCGTCGACGTCGTCCTGACTGCCGCGGGCGACAAGAAGATCCAGGTGATCAAGGTCGTGCGCGCCGCGACCGGTCTCGGCCTCAAGGAGGCCAAGGCGCTCGTCGACGAGGCCCCCAAGCCGATCAAGGAGGGCATCGAGCGCGAGGAGGCCGACAAGCTCAAGGCCGAGCTCGAGGAGGCCGGCGGCACCGCCGAGGTCAAGTAGCGCGACCGCCTCACAGCCGTTCCGAAGGGGCCGCCTCCGTGCGGCCCCTTCGCGTTTCGGGCTCCCGCGCCCCGCGCGTGGAGTTTCCTTGGGGGCAGACCCCCAAGGAGACTCCGCGCGGTCTCTGGGAGGGGAGATGGTGGGCGAGCATCGGCATGCAGGGCTCAGGGATCCGCCGCCGGCTGCCGAAGAGGGCGCCATGAGACGCTTCCGAACCGGCTGGGACCTGACGAAGAAGAGCTGGCGCCTGCTGCGCAGCCAGCCCGGCCTGACCGCCTACCCGATCGCCGCCGCAGTGTCGTCGGTGCTCGCCTTCGTCGTCTTCGCCGGGCCGGGCTTCCTGCTCGTCGACACCGAGTCCTCCGCGGCCGGCTACGCCCTGATCGCCGTCGGCGCCTACCTGTCGGCGTTCTCGGCCACCTTCTTCGGCGTCGCGCTCGCCGCGGCCGCCGACCGGGCCTTCCGCGGCGAGCGGGTCACGCTCGGAACGGGCGTCGCCGTCGCCTCCGGCCATCTCGGCGCGATCGCCGGCTGGGCGCTGGTCGCCGCGATCGTCACCTCGCTGCTGACCTTCCTGCAGAGCCAGCGTGGGCTCGCCGGGCCGATCATCGCGATGCTCGGGGGCGCCGCCTGGGGTCTGATCACATTCCTCGCGATCCCCGTGATCGCGATCGAGGGCACCGGCCCGTTCGCGACGATCCGCCGCTCGGCCGGTCTCTTCAAGGAGCGCTGGCGCGGGCAGATCACCGGCAACGTCGCGATCGGCGGCGCCGTCGTCCTCTTCGGGGTGCTGCCGGCGATCGGCCTGATCACCCTCGGGGTGGTGCTCTGGATCGACGACGGCGCGGGCGCCTCGATCGCCTTCGGCGGGGCGCTGGTCTTCTTCGGAGCGCTGCTGCTGGTCGTGTCGCTCGTGCTGGCCCAGGCGATGCGGCAGGTCTTCGGCGTCGCCCTCTACCGCTGGACCGCCGACGGCGACGCGGTCGGGGGCTTCACGCCCGCCGAGCTCGACTCCGCGGTGCGGATGCACTCGCGGTCGGACGCCGCCACGGCGTAGGCCGAAACCGCTACCCTTCCGGTTGGCCTATAGCCGCAGCCGCCCCTCGAGCTGCGCCCCGCCACATATCCGCGGGGCCTCGGGGCGGGGTCCGTGATGGCCGCGCTCGCGCCCCCGCCGGGGGCCGCGTCAGCCGCCCCAGTGGGGCGGCTGCTGGCTGTGCTATTCTGGGCGGTCGCGCTCGTCGCGCCCGTCTCGCTCCCCGCCGAACCTCGAAGGAGTCGCCGTCTTGGCACCTGTTGATGCCTCCCGTCTGCGTCGCAGCTTCTCGCGTCTCGACAACGTCCTGGAGCTGCCGAACCTCATCGACATCCAGCGCCGGTCCTTCGACTGGCTCGTGGACACCGAGAACGGGGGCCTGCGCGAGACCATCGACGACGTCTCCCCGATCGAGGACTACACCGGCAACCTCGCCGTCGTCTTCGAGGACATCCACTTCGACGAGCCGGTCGCGTCGCTGTCGGAGTGCCGCGAGAAGGACCTCACCTACTCGCGCCCGCTGACCGTGAAGGTCGCCTTCCAGAATCGCGAGACGGGCGAGATCCGGGAGCAGTCGGTCTTCATGGGCGACTTCCCGTGGATGACCGACCGCGGCACCTTCATCATCAACGGCACCGAGCGCGTCGTCGTCACCCAGCTCGTCCGCTCGCCGGGCGCCTACGTGATGGAGCCCAAGGACCGCGAGAAGCAGGTGTTCGTCGCGAACCTGATGCCCGCGCGCGGCTCCTGGCTCGAGCTGGAGATCGACAAGAAGGGCAAGGTCTTCGTCCGCATCGACCGCAAGCGCAAGCTGCCCGTCAGCGTGCTGCTGCGCGCGATGGGCGAGGTGCTGCGCGACAGCGGCGTCGCCCCGAGCTGGACCGGCAGCGACGAGGACATCCTCGCGCTGTTCGACAACTCGCTCTACGTCCGCAACACCCTCGAGGCCGACACCGAGGTGACCAAGTCGGAGGAGGGCGCGCTGATCGAGCTGTTCAAGAAGCAGCGCCCGGGCGAGCCGCCGTCGGTCGACGCCGCCAAGAACCTGCTCAACCAGCTCTTCTTCGACCCCAAGCGCTACGACCTCACGCGCGTCGGTCGCTACAAGCTCAACTCGCGCCTGCACCTCGACGAGCCGCTCGACACGCGCACGCTCACCCCGAGCGACATCGTCGAGCTGATCAAGGAGCTGGTCTCGCTCCCGCGCGAGCTCGGCATCCCCGAGGACGGCCTCTACGAGGGCGAGCCGATCAAGGACTACGCGGCGGAGGCCCAGACCTACCCGCGCGAGCCGATCGAGGAGCGCCTCGACGAGTACGAGCACTTCGGCAACCGCCGTCTGCGGACCGTCGGCGAGCTGATCCAGGAGGCCTTCCGGATCGGCCTCTACCGGATGGAGCGCGT
>JAAYBF010000044.1 GCA_012718975.1 Solirubrobacterales bacterium | reverse complement strand
TCACCGTCGAGACCGTCCGGGCGATGGGGCGGCTGCTGTTCCCCGTGCTGGCGGCGATCGCCTTCCTGATCGCGACCGCGTTCCTGATGGCGGTCGGGCTCGCCGCGACGACGTCGGCGACGCTGCTGGACTCCTACCTCGCGACCACGCCCGGCGGCCTCTACGCCGTGCTGGCGGTCGCGTTCGGAAAGGGGGCCGACACGACGTTCGTCGTCGGGGTCCAGGTGCTGCGGCTGCTGCTGCTTGTGATCCTGGCGCCGTTCGTGGTTCGCTGGGTCGTGCGGCGGGTAGCCTGAAGGGCATGCTCAAGTCCGCTGTCACGGGATACGCGTTCAAGAAGGGCGCGAAGGTGCTGCCCGGCGGCTGGGTCACGATGGCGCTGCTGCACCCGCGCAGCCGGGCCGTCGGGATGGCCGCCGCGCGCCACGGCTGGCGCCAGGTCCAGAAGCGCCGCGGGCGCTAGGGCTGGGGAGGTCCGCTGGACGGCCGGTCGGCGGCGGAGTTCGCGCGCGAGCGGGCGCACGCGCTGCGGGCGGCGACGCCGCGGATCCTCCAGGCCGGCATCGCGGCCGGCGTCGCCTGGCTGATCGCCCGCGAGGTCCTCGGCCACCCGCAGCCGTTCTTCGCGCCGATCGCCGCGGTGCTGACGCTCGGGCTGACGTTCGAGCGGCGCGGCGCGCGGGCGTGGGAGCTCGCGCTCGGGGTCGCGCTCGGCATCGGGATCGCCGACGCGATCGTGATCGCCACCGGGACCGGGACGTGGCAGCTGGTGCTGGTCGTCTGCTTCGCGATGGCCCTGGCGGTGCTCGCCGGCGGCGGTGTGCTGCTCGTCAACCAGGCGGCGGTCTCGGCGGTGCTGGTCGCGACGCTGGAGACGCCCGACGACGCGTTCTCGGCCGGGCGGTTCGTCGACGCGCTCGTGGGGGCGGGCGTGGGGCTGGCGGCGAACGCGATCGCGCCGGTGCACCCGGTGCGGCTGGTGCTGCGCCGGTCCGAGCCGCTGCTGGAGCGGCTCGCGGCCGCGCTGGTCGACGTGGCGGACGCGCTCGGGTCTGGGAACCGCGATGCGGCCGAGGTGGCGTTGGAGCGCGCGCGGGCGCTCGACCCGGCGGTGCGCGAGCTGCGCGCCGCGGTCGGGGTGGGACGTGAGACGACGCGGCTGGCGCCGACGCGGCGGCGCTCGCGCGGGCAGGTCGAGATGCTCGCGGCGGCGACCGAGTCGATCGACCTGGCGGTGCGCAACACACGCGTGCTGGCGCGGTCGGCGATCCGGGCGATCGAGCTGCGGGAGCACGTGCCCGACGTGGTGGTCGACTCGATCCGCGACCTGGCGGCGGCTACCTCCGCGCTGGAGGACCACCTCGAGGCGCCGGCGCCCGACTCGCCGGCTGTCGGCGCGGCGCTGCGCGCGGCGGCGCTCGCGTCCGCGGCGCTCGAGCAGACCTCGAACATGGCGGTCAGCGTGATCGTCGGGCAGGTCCGCGCGACGGCGACCGACCTGCTGCTGGCGTTGGGCCTGTCGCGCGACGAGGCGATCGAGCGGGTGCGCTCGGCGCGGGTGGAGCTGGAGGTGTGAGGGGCGCGGGCACGGCGTGGCCGCTGGCGACGGGCTCAGGTGCCTAGGAGATCGTCGAGCGCGGCGGACGCGTTGCGGGAGTAGCGCTCGTCGCCGCCGGCGAGACCGTGGGCGAGGTCCTCGAGCGCCAGGCAGCGGGCGTAGAAGACGGCGCGGGCGAGGAGGCCGGGGTCGGCGGCCGGCAGGGCGGCGACGCAGCGGGCGTGCGCGACCGCGAGCGCCTCCTCGCCGAGGTCGCGCAGGATCAGGCCGAGGTCCTTGGCGGGATCGGTGACGGCGGCGTCGGCCCAGTCGATCACGCCGG
>JAAYBF010000043.1 GCA_012718975.1 Solirubrobacterales bacterium | reverse complement strand
GTAGGCCGACCAGTTCCGGGCCGCCTTGCGCAGCTCGTCCTGCGCGTCGGCCGGGTAGACGCCGCGGTCGTCCGCCTGGGAGACCGCCAACTGGTAGTAGTCGCGGACCAGCTCCTTGCGCGCCGCGATCGCGTTCGGGTTGGTCTGGACGCGCTCCTCGTTGCGCTGCACGCGCTCCTCGACGATGTCGTTGCCGCTGCTGCCGCTGCGGTCGGAGAACGCGTCGAAGAGACCGCCGGAGACATCGCCGCCGATGCCGAACAGCACCAGTCCGCCGCCCATCAGGACGGCCAGACCGAGATACGTCGCTTGCACGACGCGTCGACGTTTCCCCTGCAGGTCGAAGAGCATCAGGCCGGAGACTAGCTACTAGCGGCCGTCGGCAGCGGCAACTTCCGCCGCGGAGCTGCTCGGACGGGTCAGCCAGGTCGCCAGCCAGATGCTCGCCTCGTAGAGGAGCAGCAGCGGAACCATCTCGAGCAGCATCGTGATCGGGTCGATCGTCGGCAGCAGCGCGGCGAGCACCGCGATCACCAGGACGGCGTAGCGGCGGTTCTGGCGCAGCTGCCTGGTGGTGACGATGTTCAGCTTGACCAGCGCCAGGATCAGCACCGGGACCTGGAAGCCGAGCCCCATCGCGACCATCGTCAACGTCGCGAAGCTGTAGTAGTCGCGCGCGCGAACCTGGGTGTTGAACTCGCTCGCGTTGAAGCTGAGCAGGAAGTCGGTCGCCGGCGGCAGGACGACGTAGTAGCAGAACGCCACGCCGGCGATGAAGAGGAACGGCACCATCAGCATCAGCGGCTTGGCGACCCGCTTCTCGCTCGGGCTGAACGCGGGCAGGACGAACGCGTACAGCTGGTAGAGGATGATCGGCAGCGAGATCAGGATCGCCGCGTAGGCCGAGTTGGTGAACGTCGTCGTGAAGGGCTCGGTGACGCCGAAGGTGATCGGCTTGTCGAACTCCGGCGGCAGCGGCTTGTTGACGAACTCCAGGATCCGGTCGCTCTGCCAGGCGCAGACCGCGAACGCGACGACGAACGCCGAGATGGCGATCATCAGGCGTGAGCGGAGCTCGTCGAGGTGGTCGACGATCGAGAGCTCGTCCTCGTGGGAGACGGGCCTTATCCGCGGCATCGCATCCGCGCGGTCATGCGGCTGTGGTGGGCGGCGCTACGAGCGGTGGCTGGCGGGCTCGGACTTCTCCGCGTGGACGGGGTCCGGCTTGGCGTCGGCGGACTCGATGCGGTCGTTGTCCTTGCCGGTGACCGAGTCCTTGAACTCGCGCAGTCCGCCGCCGAGCGAGCGGCCGAGGTCGGGCAGACGCTTCGGGCCGAAGATCAGCAGGACGACGACGAGGACGATGATGATCTCGAGAGGTCCGATGTTGGGCATGTGAGTTCGCCTCCTGGCGAAGGTGGGGTCCGACCGATGGTAGTCGGTAGGAGGGCTTCGCCGCCAGCGGCGAAGCGGATCAGCGCGCCGGGTCGAAGTTCTTGTAGAAGCGGCTGGGCGTCGGCTCGCCCTGGCCCTGGTACTTCGAGCCCTTGTCCTTGGCGCCGTAGGGCACCTCGACGGGTCCGTCCATACGCATGAACGAGAGCTGCCCGATCGGCATTCCCTCGTAGATCGTGATCGGAAGATTCGCGACGTTGGACAGCTCGAGCGTCAGATTGCCCGAGAACCCCGGGTCGACGAAGCCGGCCGTCGAGTGGATCAGCAGCCCGAGCCGGCCGAGCGAGCTCTTGCCCTCCAGCCGCGCGACGAGGTCGTCGGGCAGCGTCACCCGCTCGAGCGTCTGACCGAGCACGAACTCGCCGGGATGGAGGATGAACGGCTCGTCGCCGCTGACCTCGACCAGCTCGGTCAGCTCGTCCATCGGCTGGCGGACGTCGATGTAGGGATAGCGCGCGTTGTGGAAGACGCGGAAGCGCCGGTCGACCCGAACGTCGATGCTCGACGGCTGGATCAGGGCGCCGTCGTAGGG
Organism: Solirubrobacterales bacterium; assembly: GCA_012718975.1. Lineage (GTDB taxonomy): Bacteria > Actinomycetota > Thermoleophilia > Solirubrobacterales > Thermoleophilaceae > JAAYBF01. The sequence continues at coordinate 63,846 of JAAYBF010000043.1, read as the reverse complement.
GTCGACCACGATGCGGCCGGCGTCGATCTCCGCGCGGATCGTCTTGTCGCTGAGGACCACGGCCCGGGAGCGTACAGCGGCCGGCGGCGGTCCGGCGGCGGTCCCGCACATGACTTGCCGTCCGGCGCGCCGGGGAGGATCGCGCGGCAGCGACCCGTAAGGAGACGGCATGCAGCCAAGCGGCGGTGACCATCCGGCGACAGTCCGCAGTCCGGGCAGGGACGACGGGCTCCACGTCTGCACGGGCTGCGGCTCGCGACTCGTCCAGCCGCTGTGGTGGGAGGAGGCGGCCAACCGGGCCTGGCGGGTCGGGCTGCGCTGCCCGGAGTGCGAGCGCCAGCGCGAGGGCGTCTACTCGCAGACCCTCGTCGATGCCTACGACGCTCGTCTCGCCGAGGGCGCCGAGGCGCTCGCGACCGCCTACCGGCGCCTCTCGCGTGACAACCTCGCCGCCGAGCTCGACCGCTTCGCCGCCGCGCTGCGCGTCGACGCGATCCTGCCCGAGGACTTCTAGCGGCCGCGCGCGCTACGAGTAGCGCGCCACGACCGAGTCGGCGACGGCGTCGAGCACGCCGAGCTGCCAGTCGCCGCCCGTGGCGGCGGGAAGCAGCGCCTTGGCGGCGGCGACGCGCTCGAGGGCGGCGGCGCGGGCGGCGTCGAGCGCGCCGGTCGCGGCGATCCGGTCGCAGACGGCCTCGGCCGCGGCGGCGTCGCGGACCTCCGCGCGCAGGTCGAGCGCCGCCAGCGCGGGGTCGCGTGCGCGCGCGAGGATCAGCGGGAGCGTGACGGTGCCGTCGAGCAGGTCGGTGCCGCGGTGCTTGCCCGTCCGCTCGACCGGGCCGGACACGTCGAGGACGTCGTCGAGGATCTGGAAGGCGACGCCGACGTGGTCGCCGAAGGCCGCCAGGCCGTCGGGATCGCCGCCGCCGTCGCCGAGCAGCGCGCCGAGCCGCGCGGCGGCCGCGAACAGGCTGCCGGTCTTCAGGCCGCAGCGCTCGACGTAGCGGTCGACGGCCACCTCGGCGTCCCATGCGTCGGCGCGCTGGAGCAGCTCGCCGCGCGCCAGCGCCGTCGAGGCGGCCGAGAGCGCCTCGACCGCGCCGGCGCTGCCGGTGCCGGCCAGCTCGGCGAACGCCCGCGCGAAGAGCAGGTCGCCGGTGGCCGTAGCGGCGTGGGGGCCGGCGGTCGCGAAGACCGTCGGGCGGCCGCGCCGCAGCGGCGCGCGGTCGAGGACGTCGTCGTGGACGAGGGTGGCTGTGTGCAGCAGCTCGACGGCGACCGCGGCGGCGACCGCGGCGGTCGGCGGATCGTCCGGGCCGGCGGCGAGCAGCACCAGCAGCGGGCGCAGGCGCTTGCCGCCCGCCGCGACCATGCGACGCGCGTGCGCGGCGAGCGCCTCGCCGTCGCCGGCGGCGATCTCCTCGAGCCGCGCCTCCATCCGCGCGAGCCCCGCGGCGACGCCCGGCCCGGCGGCTTCGAGCAGCGCCGCGAGCTGGCGCTCGGCGTTCACGCCTCGGGAACGGTGCCGACGTGGAGCGCGATGATCCCGCCCGCCGTCAGGACCCAGCGCACGTCGACCAGGCCGGCGGCCGCCAGCTCGCCGCCGAGCTCCTCGGGTCCCGGGAAGCGGCGGACCGAGCTCGGCAGGTAGGTGTAGGCGTCGGAGTCGCCGGCGACCTGGCCGAGGGCCGGCACCACGCGGTCGAACCAGAGCCGGAAGAACCAGGACAGCGGCGGCCTCTGCGGCGTGGTGATCTCGAGCACGACCACCCGGCCGCCGGGCCGCACGACCCGCCGCATCTCGGCCAGGCCGCGGCCGAGGTCGGAGAAGTTGCGCGCCCCGAAGCCGACCGTCGCCGCCGCGAACTCGCCGTCGGCGTAGGGCAGCTCGAGCGCGCTGCCCTGGTCGAAGCGGATGCCGGGCGCCTTCGCGCGCGCCAGCTCGAGCATCCCGTCGGAGAAGTCGAGGCCGACGACCTCGCCGTCAGGGCCGACACGGCCGGCCAGCTCGATCGCCAGGTCGCCGGTGCCGGTCGCCACGTCGAGGACACGGTCGCCAGGGGCCACGGCCGCGAGATCGGCCGCGCGGCGGCGCCAGCGGGCGTCCATGCCGGCGGTCATGACCGCGTTCATCCGGTCGTAGACGCGCGCGATGCGGTCGAACATCGCCCGCACCTGGCCCTCCGGGAGCGTGCCGCTGGCGGGGCTTCCGCCGCTCATCGCAGGCCGCCTAGTGGCCGGAGCCGTCGCCCTCGGGCTCGCTGTGCGGGTTGTCCGCGCGCAGCGAGGCGATGAAGTCGACGAGCTGGTTGAACTGCTCGGGGTCGTTCTCGCGCAGCGCCTCGTAGGAGGGCATCGGCGCGGTCGGGTTGACGAGCGTGCGGGCGATCGCGTCGCGGCCGAGGCGGTCGCCGATGTTCGTCAGATCGGGACCGAGCGTGTTGCCGTTGTGGCCGATCCGGTGACAGCCGAGGCAGCCGGCCGACGCCGCGACCTCGGCGCCCCGCTCGTACTCGGGGGCGACGTAGATGTCGACCTGGCTCGGCGGGCCGGCGAGCGCGCCGAGCACCGTCAGGTAGCCCATCGCGGCGACGGTCGCCACGGCGCCGATCATCGCGATCGGCCGCTTGAGCGGATGGCGCTCGGGGTTGCGGTCGTAGAACGGCAGCAGCAGGAGCAGCATCAGGCAGATCGTCGGGATGCCGATCGTGGCCACGAAGACCAGCGCCGGCGGCTTGACGACCCGCAGCAGCTCGAACAGGAAGAAGAAGTACCACTCCGGACGCGGCGAGTAGGTGGTCGTCGTCGGGTCAGCCTTCGGGCCGAGCTCGGCGCCGAACAGGACGGCCATCAGGATGATCACCGCCATCGTCACGCACGCCATCGCGCCGTCCTTGGCGACCGCGTACGGGAAGAACGGCTTGCCCTGGCTCTTGAGGATGGAGTACTCGCGTAGGTACTCCTCCTTCTCGCGCCGGTTCACCTCAGATCTCCTCGCGCTTGAGCGACTTCTTCTCGGCCTTCAGCCACGGCGGGGCGCTCGTGCCGAGCTTGGAGACGAGGTACAGGTGGGCGCCGATCAGCGCGCCGATCAGACCCGGGATCAACATCATGTGCATCGCATAGAAGCGACTGAGCGTCGACTGGCCGAACTCGGCCCCGCCGCGCATGAAGTCGGCCAGGTACGGGCCCATGATCGGACCGGACGCGTTGATGTTGACGCCGACGACCGTCGCCCAGAAGGACCGCTGGTCGAACGGCAGCAGGTAGCCGGTCAGGCCCATCATGAGCGTCAGCACGACAAGCACGACGCCGATCACCCAGTTGAGCTCGCGCGGGTACTTGTAGGCGCCGAAGACGAACGTGCGGCCCATGTGCAGGAAGATCAGGATGATCATCACCGTGGCGCCCCAGCGGTGCATGCCGCGCACCAGCTCGCCGAGGAAGACGTCGTTGGTGATGTGGGCGGCCGACGTGTAGGCGCGCGTCGGGTCCGGCTCGTAGTACATCGCCAGGAAGACGCCCGTCACCGCCTGCGAGACGAACGCGAACATCGTCGCCGAGCCGAGCGTGTAGAACCAGTTGGTCCCCTTCGGCACCTTGCGGAACAGGAAGCCGCGCAGGAACGGGCTCGCGCCGGTGCGCTCGTCGAGGTAGCCGACCAGGCCCGCGCCGCCCTCGGCGGCGTTCGCCTTGGCGCGCTGCGCCGGCGTCGGCGCCGCGCCGTCGCGCTCGGTCGGGCGCGGGGGCGCCGGCCGCATGAACTTCGGGACGAGGCTCATGTGCTCGGCCTACCGGGGTAGAGGTACTGCCAGAGCCCGTCGAGGTGGTTGGAGGGATCGCGCGGATGCGGGAAGCGCTCGAGCTCGGAGTTGACCGAGAAGCGGTCGCCGACCTCCACGCGCCCGTTGCGCACGCGCGTGTAGAAGCGGTCCAGCGGACGGACGGGCGGGCCGCCGTCGACCTTGCCCTCGAAGTCGTAGACGCCGCCGTGGCAGGGGCAGACGAAGCGCTGCGAAGCCTGGATGTAGCGGACCGGGCAGCCGAGGTGGGCGCAGCGCGTGGAGATCGCGACGTAGGGCAGGTCGGAGTTGCGCGCGGTGTCGCGGCCCGGGTTGAAGCGGCGGATGTAGACGGTCGTCTTGCCGGCCTCGCCGATCGACGGCACGAGGTTCATCACGACCGGGACGTAGGTCTCGTCGTTGAAGTCCTCCGGGCTGCCGACGTCCTGCCAGGTCTCCGGTGCCGAGCGCTCGAACATCGGGCCGAGCGCGAAGCCGAGCGCCGGCAGGCCGAACGCCGCGGTGGCGATGCCTCCGGTGGCGAGCGCGCCGCCGGTCATCAGCGTGCGGCGGGTGACGGTCTCGCCCTCGAAGGCACCGGGGGTGCCTCGCTCGGCGGTGTATCGCGACTTGCGCTTGTGCTTGTCGGGGAGGTCGGCCAAGGGGGCTTGGTTGTGGGGGGCGCGAGGCCGTCGGTGGGCGTCGCGGCGCGAGATTGTAGTTAGGCGAGGCGGCGCGCGCCTTCAGACCAGATGGCGACGGCCGCCGAGGGGTCGCCTTCGGCCTCCGCGCGGGCGACCGCGGCGATCAGGTCGGCGAGGATCGCGACCGCCTCGAGATCCCCCGCGGAGGCCACCCGGCGCAGCCCGAGCGCGTAGAGGGCGTCGCCGGCGAGCAGGCGCAGGTCCCCGTCCATGCCGGCGAAGGCGCGCGGCTCGCCGTAGTGCAGCAGCGCCGCCTCGTGGACGGCCTCGAGCGTGAACAGGCGGTCGGGGTCGGCGACCGTGCCGGCGAAGCGGTCGGGACCGGGCTCGGCGACCGCGTGCTCGGCGATCGCCGGGTCGACGGCTGCGACGACCTCCGCGAGGACGCTCACGGAGCGACCTCCGCGAACGCCTCGGCGGCCGCGGCGAGCGTGCGGTCGAGCTGCTCGTCGGTGTGGGCGAGCGACGGGAACCAGGCCTCGAACTGGGCGGCGGGCAGGTAGACGCCGCGGTCGAGCATCGCGCGGCAGAAGGCCCCGAAGCGGTCGGTGTCGGCGGCGCGGGCGTCGGCGTAGGAGGCGACCGGGCCGTCGTGGAAGAAGACGGTCAGCAGCCCCGGCGCGTGGCTGACGTGGACCGCGACGCCGGCGTCGGCCGCGGCGGAACGCAGACCTTCGGCCAGCTGCCGCGCGACCAGCTCGAGCCGCGCGTAGGCGTCGCCGTCGAGCAGCTCGAGCGTCGCCAGTCCGGCAGCGGTCGCGAGCGGGTTGCCCGACAGCGTCCCGGCCTGGTAGACGTCGCCGGCCGGGGCGACGCGCTCCATCAGCTCCGTCCGTCCCGCGTAGGCCGCCGCGGGCAGCCCGCCGCCGATGACCTTGCCGAGCACGGTCAGGTCCGGCGTCACGCCCTCGCGCTCCTGAGCGCCGCCGCGACCGACGCGGAAGCCGCTGATCACCTCGTCGAAGACGAGCAGCGCGCCATTGCGGCCGGCCTGCTCGCGCAGGAAGGCGAGGAACGGCTCGCCGTCCGGGCCGCCGGTCGCGCCGCGCGCCCCGGCGGGCGGCACGAGGCCCATGTTCGCCGGGTACGGCTCGGCGAGGATCGCGGCGACCTCGTGCTCGGCGAGCGCCGCCGCCACCGCGTCGCGGTCGTTCCACGGCACGATCACCGTCGCCGCCGCCTGGGCGGCCGGCACGCCGGGGCTGGCGGGAATCCCGGCGGTCGCCAGGCCGGAGCCGGCGTCGGCGAGCAGGCCGTCGACGTGGCCGTGGTAGCCGCCGGCGAACTTCAGCAGCTTCTCGCGGCCGGTCGCCGCGCGCGCCAGGCGGATCGCCGACATCGCCGCCTCGGTGCCGGAGTTGACCATCCGCACCATCTCCGCGCCGGGGACTCGGTCGGCGATCGCGGCGGCGATCTCGACCTCGGCCGCGGTCGGGGCGCCGAAGCTCGTGCCGCGCGCGGCGGCGGCGGTCACCGCCTCGACGACGCGCGGGTGGGCGTGGCCGGCGATCAGCGGGCCCCACGAGCAGACGTAGTCGACATAGGCGTTGCCGTCGACGTCGGTCAGCTCGGCGCCCGCCCCGGCGGTGACGAAGATCGGGTCGCGGCCGATCGCGCGCATCGCCCGCACCGGCGAGTTGACGCCGCCGGGCAGCAGGCGCTCGGCGCGCGCGAACAGCTCGGCGGAGCGGCGGTCGGAGAGAGTCACGCAGGACATCCTGACCGACCGCCGGAACTCGGGCCGTGTCACCGTGTTCAGGAACCCCTGATGCCCCTTTCCAGCCACAGCCGGCGGCGCAGCATGCTCGCGTGCGCCGCAGCCGCTGCCGCCGGCCTGGCGCTCGTCGGCGCCCTGCCCGGCTCGCCCGCCGGCGACCCGCGCGCCACCGACGCGACCGCCTCGACCGCCGTGCGCGCCACCGAGGCCACCGTTCCGCCGGCCACCGGCGCCGCGCTGCGCGAGCGGCCGCCGGCCGTGCTGCGCGACGTCCCCTACCTCGGCGGGCGCGGCCCGCTGCTCGACGTCCACCGCCCGGCCGGCGCGGGGGGCCGGCGGGCGGCGGTGATCGTCGTCCACGGCGGGGCGTGGAGCGCGGGCGACAAGGCCGCGATCGGCCACGTCGCGCGCGCCGTGGCGGCCGCCGGCATGGTGGCGATCAACGTCAACTACACGCTCGTCGCGCCCGGCCGGCCCGGCTACCCGCGCCAGACCGCCGAGCTCGCGGCGGCCGTCGCGTGGGTCCGCGCCAACGCCCACCGGATCGGCGTCGACCCAGACCGCATCGGCGCGCTCGGCAGCTCGGCCGGCGGCCACCTGCTCGCGCTGCTGGCGACCAGCCGCCGCTCCCGGCTCGGCGCGCTCGTGACCTGGTCGGCCCCGTTCGACCTCGGCACCCAGCGGCTGCGACGGCGCCTGCGCGCGAAGATCGCCGGCTACCTCGGCTGCTCCCCCTGCCCGCGGCGGGCCGCCGCCGCCTCCCCGCTCACCCACGCCGGGGCCGGCGACCCGCCGCTGCTGATCGTCAACTCGCGCCGTGAGCTGATCCCCGCCGACCAGGCGCGCCGGATGGCGGCGCGGCTGCGGCTCGCGGGCGCGCCGCGCCAGCTGCTGCTGGTGCCGGGCCGGCTGCACGCGCCGCACTACTCGCCGGCCGTGCTGGACACCTCGCTCGAGTTCCTCGCGAGGCGGTTGCGCTGAGGCGCCGCCCGCGTCGCATCTGGCCGCCCTTCGCGGCCGCGCTCGCCGTGCTCGTCGCGGTCGCCGTCCAGGCGGACGCCGCGCCGGCGCTCCAGCAGTCGGCCGAGACCGTGACCCCCGAGCTCGACCGCGCCCGCGCCGACCGCGGCCGGCCGGCCGGCTGCCCGATCCGCGGGCCGGTCGACGGTCCGCTGACCTGCGTCCACGGCAACCCCGACGGCGCGCCGACCGTCGTCGTCTACGGCGACTCGAAGGCGATGCAGCACTTCCCGGCGCTCGACGCGATCGCCCAGCGCCGCAACTGGCGGCTCGTCGTGATCAGCCGCGCCGGCTGCCCGCCGATGGTCGTCCACTACGCCTACCGCTGCGACCGCTGGCGCGAGCGCGCGCTGCGCCGGATCGCCCGGCTCGACCCGGCGCTGATCGTCACCAGCTCGAGCGTCGCCTACCAGGTCATCGCGCGCGGCAAGCGGCTCAGCCGGCCGGCCAGCCGGCCGATCCTGCGGCGCGCCTGGATCAGGACGCTGCGGCGGATCCGCGGCGAGGACCGGCGCGTGGCGGTGCTCGTCAACCCGCCGCGGGCGCCCGCCGATCCGCCGAGCTGCGTCCGCGACAACATGGCGAGCCTCGCCCGCTGCGCGTTCCAGCGCGGCTCGGCGCCCTACCGCAACTACGTCGTGCGCGGCGCGCGGCGCGCCGGGGTGGCGCGCGTCGACATCAACCAGATCGCCTGCCCGGGGCGGATCTGCCCGGCGGTGATCGGCGACGTGCTCGTCTACCGCGACCGCGTGCACCTCACCGCGACCTACGTCCGCACGCTCACCGACTGGATCGACGCGCGGCTGCCGGAGCCGCGCGCCGGCTGAGCGGGCCCGCCGGACGGCCGTGGCCGACGCGCGCCGGGCCGGCGGCTATGCGCCGTGCTCGGCCTCCCAGCGGCGGTGGTCGTCGGTGAAGTAGAGCAGCCGGATCTTCTTGAACTCGGTCGAGGAGTAGAGGGTGCGGCGGTCCTCGATCCCGGTGTCGGCCGCGATCGACTCGAGGATCGCGTCGCACTCCTCCTTCGAGCGGCCGTGGGCCATCGTGAAGACCGAGTACGGCCAGTCGGCGTAGGTGGGCCGCTGGTAGCAGTGCGAGATGCCGCGGTAGGAGGCCATCCGCGGCGCCAGCTCCATGATCCGCTCCTCGGGGATCGCCCAGACCCCCATGCCGTTGGCCGAGAAGCCGGCGCGCCGGTGGAAGAGGATCGCCGCGACCCGCCGCAGCGCCTTGCGCTCGCGCAGCGACTCGAGCGCCTCGAGCAGCTCGGCCTGGGAGACGCCCAGCTCGGCGGCGGCCGGGGCGTAGGGCTCGGAGACGACCGGCATGTCGCCCTGGAGCGCGCGGATCACCGCGACGTCGAGCTCGGTCGGCTCGATCGGGTCGGGCTCGATCGGGTCCTCGGCGACGCCGGCGGCGGCCAGGTCCGCGGTCCCCTTCTCCATCTCAAGGTCCATCCGGATCTTGAACAGCTTGACCGTCGGCAGCTGGCGGACCGACTCGGCCCCGGTCAGCTCCGCGAGCACGTCGAGGGTCCCCTCGAGCCCGAGCTTCGAGCCGGGCTCGGTGGCGATCGTGAACCACATGTTGAAGTCGTGGTTGCGCAGGTAGTTGTGCGAGACGCCCGGATGGGAGTTGACCACGCGCGCCGCGCGGTGCGGGTTCTCCGGGTCGACCTTGGCGGCGACCAGCATCGAGCTGTAGCCGAGCACGCGCGTGTCGAAGATCGGCGTTACCTGGCGGATGATCCGCTCGTCGAGGAGGCGCTGGACGCGGCGCAGGACCTCGTCCTCGGGCACCTCGGCCGCGTCGGCGACGTGGGCGTAGGGCCGCTCGGCGATCGGGAAGCTGCCCTGCATCAGGTTCAGCAGCCGCTTGTCGAGCTCGTCGAGCGGCACGGCGGCGCCGTCCTTGCGGCTGCGGACCTTCGGGATCGCCGCGGTCTCTCTCACTGAAGCCATCGCGCGGCCTCCTTGGCGTGGTAGGTGATGACGACGTCGGCGCCGGCGCGGCGGATGCCGGTCAGCGCCTCGAGCACGGCGGCGCGCTCGTCGAGGGCGCCGGCCGCGGCGGCCGCCTTGACCATCGCGTACTCGCCGCTGACGTTGTAGGCGGCGACCGGCAGCGCCGTCGCCTCCTTGACGCGGGCGATCACGTCGAGGTAGGGCAGCGCCGGCTTGACCATCAGCATGTCGGCGCCCTCCTCGACGTCGAGCAGCGCCTCGCGGACCGCCTCGTCGGAGTTGGCGGGGTCCATCTGGTAGCTGCGCCGGTCGCCGAACGCGGGCGCCGACTCGGCCGCCTCGCGGAACGGGCCGTAGAACGCCGAGGCGTACTTCGCGGAGTAGGCGACGATCGGCGTCTCGCTCAGCCCCTCGCCGTCGAGCTGGCCGCGCAGCGCGCCGACCCGGCCGTCCATCATGTCCGAGGGGGCGACCGCGTCGGCGCCCGCGCGGGCGTGGGAGATCGCGGTCTTGGCGAGCAGCTCGAGCGTTACGTCGTTGTCGACGGCGCCGTCGGCGCGCACGACGCCGCAGTGGCCGTGCGAGGTGAAGCCGCAGAGGCAGACGTCGGTCATCACGACGAGGTCGGGGTGGGCCTCCTTCAGCGCTCGGACCGCGAGCTGGACGACGCCCTCGTCGTCGTAGGCGCCGGAGGCCTGCTCGTCCTTGTCGGCCGGGACGCCGAACAGCAGCACCGCCGGCACGCCGGCGTCGGCGAGCTCGCCGGCCTCCTCGACCGCGTGCGAGATCGAGAGGCGGTCGACGCCCGGCATCGTCGCGACGGGCGTCCGGCTGTCGGTGCCGAGCTCGACGAACAGCGGCTGGACGAGGTGGGCGGGGGTCAGCTCCGTCTCGCGCACCAGTCCGCGCAGGACGCCGCTCGCGCGCAGGCGGCGCATGCGGGTGGCGGGGAAGGCCATCCCGGTCAGTCTAGGGCGCGCGGGCGGGCGGGCTTGCGCGGGGGCATATGCTCGACGCGATGGCCCAGCTCGCCCTGTCCGCGGTCGGCCGCGACCGCCCCGGGATCGTCGCCGCCGCGACGGCGGTGCTGCTGCGCCACGGCGTCAACGTCGAGGACTCGCGGATGGCGATCCTGCGCGGCCACTTCGCGATGACGCTGATCCTCGGGGTGCCGGAGGGCGCCGACCGCGTGTCGTTGAAGGCCGACCTCGACGCGGCGGCGGCCGAGCTGGGGCTGGAGGCGCTGACGCTGAGCGCGGTCGAGTCGCACGCGGCGGAGGCCGTCGAGCCGACGCACATGGTGTCGATCTACGGCGTCGACCATCCGGGGATCGTCCACCACGCCGCGCGCGTGCTCGCCGAGCAGGGCGCGAACATCACCGACCTGCAGACCCGCCTCGCCGAGGGCGACGGCGAGCCGGCGCTCTACGCGCTGGCGATCGAGGTGGCGGCGCCGCCGGAGCTCGACACCGCGACCCTCGACGCGGCGCTCGCGGAGATCGCGGCGAGCGAGGTCGTCGACGTCAGCCTGCGCGAGCTCGGCGCCGACGCGCTCTAGGGGGAGCCGTGGCCGTCCGCGAGGTGCTGCTCTACCCGCACCGGGCGCTGAAGACGGTCGCCGCCCCGGCGACCGCGGACGATCCGCGGACGGCCGCGGTCGCACGCGACCTGCTCGACACGATGCGCTCGTTCGGCCACTGCACCGGGATCGCGGCGCCACAGATCGGGGCGCTGACGCGGATCGTCGTCGTGGACGTGACCGGCCACCGCAAGGCGGCGACCGAGAGCGGCCTGCTGCTGCTCGCCAACCCGCGCACGATCGAGTCGGCCGGCGATGAGGTCGGCCGCGAGGGCTGCCTGAGCATCCCGCACCTGACCGCCAACGTCCGCCGCGCCACGACGATCGCCGTCGAGGCCGACGAGCTCACCCTCCACGACGACGGCACCGTGACCGCCACCCCGCGCCTGGTCGAGACCGACGCCTTCGAGGCCCGCTGCCTCCTCCACGAGATCGACCACCTCGACGGCATCCTCTTCCTCGACCGCGTCGACTCCCTCTCCCGCGACGTGTTCCGGCGCAAGAGCTACGGGTGACCGCTCACCCACCGTCGCCGAGCGACTCGAGCAGCTCGACGTCGGCGAGGTCCTGGGGGCGACCGGCGGCGCGCTTCATCCGCAGCAGGTCGTCGCGGTGGGCGATCGGGACGGTGAGGTCGCCGAGCGTGGTGTCGAGGGCGCGGGCCCGCATCTCGGAGAAGGGACCGAGGTGGGCTGGCAGGGTGACGACGTCGAGCGGGCCGTGGTCGGTGAGAAGGTGCCACTGGTCCCCGGCCCCGAGCAGCGCCGCGGTGGGAACCGAGCGCGAGCGCCGACCGTCCGGTCCGAGGATGCGGGCATCGACGTCCTCGAGCGCCGCCGCGAGCCGGTCGAGGTTCTCGCGTGACGACGCGATCGCGATGTCGAGGTCCTGCGTCAGGCGCTGGGCGCCGTGGGCCTGCATCGCGATGCCGCCGACCGTGACGTACTCGACGCCGTGACGGGCGAGCGCCGCGAACAGCTCACGCGCGTCGAAAGCCGGCATGGGCCTCAGCCGCGGCGGGCGCCGAGGTTGTCGCGCAGCTCGGCGACGGCGGAGTTCCAGGAGAGGGCCAGCTCGAGGCGCTCGGACATCGGGCGGCGGCGGGCGGCGAGCACGGCCGCGTAGTTCGCGAACGGGTCGCGGACGTGGGCGGGCGGGCGCTCGGGATCGCGCGCCGGGCGGTCGGAGGGCTGCGCCACGCCGCCAGGGTAGCCGTGCCGAGACCGCCTGGCCAGCGGTGGGCGGGTCATCCCGCGGGCGGGATGGCCTGGCGGAAGCGGAAGAAGAAGTCGGGGTCGTAGGTCTGCTTGACCTGGCGCAGGCGCGGGAGGTTGGTGGAGTAGTAGGCGCGCTGCCAGCCCTTGAGGCCGGCGTCGATGTAGTTCTGGTAGGCCTGGCCGGAGACGTAGGGGCGCATCGCGCGGTGGGCGCCGCTGATCCAGCGCTGGCTCGCGCGCTTGGCGGCGTTGCCCTCGAAGTAGGCGCCGTACTGGATGCAGAACAGCTCGTCGCGGTGGACGAACGCCGTCGCGCCCGGCTTCGGCCGGTTCAGCGCACCGCCGTAGGAGTCGAGCAGCAGCGCGCCCGAGCCGAGCGACGGGTTCGCGTTGCGGCGCTCGATCCAGTCGATCGCCGTCTCGCGGCCCGCCGCCGAGAGCGGCTCGTCGACATAGTCGGACTTCGCATAGAAGGCGGCGCGCGGCAGCGTCCCGCGGCGGCTGGTGTGCACGGTGTGGCAGGCGCTCAGCGGCTCGCCGAAGCAGCCCGCCCAGCGCAGCATCAGCGGCAGGTAGGCCTCGGTGCCGATCGACAGCTGGGCGCCGTGGCGCAGCAGCGGCGCGATCGTCGCGCGCAGCTGGGACTCCGAGCCGAAGAACTGGCCGTCGCAGCTGACCGTCGGCGGGCCCTCGGAGTCGGTCGTGAGGTGGAAGATCGCAGTCAGGCGGTCGGTCGCGCCGGGCAGCAGCCGCTGCCACTCGTCGAGCGCGGCGCTCGCCGCCTCCCACGGCCAGGTGACGTTGAACCAGGCCGCTCGGCGGGCGCGGTGGGTGCGGAACTGGAAGCCGGTGACGATGCCGAAGTTGCCGCCCCCGCCGCCGCGGCAGGCCCAGAAGAGGTCGGGGTCGTCGTTGCGGTCGACACGGCGGATCTGCCCGTCGGCGGTGACGATCGTCAGCGCCGTCATGTTGTCCGAGAGCAGGCCGAAGCGGCGGCCGGCGAGCCCCATCCCGCCGCCGAGCGCGTGGCCGCCCACGCCGACCGACGGGCACGACCCGGCCGGCACCGTCACCCCGCGCCGCGACAGCGCCGAGTAGACGTCGATCAGCTGGGCGCCCGCACCGACGTTCGCGCGGGTGTTGCGCGAATGCGGCCTGACGCCGGCGATCCGGCGCAGGTCGACCACGACGCCGTTGCCGATCGTCGAGTAGCCGGCGTAGGAGTGGCCGCCGGCCTTGGCGACGACCCGCACGTCGAACCGCTGCGCCCAGCGGACGACCGCCTGCACGTCGCGCGCGTTCAGCGGCTCGACGACCGCCTGCGGGCGGACCCCGTCGAAGCGCTCGTTGTAGACCAGGCGAGTGGTCGCATAGCCGCGGCTGCGGCGCGTCATCACCGGTCCGCGAACCGCCGAGCGCAGCGCGCGCAACGCGCGGTTGGAGATCGACGCCTCGCCGAGCAGCTCCTCGGCCGTCGCGGCGAGGCCCTCGACGGGGAGGGTGGCGGCGGCGACGCCCGCGGCCGAGCCGGCGATGAAGCTGCGACGGTCGATACGGGCCACGGCGCGACTCTAGCCCGCCGGGCCGCCGGCTGGGAGGCGTGAATCCGCAGTTGCGGCCGCTGGCGCCCCGCAACCCGCGCAACGCGGCACCGCGAGCACTCAGGCGAAGCGGCGCAGCGCCAGCCGCGCGAGCGCGCCGAACGCGACCGCCAGCGCGGCCAGGTGGGCGAGCGGCCCGACCAGCGGGCCGGTCCCGTTGAGCGCCGCGTCGAGCGCGTCGAGCGCCGGCCCGAACGGGAACGCGGCGCTGACCGCGCGCGTGACGTCGTAGAGCGCCGGCGACACCGAGCCCGACGGGACGAGCGCCAGGAACGCCAGCGGCAGCGCCGCCATCACGCACAGCAGCGATGCGGCGCGCACGTCGCGGGCGAGCGCCCCGACCGCGACGCCGACCGCGCCGAAGGCGATCCCGGCCACCGCGAGCGCCGCCAGCCAGAGCGGCGCGCGCGCCCAGTCGAGGTCGACGAACGGCTCCAGGCCGGCGAGCATGACGAGCGCGAGCGCGGCCGCGCAGACCGCCGCCAGGGCGGCCTTCTCGGCCAGCAGCCCGACGCGCGAGACCGGGCCGCGGACCAGTCGCGCGAACGCGTTCTCCTCGCGCTCGAGCGCGAGCGCGCCGGCGGCCAGCAGCAGCGCGACGAGCATCAGCGAGACGGCGACGGCGATCGCGATCGCGTAGCCGCTCAGCGAGCTGCCCGCCCCGCGCAGCGGCGTCTGCTCGACGCGGATCGGCTCGCGGACCGCGCGCAGCAGCGGCGCCGAGAAGTCGAGGTTCTCGCGCGCCAGCTCAGAGAAGCGGATCACCTCGTCGAGCTCGGCGCGCCGCGGCGGCGAGACCTCCGGCCGCGCGCGGCGGACGATCTCCTCCGCCTCCTCGAGCCCGAGAATCTCGATGTCGTCGAGCACCGGCACGTCGATCGTGCCGCCGGAGACGATCAGGTCGAGGTAGGAGAGGCCGGTCTCGGTGAAGCGGGTCGTGAGCGCGAGGTTGGCGTCGCGCAGGCGGGCGTTGATCGTGTCCTCGACGTAGGCGGCCCGGACCGGGTCGTCGGCGTCGTAGACGATCTCGACGGTCGGCGCCCCGCCCGTCGTCAGCGCCTGCAGCCCGCCGAGCCGGTCGGTGAAGTCCGGCGGGACGATCAGCGCGGCGACGGCCTCGCCCGACTCGACCGTCGCGACCGCCGCGGCGCGGCACTGCTGGTCGGAGAGGCCGTCGCAGTCGACGTCGACCGGCTCGATCGAGTCGAACAGCAGCCCCTCGTAGCGCGAGAGGTCGACCTCGCGGCCGCCGACCTCCAGCGGCGCCGCGTCCTCGTCGACGAGGCTGACGTAGGCGACCCGCGGCTTGTCCGGCCCGGCGGAGAGCGCCAGCCCGATCAGCACCGCGACGACGATCGGGTAGAGCACGAGCAGCGCCACCAGCGCCGGCGAGCGGGCGAGGATGCGCAGGTCCTTGAGCAGCAGCCAGCGCACGCTCAGTGGCCCCGCTCGCGCAGGAAGGCGACGAACGCCTCCTCGAAGTCGCGCCGGCCGCCGGACTCGACCGTCGCCTCCAGCGCGGCCGGCGACCCCTCGAAGACGACCTCGCCGTCGGCGAGCACGACGACGCGGTCGGCGTGGCGGGCGGCCTCGCCGAGGTCGTGGGTCGAGTAGACGACCGTCGTGCCGCGCTCGGCCAGACCGCCGACGAACTCCCACACGCGCGCCCGCTGGCGCGGGTCGAGCGCCGCCGAGGGCTCGTCGAGCAGCAGCACCTCCTGGCGGCCGAGCAGGCCGATCGCGATGTTGACCCGCTGACGGTTGCCGCCCGACAGCTCGGCGACGCGGTCGTCGGCGCGGTCGGCGAGACCGGTCAGCTCGAGCATCTCCGCGACCGCCGCCTCCGGGTCGGCGATCCGCTCGAGCCGCGCGAACAGGCGCAGGTTCTCCGCAACGGTCAGCTTGCCGTAGAGCGCCGCCTGCTGGGGCACCCAGCCGACCTCGCTCGCCGGCCGGCTCACGCTGCCGCCGTCGGGCCGCTGGATGCCGGCGAGGATCGACAGCAGCGTCGTCTTGCCCGCCCCGTTGGGCCCGATCACCGCCACCAGCTCGCCCCGCGCCGCGGCCAGCGACACCTCCCGCAGCGCCGCCCGCTCGCCGAACCGCTTCGAAACCCCCACCGCCGCGATCGCCTCGCTCACGAAGAGCACCGTAGTCGAGTACGGAGAACGGAGACGCATGCCTCCGCGGGTGGCGACGGTGACGACCTTCGCGCACAGGCGGAGCGCGGAGCTACTCCCGAAGCCCCTCCCACGGAAGCCGGCACCACCATCACCGGGAGAGCGCTAGGCGGAGCCGAGCACGGGTTCTCGGCCGAAGGCCGCCCGTCTCAGTAGCGAAGCGTCAGATTCCAACCGGAGACAGGACCCGCGGGCAGCCAGGCCCAGGCCACCGTGCGAGACTCCCCCCATGAGGCTCCTGTTCGTCGGAGACGTGGTCGGCGGCGTCGGCCGCAGGACGCTGGCGGCGCTGCTGCCGGGCCTGCGCGAGCGCCACGAGCCGGACTTCGTGGTGGTCAACGGCGAGAACGCGGCCGGGGGGGTCGGGATCACGAGCAAGATCGCCCGCCAGCTGCTGGAGCTGGGCGCGGACGCGATCACGCTCGGCAACCACGCCTACCGCCACCGCGAGGTCTACGAGTACCTCGACACCGAGGCGCGGATCGTGCGGCCGGCCAACTATCCGCGCGCCAGCCCGGGCCACGGCGCCACCGTCGTCGCCAACGGGTCGCTGCGCCTCGGCGTGGTCAACCTCTCCGGCAGCCTGTTCGTGGAGGCGGCCCGCTCGGCGTTCGCGGAGGCCGACGCCCAGCTCGCCGACCTGCGCGGCAAGGCCGACCACGTCCTGGTCGACATGCACGCCGAGGCGACGAGCGAGAAGGTCGCGATGGGTTGGCATCTCGACGGCCGCGCGACGGCCTGCCTGGGCACCCACACCCACGTCCCGACCGCCGACGCCCGCGTGCTGCCCGGCGGTACCGCCTACTGCACCGACGTCGGCATGACCGGCCCGCGCGGCGGGGTGATCGGCGTCAAGCGCGAGCTGGCGCTCGAGCGGTTCCTGACGATGACCCAGGTGAAGTTCGAGACCTCGTCAGAGGACCCGTGGCTCAACGGCGCGCTCGTCGAGGCCGGCCCCGACGGCCGCGCGACCGCCATCACCCAGATCCTCGAGCCCGCCGAGCTCTGACTCCGGCTCGCGCGGCGCACCGCCGCCGGCCGCCATCAGCAGCGCGACCGCCGCGAGCGGGAAGAACCAGACGACGTAGAGGTAGAACCAGTGCGACGCGGCGAGCTGCACCGCGACCAGCACCGCCGCGCCGAGCGCCGCCACCTGGGCCGGCGACTTGCGCCGCGGCAGAAACGCGACCGCCACCGCGATCAGCACCGCGACCCCGGACATGATCGAGCGGTAGGTCTCGCCGGCGTCGAGCTGGCCCCAGACGCTGAACGGCGACCGGCGCGCCGCCTGGTAGCCGAGCGTGCGGTCGTAGATCTCGCGCAGGCCGCCGTCGGGGACGAACGGCAGGAACAGCGCAGCCAGCACGACCGCGAGGACGGCCGAGAAGATCAGCGCGCCGACGAGCCGGGCGCGGCGGCCGCCCGCGCCGGCGGTGGCGAACAGCGGGGCGAGCGCGAGCGGCGCGATCTTCGCTCCCGCGGCGAGCCCGATCGCCGCGGCGCGTGCGGCCGCCGACAGCCTCCGCCGCGCCGGGTCGAGGCTGAGCGCCAGCAGCGCGACGACGGTCAGCAGCCCGACGAGCGTGTCGTTGGAGTTGGTCTGCAGCGCGAAGATCGCGTAGGGGTAGCTGACCCAGGCGAAGCCGAGCGCGACGCTCAGCTCGCGCCCGGCGCGGCCGGCGCGCAGCCGCAGGCCGAGCAGCATCAGCGCGGCGAGCGTCAGCAGGTCGAAGGCGACGGCGGCGCCGTGGGCGGCGGGCAGGTCGTCCCAGCTCCCGCTCCAGGGCATCAGCTGCTCGAACGGCACGTAGGCCAGGTAGGTGAGCGGGCCGTAGGTGTCGCCGTGCTCGACGTCGTCGGCGAAGCCGGGGCCGTAGAGGCCGTCGCCGTCGGCGATCCGGTCGGCGCCGATCACCCCGGCGTAGCCGACGTCGATCACGTTCGAGTCGACCACGTTGAGCCCGACGCGGAACGCCGCGAGGAAGACGACCGCGAGCGCCACCCAGGCGAGCGGCACGACCGGGAACAGCGGCCCCGGCCGCTCGCGGCGCCGCGAGCCGACCCACAGCAGCCGCGCCAGCAGGTAGCCGAGCACCGGGTAGACGAGCGGCACCGAGACCCCGATCTCGCCGCGGTTGAAGAAGTAGTGCGAGACGCCGAAGCCGAGCAGCACGAGCAGGTCGAGGTGGAGCATCCGCAGCGGCCGGCGCGGGTCGACGAACGGCAGCAGGAAGAGGATGCAGAGCGGGATCCAGACGTAGGGCGCGTTGAGCTTGCGGCCGAACGCGCCGTCGTAGCCGCGCGCCATCGACCAGGCGACCTGGTGGCCGGTCCACGCCTCGGTGACGGCGGCGAGGCCGTCGTCGATCCGCGCCTGGGCGACCTCGCGGCTGCCCTCGAAGAAGCTCACCTGCCACTGGCCGGGCCCGCGCGTGTAGGCGGCGGGGCGGAAGTCGTCGCGGTCGCGGCCGGCGGCGCGGATCCTCTGGTCGCGGCGGGCGATCGCGATCGCCCGCTCTGCGGTCAGCTCGTAGCCCTCCGGGGCGACCGTCTGCGACGGCGGGCTGCGCAGCTCGGGCGCCGCGGCCGCCGGGCCGGCGAACGCCAGGACGAGGGCCGCCGCCAGCGCGACGGCCGCCGCCGTCAGGAGCGCCAGTCGCCGGACCCGAAGCTCCAGATCTTGTTGCCGACGAAGTTCAGCGGGGTCGCGACGACGATCGAGATCGCCTGCGCCGGGATCTCCGGCATCCCCGCCCCGTTGACCAGCAGCTCCAGCACCGCGGCGGCGAACAGGAAGGCGAACACGCTGACGGTGAGGAAGCGGACCGCCTGGAAGCCGGCGTGGCCGTCGCGAGCGCGGAATGTCCAGTGCCGGTTCCACCAGAAGTTGTTGGTCACCGCGACCAGGAAGGCGAGCGTAGCGGCCACCAGGTGGTGCAGGTGGCCGACCTCGACCGCGAGCGCGAAGACGGCGAGGTTGACGACGTAGCCGGAGCCGCCGACGACGCAGAACTTCAGCAGCTGGAGCCAGTTGTGGGGCTTGCGCACGCCGGCGCGCAGCCGCGCGGCGGGGGCCAGCGGCGGTGCGGGCGCCGTCGCCGGCGCGGGGGGCTCGAGCCCTCCTCCCGCGGAGGGATGTCGCTGGTCGGCCACGGCTACGAGGGTAGCCCGAAGTGGCCGGCGATCAGCGGGGTCACGTCGCGCAGGTGCCAGGGCCGGGGGCCGGGCGGCCGGCCGTCGACGCCGCAGGTGATCAGCACGCCGTGGGAGTCGCAGCGGTGCAGCGATCCGTGGGAGCCGCCGCCCTCGTGGTGGGAGCCGCCCCAGTCGACGAACTCGTAGCCGGGCGTCGCCGAGACGATCGCGTCACCGGCTCGCGGGCAGCGCAGCGCCGACCAGAGCCGGCCGAG
The DNA here is from genome assembly GCA_012718975.1 of Solirubrobacterales bacterium. Taxonomy (GTDB): domain Bacteria; phylum Actinomycetota; class Thermoleophilia; order Solirubrobacterales; family Thermoleophilaceae; genus JAAYBF01. Next base: position 44,672 of record JAAYBF010000043.1, on the reverse strand, counting down.
CGCGTCGGGGTAGTCGCCGCCGCGCAGCTCGCCGCCGGCGCTGTCGAGGTCGACGACGGCGAGGTCGCCGTCGACGGCCCAGGTCGCGCCGCGCTCGTCGGTCAGCGGGCCGCCGGGCGCGAAGCGCAGCTCGCCGTCGGTACCGGCGACGACCGCCCGCTCGCCTTCGGTCCAGGCGGTCAGGTCGACGCCCTCGATCCCGCGCAGCTGGCGGGTCAGCCGCTCCAGCGCACGACCGCGGCGGCGGCCGTCGAGCACGTAGGCCATCGCCGAGCGGGCGCCCGGGCAGACGGCCAGCTCGGCCTCCTCGGGCGCGGCGTCGCTGGGGGCGAGGATGCGCCAGTCGTCGAGGTGGTGGGCGAGGTTGACCGGCTGCTCGACCGCGCTCTGGGAGTGGTCGGACATGACGATGAGGGCGTGGTCGGCGAGCAGCGCGTCGATGCCGCCGGCGGCGCGCGCGATCCGCTCCAGCGCCCGGTCGGCCTCGGCGATCGACACCGGCTGGGCGTCGGGGCCGCGCTTGTGGGAGTAGGTGTCGTTGTCGGGCAGCGACAGCAGCAGGAAGTCGAAGAGGTCGTGCTCGACGAGGTACTCGCCGACGCAGCCGGCGTGGCGGTCGCGCTGGCCGGGCAGGCCGAGCGACGACGAGCAGCCGCTGTTGCGGGTGTCGAAGATGTCGGCGTAGAACAGCTCGCGCGGCCCCCAGACGGCGTGACGGAACTGGGCCGCCTCGGCGATCCGCCGGTACGGCGAGTCGCGCGCCGGCTCGTGGCGGTGACGGCCGCGGTAGATCAGGTAGGTGGTGCCCGCGGTGCGCAGCCCGGCGTCGTCGAGCTGCTCGAAGATCGTCCGCCGGTCCGGGGCCAGGTGGGCCAGGTTCATGTTGTAGACGGTGTCCTGCAGCGCGCGCAGGACGCCGAACGCGCGCGTCGCCTGAAACGACGAGCCGTACTCGACGTAGCGTTCCTCGCCGCGGTGGTACCAGTTCATCGACGGGATCAGGTGCTCGTCGGGCCCGAGTCCGGTGGTGATCGCCGAGGCGGCCACCGGCGTCAGCGACGGGAACGTCGAGACGCAGTCGCGGACGTGCTCGCCGCGGCGGCTGAGCTCGGCGAGCACCGGGGCGGCGCCCTCGGCGATCGCCTCGTCGAGCGCGGCGGGGCTGAGCGCGTCGATGACCGCGAGGATCAGCTTGCGCCGGCGCCCGCTCACCGCAGGATGCGCAGCCCCGCGTACTTGCGGTCCGCGGCGGCGCGGCCGCGCAGCAGCACGAGCGCGAAGGCGATCAGCGCCAGGAACGACACCGGCGGCACGAAGATCGCGAGCGCCGTGAGCACGAGCGCGGCGGCGTCGGCGTAGAGGACGAGGAAGCGCGCGGCGTCGTCGTCGAGGCGGCGGGCGGTGCGGCCGAGCAGCGCGTCGACGGCGGCGAAGGCCAGCAGCGCGCAGGCGGCGCCGGCGACGAGGCCGGGGACGGCGCTGTGGCCGCCGGCGGCGAGCGCGCCCGCGAACAGCAGCGCGCCGAGCACCAGGCTGAGGGCGAGGCCGAAGCCGCGCATGGCACGCTCCGGCGCGCCCTGGCGCTCGGCGATGTACCAGGCGACCGCGAGCACGAGGATCGCGAACAGGAACACCGGGCTCTCGAGGAACGCCCAGTCGGTCCCCTCGAAGTCGATGCCGATGTCGCCGCGCGCGAGCGCGCCGGTCAGCAGCGGCGGCAGGAACGGCCGCGTGCCGCTCGCGGCGGCGAGTCCGGCTCCGGTTCCGATGTCCATGACGAGGCTCATTGGGCGGTGGCGCGCTCCGGCGTCGGTACGCTGAGGCGACGTGACGATAGAGCACCGCGGGCCTCGCGCCCGGCGGCAAGCGGCGAGGACGCCCGCCGCGAACGGCGAACCAACCGACATGAGCCCACCGACGAACCCGCCTGAGCGCTCGACGCGCCGCGACCTGGAGCGGTACGCCGGGCTGTTCTCGTCGCGGACACGGGTGATGACATCGTCGGCCACACGCGACCTGATGGCGATGAGCGACCGGCCCGAGGTGATCTCGTTCGCGGGCGGGCTGCCCGACACCTCCAGCTTCCCGACCGACGTCTTCGCCGAGCTGACCGCCCGGATCGCCGACGAGTCGTGCGCGCGGGCGCTGCAGTACGGGCCGACCGACGGGCTCGCCGAGACCAAGCGCTGCATCGCAGACGTGATGGCGGCCGAGGAGATGACCGTCGACGTCGACGACGTGATGGTCACCACCGGCGGCCAGCAGGTGCTCGACCTCGTCACCAAGACGCTGATCGACCCGGGCGACACGATCGTGGCGGAGGGCCCGTCGTATCCGGGGGCGCTGAACGCGTTCCAGGCCTACCAGGCGAACGTCGTCCAGGTCGACATGGACTCCGACGGGATGCGCGTCGACCTGCTCGAGGAGACCCTCGACCGGCTCGAGGCCGAGGGCCGCCGGCCGAAGTTCGTCTACACGGTGCCGAGCTTCCAGAACCCCGGCGGCGTGACGATGTCGCTCCCGCGCCGCAGGCGACTGGTCGAGGTCGCGCGCGAGCGCGAGCTGCTGGTGCTCGAGGACAACCCGTACGGACTGCTGCGCTACGAGGGCGAGCCGCTTCCCACCCTCTACTCGCTCGACGGCGGCGTCTACGTGATGTACCTCGGCACCTTCTCGAAGATCTTCTCGCCCGGGCTGAGGCTCGGCTGGGTCGTGGCGCCGCCGCCGGTGCTCGCGCGGATGAACCTCGGCAAGCAGCAGGCCGATCTCTGCACCTCGACGCTGTCGCAGATCCTCGTCCAGTCCTACTTCGCCCACCACGACTGGCGCGACTACGTCGGCTCGCTGACCGAGCTCTACCGCGGCCGGCGCGACACGATGCTCGACGCCCTCGCCGAGCACTTCCCGCCCCAGGCCGAGTGGACCAAGCCCGGCGGCGGCCTGTTCATCTGGGCGACGCTGCCGGACTTCATCGACACCTCCGACCTGCTCGCCGCCGCGCTGCGCGACAACGTCGCCTTCGTCCCGGGCGAGGGGGCGTTCCTCGACGGCCGCGGCCGCAGCTCGATGCGGCTGAACTTCTCCAACGCCGACGAGGACGGCATCCGCGAGGGGATCCGCCGGATCGGCGAAGTGGTCAAGGAGCAGGTCGCGCTCTACGGCACGCTGACCGGCGAGCCGGCCCAGGCCCCGCCGCGCGACGACGCGGTGGCCGATTCGGCCGAGCCGGCCGCTGGCGACGACGGTGGCGCGCGCGTGGTCGAGCTACCGCGCCGCGACGAGCGCGACCGGCGCGCGCGGCGGTCGTGAGCCGCGTAGCGGTACTCGCCGGCGGCAGCTCGTTCGAGCGCCAGGTCTCGCTGCGCTCCGGCGCGCGGGTCGAGGACGCGCTCGAGCGGCTCGGACACGAGGTGGTCGGGATCGACGTCGGGCGCGATCTCGTCGGCCGGCTGCGCGAGCTCGAGCCGGACGTGGCGTTCGTCGCGATGCACGGCGCCGGCGGCGAGGACGGGACGGTCCAGGAGCTACTCGAGATCCTCGGCGTGCCGTACACGGGCTCGGGCGTGCCGGCGTGCGCGCGGGCGATGGACAAGGTCGCCACCAAGCACCTGCTGCTCGAGCACGGGGTGCCGACGCCGCCGTTCTTCGCCTTCAACCAGACGGCGTTTCGCGAGCTCGGCGCCGCCGACGCGCTGCCCGCGATCGAGGAGCGGCTCGCCTTCCCGATCGTCGTCAAGCCGTCGAGCCAGGGCTCGGCGCTCGGGATCAAGTTCGCCCGCACGGCGGCCGACGTGCCGGCGGCGCTGGTAGCCGCCTTCTCCTACGACCACAAGGTGCTGCTCGAGCGGTTCGTCGACGGGCGCGACCTCGCCGTCTCGGTGCTCGACGGGCCCGACGGGCCGGAGGCGCTGCCGATCGTCGAGGCGGTGCCGCGCGAGGGGGACGTCTACGACTTCCAGGCCCGCTACGAGATCGGCCGCACGGAGTTCATCTGCCCGGCCGAGCTGCCCGACGCGGTCGCCGAGCGGGCGCGCGAGCTGGCGCTGCGGACCTACGAGCTGCTCGGCTGCTTCGGCTTCGGCCGCGTCGACCTGCTCGTCGACGGCGACGGCGAGCTGCACGTGCTCGAGGCCAACCCGATCCCCGGCCTCACCGAGACGAGCCTGCTCCCCCAGGCCGCCGAGGCCGCCGGGATCGGCTTCGACGACCTCGTCGGGCGCATCCTCGCCTCCGCCTTCGCGCGCTAGCTGTCCGCGTGAAAGTCGTCGGGCGAGACGTTGTCGAGGAAGTCCTTGAACTGCTCGACGACCTGCTCGGTGTCCTCGACCTCGTGCTCGAACTCGATCGCCGACTCGTTGATGACCTCGTCGGCGGCGAAGATCGTGGCGCCGGTGCGGACCGCGAGCGCGAGCGCGTCGGAGGGGCGCGAGTCGACGTCGACCTCGCGCCCGGCCAGGCGGAGGGTGATCGAGGCGTAGAAGGTGTTCTCGCGCAGCTCGGTGACCGCGACCTTGGTGCACTCGACCTCGAGCTCGCCGAGGACGTCGCTGATCAGGTCGTGGGTCATCGGGCGTGGGGTGTTCGCCCCCTGGAGCTTCATCAGGATCGCGGCGGCCTCCGGATGGCCGATCCAGATCGGGAGGAAGCGGTTGCCGTCGCGGGTCTTGAGCAGCACGATCGGCTGCTTGCCGACCATGTCGAAGCTGACGCCGTAGATCACCATCTCCTGCATGGGCGTCGAAGTCTAGAGGCGGCGCCGGTCCCGTCGGGCGGGTGGGCGCCGCCCCGGCGGCGGCCCGCTAGAATCGCCAGCCCCGGGCGATTAGCTCAGTCGGTTAGAGCGCGTCTCTGATAAGGACGAGGTCCCTGGTTCGAATCCAGGATCGCCCACTGCCGCCGGGAGGGACGGCGCCCGTCGGTCAGGCGCCGAGCCGGGCCGCGAACTCCTCGGCCTCGGCGGCGGTGGCGAAGTCGAGCTCGAGCCGGCAGCCCTCGCCGCGCGGCTTGACGCGCACGGGCCGGCCGAAGCCGGCGGCGAGCCGCTCCTCGACCGAGGCGGCGAGCGCGACCAGGTCGGGGTGGGGCTCGCGGGTCGAGCGCTGCTTGGGCCCCGCCTCGAGCTCGCGTGCGCGGCGCTCGGTCTCGCGCACCGACCAACCGTGCTCGCGGGCGTCGCGGGCCAGGCGCTTTCGGTCCTGATGGTCCTTGCAGGTGAGGATCGCGCGGCCGTGCGCCTCGCTCAGCTCGCCGGAGTCGATCAGCTCGAGCGCCTCGTCGGGCAGCTCCAGCAGCCGGATCAGGTTGGAGACGGCGACGCGGCTCTTGCCGACGCGGCGGCCGACCTCGGCCTTGGAGAGCCCGAGGTCGTCGACGAGCATCGAGCAGGCGCGCGCCTCCTCGACCGGGTTGAGGTCGACGCGCGCCATGTTCTCGGCGAGCGCGAGCTCGAGCCGCTCCCAGTCCTGGGTCTGGCGGACGACCGCGGGGATCGACGTGAGCTCGGCGAGCTTGGAGGCGCGCAGTCGCCGCTCGCCGGCGATCAGCTCGTAACGGCCGCCGGGGAGCGGCCGGACGACGATCGGCTGGAGCACTCCACGGGCGCGGATCGACTCCGAGAGCGCGACCAGCGCCTCCTCGTCGAACTCCCGCCGCGGCTGCTGCTGGTTGGGCTCGATCAGGTCGATCGGGATCTCACGCAGACCGGTCTCGTCGGTCGCGGAGGGCAGGATCGCCGAGAGGCCGCGGCCCATCCCGCGACGGCCCGCCTTCGGCTCGGCGTGGCGTTCAAGCACGGGCCGCCACCTCCTTCGCGAGCTTGAGGTAGGCCGCCGAGCCGGCGCTGCGGGGCGCGTGGCGCACGACCGGCAGGCCGTAGCTGGGGGCCTCGCCGACCCGGACGTTGCGGGGGATCACGGTGTCGAAGACTAGATCGGGGAAGTGCTCGCGGACCTCCCGCTCGACGTCCTGGGCCAACCGGGTCCGGCCGTCGTGCATCGTCAGGACCATGCCGGCGACGGTCAGGCCCGGGTTCAGCTCACGCTGGACGAGCGCGAGCGTGTCGAGCAGGCCGGCCAGCCCCTCGAGCGCGAAGTACTCGGTCTGGACGGGCACCAGGACGCGGTCGGCCGCGACCAGAGCGTTGACCGTCAGCGGGCCCAGCGACGGCGGGCAGTCGAGGATCGTGAAGAGGAACCGGTCGCGGACCGGTCCCATCTGCTCGCGCAGCGTCGTCTCGGAGCCGTCGATCCGGGGTAGCTCGACCGTGGCGCCGGCGAGGTCGGGGGTCGCCGGGACGCAGGCGAGGTTGTCGAAGGGGGTCGGGCGGGCCGCGTCGGCGATAGTCGTCTCCCCGGCGAGGCAGTCGTAGCTGCTCGGCTCGAGGTCCTTGGCGAGTCCGACCGCCACGGTCGCGTTGCACTGCGGGTCGAGGTCGACGAGCAGGGTCTCGAAACCGGCGTCGGCGATGCTGGCGGCGACGTTGACGGCGGTGGTCGTCTTGCCGACGCCGCCCTTCTGGTTCGCGATCGCGAATACGGTTCCCATGCGGTCCCTGACGGTAGCTCCGGCGCCGGTCGGCGCGCAGCGCGGGTGACTCTAGTTCAAGGCCGAACCGACCGCACCAGAGGCCGCTTCGCGGCGACTCCCGGCCGCCTCGGGAAGCGCTCGGGCGTGGGCGCGATCTTGCGCATGGCGACCAGGACTCGATCGCGGGCGGCGGCGAAGGGCCGGACGGGTGTCAGCTCGGGCGCGGCGAGTCCGAGCAGCTCCGCCGCCGCGGTTGCGTCGGCGACCTCGGCGGGGTCCAGCCGGCCCTTCCAGGCCACCAGGCTGCCGCCGTCGCGCAGCAGCGGCGCCGCGTACTCGGCGAGGACCGCGAGCGGGGCGAGCGCGCGAGCGGTGACGACGTCGTAGGCGCCACGCCGATCGGCGGCGAGCTCCTCCGCGCGTGAGTTGCGGGCGCCCGCGTTGGCGATTCCCGCCGCGGCGGCGAGGCGGTCGATCACCTCGCACTTGCGCCCGGTCGACTCGACCAGGTCGATCCGGGCAGAGGGCAGGGCGACCGCGAGGGGCAGGCCCGGGAAGCCGGCGCCGGCGCCGATGTCGGCAACCGTCCGCGCCGTCGCGACGGCGGGGACGGCGAGCCCGCTGAGCGAGTCGGCGATGTGGACGTCGACCGCGGAGGAGGGATCGGCGACCGTGGTCGGCGGCGCCGGCTCGGCAGCCAGCGCGGCCAGCAGGCGGGCGAGGGCTTCGGCCTGCTCTTCGGCCAGCCCGTGGTCGGCGGCGACAGCCGCGAGGCGGGGGCTGGGGGCCCGGGGCAGCCCGGAGGAGGTGGCGAGCCGCTCGACCGTTTCTCGTGAAACGGTCAGGAGTCCCGCGCCGGCCGCAACGGCGTGATCACGAGCCGCCGGTCGGGCTCGTCGCCCTCGCTGTGCGTCTCGATGTCAGGCCGGTCACGGACGTAGAGATGGACGACCTTGCGCTCCAGGGCCCGCATCGGCTCCATCTCGACCGGCCGCCCGAACCGCAGCGCCTCGGCGATCGCGCGATCGGCCGACCGCTGGAGCGCCTCCTCGCGGCGGTCACGGTAGCCGGCGGCGTCGATCACGACCTGCTTGTCACGGCGGCCAGCGGGCATCGCGATCCGCACCGCCAGGTGCTGGAGAGCGTCGATCGTCGCGCCGTGCTTGCCGATCAGCAGGCCAAGCTCCTCGCCGTTGACCGTCGCCTTGAGCTCGTCCTCGGTCTCGTCGATCTCCACCGTCGCGTCGAGCTCCAGCTCCTCGACGATCCGCGTGACCAGCGCCCGCAGACGCTCGGCCGGCTCCTCCGGCAGGGATTCGGGTCCGTCCGCCATCGCGCCAGCCTACAGCTACCGGCGCCGGCCGGAGCGCTTCTTCTTGCGCTTGCGCGGAGCGGGAGGCGGCGCCTTCGCCGCGGCATCCGCCCCGTTCGACTTCGAGTCGCCGGACTTGCCCGACGAACCCGAACCAGAGGACTTCCCCGTCAACGCGGCAGCTCCTGCCGTGGCGACCCCGGCCTCCTCCTCGAGCTTCGGCCGCGGGTAGAGCTTGCGCACCACCAGCTGCTGGCCGATCGTCCAGACGTTGGTCGTGATCCAGTACACGATCAGACCGGCCTCGAAGTTGATGATGAAGATGACGAAGACGAACGGCAGCGCCATCATGATCCGCTGCTGGGTCTTGTCGCCGCCGATCGCGGTGATCATCGTCGCGATCAGCTGCGTCGCGACGTAGAGGACGATCATGAACGCCAGCACGACCGGCTGATCGGTCAGCGGCGCCGCCAGGTCGTTGATCGGCCCGAAGCTCGTGTTGCCGGCGATGTCCGCCTGGAAGGAGTCGCTGCGCAGCAGCTCGAAGAGCGCGATGAAGAACGGGATCTGCAGCAGCAGCGGCAGGCAGGAGCCCAAGGGATTGACCTTGTTCTCCTGGTAGAACTTCATCATCTCCTGGTTCATCCGCTGCCGGTCGTCCTTGTAGCGCTCCTGGATCTTCTTCATCTCCGGCTGGAGCACCTGGAGCTTCTGCATCGACTTCACCGACTTGAAGGTCAGCGGCAGGATGAGGATGCGGATCGTGAACGTCAGCAGGATGATCGCCCAGCCCCAGCTGCCGGTCCCGCCGCCGACGAAGTCGTGCCAGAACTGCAGCACGTCCTCGAGGACGTTCAGGAACGGCTGGGGGATGATCGCGAGGGGCGTCATGGTCGTCTCGGGGCGCGGTGGAAGAGCTTCTGGTCCTCGACGAAGTCCACCCCGCCGTGACTCCACGGGTTGCAGCGCAGCAGGCGCCAGCCCGCGAGGATCAGGCCGCGCAGTATGCCGTATTGGCGCACCGCGGTGACCGCGTAGTGCGAGCACGACGGGTGGTACTTGCAGCGCTGGGGCAGCGCGGGCGACACGAACCGCTGGTAGAAGCGGACCGGCGCGACGACGATCGCGCGCGCGGTCACCGCTCGCCCTCCTCGGCGAGCCCCGCCTTCGCCATCACCTCGCGCAGCTCCGATTCGACCGCTGGCGCGCCGCCGTCGGCGGCCAGCGCGGCCACGTCGGGGCGGGCCACGACCACGAAGTCGTGGCCGTCGGGGAGCTCGCCGGCGCAGGCCCAGAAGGCCTCGCGCAACTGCCGCTTGACCTGGTTGCGGGTGACCGCCCCGCCGACCTTGCGCCCGACGGAGATCCCCAGCCGCGGCTCGTCGCCGCCGCTGCGCGGGAACGAGTACACGACGAGGTAGCGGTTCGCGTGCGAACGACCATCGCGGAAGACGCGGTCGAAGTCGCCGCTGCGCGACAGCCGCCCGCGCTTGCGGCGGCGGCCACCACCACGGCCCTCGGCCGCCTCGCTCATCGTCAGACGGTCAGGCGGCGCCGGCCCTTGCTGCGGCGGCGCTTGAGGATCTCGCGACCCGCGCGCGAGCTCATCCGAGCACGGAACCCGTGGGTGCGGGCCCGCTTGCGCTTCTTGGGTTGGTAGGTGCGCTTCATCCAGTGCTCCTCTCGAAGGCGGGGAGTATAGGGACCGGACGGGGTCGGTGTCGCTTTTCCTCGCGATTTGCGGGAGTCGTCCGACGGCCCCGCTATGCGCGCGGTGCGCGGATGTAGACTCGGCCCTCTCCGAGAGCCGGCCGGGACGGGCGGCCCTCTCCAAGCCGATATCCAGCCGAACTGGCCCCGGGGGGCCGAGCTAGCCCGTGCGCGAACACGTAGAGCCGATATGGGACCGCATCCGCGACGAGCTGCGGCGCGAGGTGCCCGACTTCAAGTTCCACATCTGGCTCGAGCCGCTCGAGCTGGCGGGCGTCGACGGGCAGACGCTCTTCGTCCGCGCCCCCGCGCACATCCGCACCTGGGTGCGTGACCGCTACCTGCCCGTCCTGCGCGGCGCGGCGGCGCGCGGCTTCGCTCCGGGCGCCGTCGTCGAGATCGTCGACGAGACATGGACCGCGCCGGACCCCGCCGCTGCGGTCCCGTCCGCCGGCGCGGCGACCGAGCGCGACGAGCGCGACGTGCGGCTGAACCCCAAGTACACCTTCGAGCAGTTCGTGATCGGCGCCGGCAACCGCTTCGCCCACGCGGCCGCGCTCGCCGTCGCCGAGCTGCCCGGCCAGACCTACAACCCGCTCTTCATCCACGGTCGGCCCGGCCTCGGCAAGACGCACCTCCTCCACGCGATCGGCAACTACGTCAACCAGCACGGCTCCGGGCTCACCGTCCGCTACGCGACCGTCGAGCAGTTCACCAACGCCTTCGTCCAGGCGGTCCGCGACGGCAGCACCCACGACTTCAAGGCTCGCTTCCGCGAGGTCGACGTGCTCCTGCTCGACGACGTCCAGTTCCTCGCCGACAAGGCGCGCACCGAGGAGGAGCTCTTCCACACCTTCAACGCGCTCCACGACTCCGGGCGCCAGCTCGTGATGACCTCCGACCGCAGCCCGGCCCAGCTCGACGGCATCGCCGCGCGCCTCGGCGAGCGGTTCGGCTCCGGCCTCGTGGTGGCGGTCGAGCAGCCCGACCGCGCGGTCAGGCACGCGATCCTCGAGAAGCGCGTCCGCGTCGACTCCGTCGAGGCCTCGACGGAGCTCGTCGCCGAGATCGCCGACCGCGTCACCACGAGCGTCCGCGCCCTCGAGGCCGCGCTGATCCAGGTGGTCGCCTACGCCTCCCTGCGCGGCGAGCGCCCCACGCCGGACCACGCCCGCCGGTTGCTCGACCGCCTCGCGGGCGCCGAGCGCCGCCGGCCCGACCCGACCGTCGACGACGTCCTCGCGGCCACTGCGACCCGCTACGGCCTGACGACCAAGCAGCTCGTCGCGCGCGACCGCCGGCCGGACGTGGCCCGCGCCCGCAAGGTCGCCATCTACCTCGCCCGCGAGCTCACCGGCACCAGCCTGCCCGAGATCGGACGGCGGATCGGCGGCCGCGACCACTCGACCATCCTGACCGCCGTCCGCAGCCTCGCCGGCGACCTCGAGCGCGACCCTCAGCTCGCGCAGACTGTGGACGAGCTGAGGACAGACCTCTCCAACCGCCCGTCATGACCGGCCCGGGTGAGAGACTCCACCGCGACTCCACAGCCTGGGGTCACGCTCGATCGCGCTCTGGGACCGGTCCGAGGCGCTGCAGTCCACATGTCAACACCACCTATTCCTTCTAGAGAAGAAGGAGATCAGTTGAAGCTAGTCCTCCAACGTGAAGCTTTCCTAGACCGCCTCGCCGTCGTCGCCCGCGGCGTTTCGACGCGCAGCGCCGTCCAGACCCTGTCCGGAGTCCACGTCCGTGCCGAGGAGTCCGGCGCCGAGCTCCAGGCGACCGACACCGAGGTCGGCATCCGCGCCGGCCTCGACGCCACCGTGGAGCGTCCCGGCGCCGTCGTGATCCCGGGACGGCTGCTGCTCGACGTCGCCCGCTCGCTGCCGGCCGAGACCGTGTCGATCGAGCACCGGGCCGCCGAGCAGGACGTCGAGGTCAAGTCGGGCTCGGCGACCTTCCACCTGCGGACGCTCCCCCTCGACGACTTCCCGACGCTGCCGACGTCCGGCGACGCGACCGTGACGGTTCCCGCAGCCGCCTTCACCGAGACGGTCGAGCGCGTGGCGCGCTCGGCGTCGCGCGACGAGACGCGGCCGCATCTCACCGGCGTCCTGGTCACGGCCAGCGGCTCGGCGCTGCGGATGGTCGCCACCGACTCCTATCGGCTGTCGGTCAAGGAGACCCCGCTGGACTCGGCGCTGACCGGCGAGCTCGAGGTCAACGTTCCGGCCCGAACCCTCCAGGAGCTGAGCCGGATCGCCTCCTCCTCCGGAGCGGAGACGATCGCCATCTCGGCGCTCGACAGCCAGGTCGTCTTCACCGTCTCCGACGTCGTTCTCTCGTCGCGCCTGGTCGATGGTCGATTCCCGAACTATCAGCAGCTGCTGCCGGAGTCCTACGAGCACGAGCTGCGCGTCGCGCGCGAGGAGCTGCTCGAGGTCGTCCGTCGGGTCGGCCTGCTCGCGCAGAAGAACGCGCCGCTGCGGCTGGCCTTCAGCGAGGGCCAGCTCGAGGTCTCCGCGCAGACGCCGGACATCGGCGAGGCGAGCGAGTCGCTGCCGGTGCCGTTCCACGGCGAGCCGCTGACGATCGGCTTCAACCCGGACTTCTTCCGCGACGGGCTCGACGCCGCCGAGACCGACGAGCTGATCCTGAAGCTGATCAGCCCGCTGCGCCCCGGCCTGATCCAGTCCGGCGACGACGGCGGCTTCATCTACCTCGTGATGCCGATCCGCCTCAACGTCTGAGCGGGGCCCAGGCGCGGCTGGCCTTGTCCTCGCTCGGTCAGGTGCGGCCCTCCATGGCGTCCCCGCGTCAGCGGCCGGGCCTCCGCCCATGCGCCTGACCGCGGTCGCCGGGCGGGACTTCCGCAACTACGAGCGGTTCGACGTCGAGCTCGCCGAGCACCTGACGGTCGTCGTCGGGCCCAACGGCGCCGGCAAGACGAACCTACTCGAGGCGATCTACTTCGGCTGCACCGGCCGTTCGCCGCGGACGTCGAGCGAGCGCGACCTGGTGCGTCGCGGCGCGCCCGCCGCGCGCGTCGAGGTGACCAGCGTCGACGACGAGGGCACGCGGCACACGCTGGAGGCGGGCCTTCAGCCGGGGGAGCCCAAGCGCCTGCGGATCGACGGATCGCCTGTGGAGAACCTGTGGAGCACGCCGCTGCGCCCGCTGGTGAGCGTCTTCCTCCCGGACCGCCTCGATCTGGTCAAGGGCGCCCCGGCGGGCCGCCGCGCCCACCTCGACCAGCTCGTGGCCGCGCTCTGGCCCGCGCGCTCGGAGACCCGCCAGGCCTACTCGCGCGCGCTCGCCCAGCGCAACGCCCTGCTCGGCCGGATCCGCGCGGGCGGCGCGGGACCCGCCACCCTCGACGCCTGGGACGCCGAGCTCGCCCGCCACGGGGCGGAGCTGATCGCCAACCGCCGCGAGGCCGTGGACGCGCTGGCGCCGCACTTCGCGTCTCGTGCCGCCGACCTCGGACTGCCGCTCGCCGCCGAGGTCGCCTACCGGCCGCGCTCCCGTGCCGCCGACGCCGCCGAGCTCGCCGCCGAGCTCGCCGAGCGACGCGCGGGCGACGTCGAGCGCGGCTTCACCGTCCACGGCCCCCACCGCGACGACCTCCGCCTGCTCCACGGCGGCGAGGCGTTGCGTGACCTCGGCTCCCAGGGCCAGCAGCGGGTCGGCCTCCTCGCGCTGCTGTTCGGCGAGCGCGACCTGCTCGCGCAGCGGCGCGACCGGCCGCCGCTGATGCTGCTCGACGACGTCATGTCCGAGCTCGACGCCGACCGCCGGGCGCTGCTCTCCGCGCTGTTGCGCGAAGGGGGCCAGGGGGTGCTGACGGCGACCGAGCGCGAGCACGTGCCCGGCCACGACGACGCCGGCGCGCTGGTGCTCGAGGTGGCGGGCGGGACGGTCCGGGTCGCGGGGGGCGACGGGGCGTGAGGCGCCGCGCGCCGCGCCGGATCGCCGAGGCGCTCGGCGCGGTGGCGCCCGCGTCGGCGCCCCAGACCCCGCTGGCGCGCGTCCAGGCGTGCTGGAGCGAGACGGTCGGGGCGGCGATCGCGGCCGAGGCGCAGCCCGTCTCCGAGCGCGACGGGACGCTGACGGTGGCGTGCCGGTCGGCGGTCTGGGCGAGCGAGCTCGAGCTGCTCGCGCCGGACCTGCTCGGCCGTCTCAACGAGGCCCTCGGCGGCGGATCGGGCGCCCCGCTGAAGGCGCTGCGGGCGCGGGTCGGCGAGCTGCCCTGAGTCGAGCCCGGATTTTGTGCCGATTTGCAGGCCTTTTGCGGGCCGTCTAGCCGTCCGGCTGGGGTACTAGGCTGCTAATATTCGGTACCGGACTCTCCACGCCCCGGCGCCGCGCCCTGAGCGTCGCGCGTCGGGGTCTTCTCATGTTGGACTGACGGAAGGCATCGCTTGACGGACACGGGCTCGGACAACGGCAAGGCCAGCAGCTACGGCGCCCAGGACATCACCGTCCTGGAGGGGCTCGAGGCCGTCCGCAAGCGGCCCGGCATGTACATCGGCTCGACGGGCATCCGCGGCCTCCACCACCTGATCTACGAGGTGATGGACAACTCGGTCGACGAGGCACTCGCCGGCGAGGCCGACACGGTCGACATCACGATCCATCCCGACAACCGCGTCACCGTCACCGACAACGGCCGCGGCATCCCGGTCGGGATCATGGAGAAGGAGGGCAAGCCGGCCGCCGAGGTCGTGCTCACCGTCCTGCACGCCGGCGGGAAGTTCGGCGACGGCGGCGGCTACAAGGTCTCCGGCGGGCTGCACGGCGTCGGCGTCTCGGTCGTCAACGCGCTGTCGGAGAACCTGCAGCTGACCATCTGGACCGACGGCTTCGAGCACACCCAGAGCTACGAGCGCGGCACGCCGACCGGGCCGCTGACCAAGGGCGAGAAGACCGACCGGCGCGGCACGTCGATCACCTTCCTGCCCGACCTCGAGATCTTCGAGACGATCGACTACGAGCACGACACGCTCGAGACCCGCTTCCGCGAGATGGCGTTCCTGACGCGCGGGCTGCGCGTCACCTTCTCCGACGAGCGCGGCGAGGGCTCGCGGGTCGAGTTCAAGTACGACGGCGGCATCCGCGACTTCGTCAGCTTCCTGCACTCGCAGGGCACCAAGGAGCCGGTCCAGAAGAAGGTGATCTACCTCGCCGACGAGAGCGAGGTCGGCGAGGTAGAGGTCGCGATGCAGTGGAACAGCTCCTACCAGGAGTCGCTGCTCTCCTTCGCCAACAACATCAACACCCACGAGGGTGGCTCGCACCTCTCCGGCTTCCGCTCGGCGCTGACCAGGACGCTCAACGCCTACGCGAAGGAGAAGGGCCTGCTCAAGGAGAAGGACGGCAACCTCCAGGGCGAGGACATCCGCGAGGGCCTGACGGCGATCGTCTCGGTGAAGATCTCCGACCCGCAGTTCGAGGGCCAGACCAAGACCAAGCTCGGCAACCCGCCCGTCGAGGGCTTCGTCCAGCAGGCGGTCAACCGCGGCCTGGCCGAGTTCCTCGAGGAGAACCCGCAGGACGCCAAGCAGGTGATCACCAAGGCGGTCCAGGCGTCGCGGGCCCGCGAGGCCGCGCGCAAGGCGCGCGACCTCACCCGCCGCAAGTCGGCGCTCGAGAACTCGACCCTGCCGGGCAAGCTCGCCGACTGCTCGGTCCGCGACCCCTCGCTCGCCGAGCTGTTCGTCGTCGAGGGCGACTCCGCCGGGGGCTCGGCCAAGCAGGGCCGCGACCGCAACACCCAGGCGATCCTGCCGCTGCGCGGCAAGATCATCAACGCCGAGAAGAACCGGATCGACAAGGTGCTCTCCAACACCGAGGTCCAGGCGCTGATCACCGCGATCGGCACCGGCATCCGCGAGGAGTTCGACATCGAGCGGGCCCGCTACCACAAGGTGATCGTCATGTGCGACGCCGACGTCGACGGCGCCCACATCCGCACGCTGGTGCTCACCTTCCTCTTCCGCGAGATGCCGGAGCTGATCGAGGCCGGCTTCGTCTACCTCGCCAAGCCGCCGCTCTACAAGGTCAAGGCCGGCAGCCAGGAGATCTACATCGAGAAGGAGTCCGAGCTCGAGGAGGTCCTGCTGCGCGACAAGCTCGAGCGGATCGAGGTCCAGGGCCGGGGCGGCACCGGGACGACCTTCACCCACGCGCGCTGGCAGAAGTTCGGCCGGCTGCTCAAGCAGTACGAGGGCTGGGCGTCGGCACTGCGCGCGGAGTACGGCCACGACACGATCACCTTCCTCGAGGAGGCCCAGATCCTCGACGCGGCGTCCGCCGACGCCGACGCGGTCGAGGCGCTGATCCGCAGCGAGGACAAGCCCGACGCCGCGTTCGAGACCGAGCTGCTGTCGGCCGACGCCGACGAGCTGGTCGTGCGCGTCGTCGAGCGGATCAACGGCTCGGCCGCGACCTACAAGCTGCGCCGCGATCTGTTCGGCACCGCCGAGTACCGCAACTTCGCGCGCGTCCACAAGGAGCTCGAGGAGATGGTCGGCACGCCGGCGTTCGACGTCCGGCTCGGCCGCAAGGAGCAGACCGCGCTGTCGTTCGAGGAGCTGCGCAAGAAGGTGCTCGACGTCGCGCGCGAGGGTGTCACCGTCCAGCGGTTCAAGGGCCTCGGCGAGATGAACGCCGACCAGCTCTACGACACGACGATGGACGCCGAGCGGCGGACCCTGCAGCAGGTGACCGTCGACGACGCCTCGGCGGCCGACCAGATCTTCTCGATGCTGATGGGCGACCAGGTCGAGCCGCGGCGGCGGTTCATCGAGGACAACGCGACGAAGGTGGCCAACCTCGATGTCTAGGCGGGCGACCAGCACCACGGCGAGCCGGAGGACGATCTAGATGGCGGGTTCGGAGATCCTCTCGGGCGGC
Organism: Solirubrobacterales bacterium; assembly: GCA_012718975.1. Taxonomy (GTDB): domain Bacteria; phylum Actinomycetota; class Thermoleophilia; order Solirubrobacterales; family Thermoleophilaceae; genus JAAYBF01. The sequence continues at coordinate 28,207 of JAAYBF010000043.1, read as the reverse complement.
AACATCGAGCCGCGCGGGCTCGAGGAGGAGATGCGCTCCTCCTACCTCGACTACGCGATGAGCGTGATCGTCGGGCGCGCCCTGCCCGACGCGCGCGACGGGCTCAAGCCGGTCCACCGCCGCGTCCTCTACGCGATGTTCGAGGGCGGCCTCGGGCCGACCCGGCCCTACAAGAAGTCCGCCTCGACGGTCGGCGACGTGATGGCGAAGTTCCACCCGCACGGCGACTCCGCCATCTACGACACCCTCGTCCGCCTCGCCCAGCCCTTCGCGATGCGCGAGCCGCTCGTCGACGGCCAGGGCAACTTCGGCTCAATCGACAACGACCCGCCGGCCGCGATGAGGTACTGCGTCACGGGTGACACCCGTGTCGCGACACCGACCGGGACCGTCCGGATCGACTCGATCGTCGAGGACGCGCGGCCCGAGTCCGACAGCGACATCGAGCTCGACGTGCTCGACCGCAACGGCGAGACGGTCCGGGCGTCGCAGCTGTTCCACTCCGGCGACCACCCGACCCTGCGCCTGCGCACCAAGACCGGTCACGAGATCACCGGGACCGAGAACCACCCGCTGCTCTGCATCGTCGACGTCATGGGCGTTCCGATGCTGCTCTGGAAGCTGCTCTCCGAGATCGAGCCCGGTGACCGGGTCCTCCTCGCCCGCGCCCCGCGACCGGCCGGCGAGAAGCCGACCGACGACCAGCTCGCCGCCGCGGTGCTGGCCGGAGCCTTCGTCGCCGAGGGATGGGTGTCCGAGCGCCGCGCCGGCTTCAACAACGTCGATCGCGAGTACTTCGAGCGCGTGCTGGACGCCTACGATCGGGTCGTAGGTGGCCCGCGCTATGTCTCGAGCCGGACGATCGCGTCGGGCAGCACGATCCACGAGCTGGACGTCCAGAACCTCGACCGGCTGCTCGACAGCCCGCTCGCCGCCCTCGCCGGGCAGCGGAGTCGCGACAAGATGGTGCCGGAGTTCGTCTGGCGTGGGGGGAGCGAGCTCAAGCGGGCGTTCTTGCAGTCGCTGTTCACCGGCGACGGCTCGTCCTCGCTGCTGCCGCGCAAGACGATCCAGGTCTCCTACTCGACCTACAGCGAGCAGCTCGCCCGCGACGTGCTCGAGCTACTGCTCGAGTTCGGCGTGGTGGGGCGGCTGTGCCGCTACTCGGCCGGCGAGATCAAGGTCGTCATCAGCAACCGGCGCGACGCGCGGCTGTTCGCCCGGCGGATCGGATTCCTCGGCGTCAAGCAGGACAAGCTCGAGCGCGAGCTGGCGGAGATCCCGCAGGCGTCCCGCGCGCTCAGCTCCGACCACGTCCCGTTCCTTGCCGACTACATCCGAACCGACGGCGCGTCGGCGGCGGCCGACCGGGACTGGCTCAACCGCCACAACGTCGACCGGGTCGAGCGCTGGGAGCAGGGCGGGACGGCGATCCTGGAGCGGATCGCCTCGCCCGAGGTCCGCAGCGTCGTCGAGCCGCTGGTGACCGGCGACCACTACTACGCCGAGGTCGAGTCGGTTCGCGATGCCGGCGTGCAGCCCGTCTACTCGATCCGCGTCGACACCGACGACCACTCGTTCCTGACCAACGGGTTCGTCAGCCACAACACCGAGGCGCGGCTGACGCGGCTGGCGATGGAGATGGTGCGCGACATCGACCGCGACACCGTCGACTTCTCGCCCACCTACGACGACGCGCGGCTCGAGCCGGACGTCCTGCCGGCGCGGTACCCGAACCTGCTCGTCAACGGGTCGTCGGGCATCGCCGTCGGGATGGCGACGAACATCCCGCCGCACAACCTGCGCGAGGCCGTCGACGCGACGATCGCCTACGTCGACGACCCGTCGATCGACACCGCCGGGCTGATGAAGCACGTCAAGGGGCCCGACTTCCCGACCGGCGGCATCATCGTCGGCTGGCAGGGGATCAAGGACGCCTACGAGACCGGCCGCGGCCGCGTCGTCGTGCGCGGCAAGGCGCACATCGAGCCGCTGCGCCAGGGCAAGGAGGCGATCATCGTCACCGAGCTGCCCTACCAGGTGTCCAAGGGCGACGGCCGCGGCGACGGCTCCGGGCTGATCAAGAAGATCGCCGAGGTCGTCAAGAACGAGAAGATCAAGGAGATCTCCGATCTCCGCGACGAGTCGGACAAGTCCGGCATCCGCCTGGTGATCGAGCTCAAGCGCGACGCGATCCCCAAGGTCGTCCTCAACAAGCTCTACAAGCACACGCCGCTGCAGTCGACCTTCGGCGTCAACAACGTCGCGCTCGTCAACGGCGTGCCGATGACGCTGGCCCTCAAGGACATGATCGGCCACTACGTCGAGCACCAGCGCGACGTGGTGATCCGCCGCACCAAGCACGAGCTGCGCGAGAAGGAGGCCCGCCGCCACATCCTCGAGGGCCTGCTGATCGCGATCACCGACATCGACGCGGTGATCGCCCTGATCCGCGGCTCGTCCGACCCCGACGTCGCCCGCGACGGGCTGATGTCGAAGTTCGACCTCACCCGCATCCAGGCGCAGGCGATCCTCGACCTGCGCCTCCAGCGCCTCACCGCGCTCGAGGCCGACAAGCTCAAGCAGGAGCACGCCGACGTGCTCGAGCGGATCCGCGAGCTGCGCGAGATCCTCGGCGACGAGCAGCGGATCCGCGACCTGATCAAGGAGGAGCTGACCGAGATCCGCTCCGCCTACGGCGACGAGCGCCGCACGGAGATCACCCACTCCGAGGACGACATCGACATCGAGGACCTGATCGCCGACCAGCAGATGGTCATCTCGATCACCAAGTCCGGCTACATCAAGTCGCTGCCGCTGGCCACCTACCGCAAGCAGCACCGCGGCGGCGTCGGCGTCCGCGGCATGGACATGAAGGACGAGGACTACATCGAGCACCTCTTCGTCTGCTCGACCCACGACTACCTCCTCTTCTTCACCAACCGCGGCAAGGTCTACCGGCAGAAGGTCTACGAGCTGCCCGAGGCGTCGCGCACCGCGAAGGGACGCGCGCTGGTCAACCTGCTGCCGCTGCGCGAGGGCGAGTACGTCCGCGCGGTGCTCTCCACGCGCGACTTCACCGAGGGCAAGTACCTCGTCTTCGCCACCCGCCAGGGCCAGGTCAAGAAGACCGAGTTCCTCGCCTACAACACCCCGATCAAGGCCGACGGGATCATCGCGATCAAGATCCGCGACGACGACGAGCTCGTCGCCGTGCGCCGCACCTCCGGCGACGACGACATCATCATGGTCTCGCGCTCCGGCCAGGCCGCCCGCTTCAACGAGGACCAGGCGCGGCCGATGGGCCGCGACACCGGTGGCGTGCGCGGCATGAACGTCTCGCGCGGCGACAACTGCGTGCTCGCGATGGACATCGCCCGCGACGACACCGAGCTGCTCGTCGTGACCGAGAACGGCTACGGCAAGCGGACCCCGATCGCCGAGTACCCGGTCAAGGGGCGCGGCGCGATGGGCGTCAAGACGATCAACATCACCGAGAAGAAGGGCGGCGTCGCCGGGGCGCTGATCGTCCGCGAGCACCAGGACCTCGTCTTCATCTCCCAGGCCGGGATGGTGCAACGGACCGGCGTCAAGGGCATCTCGCGCCAGGGACGGCCAGCGCAGGGCGTCCGGGTGATGAACCTCCGCGACGACGACGTCGTCAGCGCGGTCGCGCTCGTCATGGACGACGAGGCCGACACCGCGGCCGTCGCCGACGGGCCGGTCACCGACCCGCTCCAGCCGATCGCCGGGGACGGCGCCGAGGCCGCCGCCCCCGCGCCGGACCACGCGGACGACGCGGCTGTCGCGGACGATGCCGACGGCGCGGGACCCGACGGCTCGGGCTCCGACGAGTAGCGGCGTCGGGGCCCTCCGCCGCTGCGTCCCCGCCGCCGCGTCGCCGCGTGGGCTCGCGCGGCCGCGCTGAGCGGTGGCGCCGAACCTGCGGGCCGCGTCGCGTGCGTCTGCTTCAATGGGTGGACCAGAGAAAGGAGGTGGTCCGAACTTGAGTGACAGTAATTTCGGGACCCTGGAGGTGTCCGGCCGCTAGACCGGACGCTGGACCCCGTCGAGCGGAGTCCAACCGGGACACCATCGGCGGCGGAGGCCGGGACTGGTCCCTCCGGCCGTGGGCCTCGCGCCCAGATCCGCCTCCGAGCTGGTTCAGAGAAGCACCGAACGGGGCGCCCAACGGGCGCCCCGTTCACGTTCCGGCGCCCCCCGTTCCGCGGCGGCCCGCTACTCGCCGCCGCTCGTGCCGCCCGCCGTCGCGCTGGCGCTCGCGTCGGCGCTCTCGAGCGCGTCGACCTGACTCTCGAGGTCGTTCACGCGGGTGCGCAGCGTGTCGATGTCGTCGCTGGCCGTCGTCGCCGCATTGTCGGCGGCGGTCGCGTCGCGCTGGGCCCGCCGGACGCTCCCCTGGACGCGCGCGATGTCGCCCTGGGTCGGCAGCGCGTCGACCTTCGCCGACAGCTCGTCCAGGTCGCGGCGCAGCTGGGCGCGCACCCGGTCGAGATCGGCCTGGCTGGCGTTGGCGGCGGAGGTCTGGGCCTCCTTGGCGTCACGGGCCTCGACCAGCGCGACGATCGCGACCGCCGTCGCGGCGAGCGCCCAGACGGCCGCGACCGCGAGCCAGCGGCGCAGCGTGCGCAGCTCGCCGCGCGTCGCCGGAGGCTCGGGCGCCACGACGACCGGTCGGCTGCCGGTCGCGTCCGGCGTCGATCCGGATTCCCCGGGGCCCGCGCCGCCGGCTGGCGTGTCGCCGGTGCCAGGACCGCCGGCGCCCGAAGGGGGCTCGGCCTCGCTATCCGGCTTGTCGCCGCCGCCCGGCGGCTGGGCCGTACCGCGGTCCTCCGCCTCCGCGGGCTCCGCGTCGCTGCCCGGCTGCCCGCCGGGCGTGTTGCCGCTGCGCTCCATCGCTCCCCCTGAGACTATGCCGCCTGCGGGATGTACTGCTCCCACGACCGCGGAATGACCGGCACCGCGACGTGGATGAAGATCGTCGAGTGGGGCGCCGCCGGCGGCTGGCGCGGGATCATGTTCGCCTGGCGCGGCAGGCGGTCGCCCTTGCGGCGGTTGCACGGCGCGCAGCAGGTCACGACGTTGTCCCAGTCGGTCGGCCCGCCCTTCGAGCGCGGGATCACGTGGTCGACGGTCAGGCTGCCGCGCTCGGTCCCGCAGTACTGGCAGGTCCAGCGGTCGCGCGCGAAGACCGCCCGGCGGGTGATCTTGCGCCGGTGCGCCTCGCGCGGCACACGCACGTAGGTCGTCAGGCGGATCACCATCGGCCGCGGCATCGCGAACCGCTCCGCGTGCAGCTGCCAGTCGCCGATCTCGAGGATCTCGGCGCGGTCCTTGAGGATCAGGACCGTCGCGCGGCGGACCGTGCAGACGTTGATCGGCTCGTAGGAGGCGTTGAGGACGAGGACGCGGCCGGATGAGCTAGCGCGCCTGCCGGACCGGCCGTCCGGCGGCGCGCCGCTAGGCGCTGGGTCGCTGTCGCCAGCTTGCGAGTCGAGCGCCGATAGCGGTTGCACCGTCACGGTGGCGTGAGTGTAGCGGTGCCCTACGGCGGGCTGGAAGGGGCCGGCGGGTAGCAGCCGAGCACCCGAACGGTCTCCACGCGCCGCCCCAGCGCCGCCAGCGCCTCGGCGACGCGGGGCTCGGCGGTGCTCGCGTCGAGGTCGGCGAAGAACATGTAGTGGCCGAGGCGCACCCGCCGCGGCCGCGACTCGATCTTGGTCAGGTTGATCGCGCGGTCCGACAGCTCGCGCAGCACCGACACCAGCGAGCCGGGCGCGTCGTCGTTGAAGCCCCAGAAGACGATCGACGTCTTCGCCGGCCCCTGCGGCGGCGGCGGGGCGTCCTCGGCGTGGGCGAGCCACACGAAGCGGGTGACGTTGTCGGGCCGGTCCTCGATCCGCTCGGCGAGCACCACGCCGCCGTAGAGCTCGGCCGCCAGCGGCGATCCGATCGCCGCCTCGTCGCCGCCGTCGCCGTCCGCCACGACCGCCCGGACCGCCTCCGCGGTCGAGCTCGCCGCGGCCAGCTCCGCGGCCGGCGTCCGCTCGCGCAGGAAGCGCGAGCACTGGCCGAGCGCGTGCGGGTGCGAGCGCACGCGCTGGAGGGCGTCGAGCGCGACCGGCGCCGCGGCGATCAGGTGGTGGTGGATCGGATGGACGGTCTCGCGCTCGATCCGCACGTCGGGCGCCTCCGCGGCGAGCGCGTCGAGCGTCGCCGCGACCCCGCCCTCGAGCGAGTTCTCGATCGGGACCACCGCGCGGTCGGCCTCGCGCCGCTGCACCGCGAGCACGGCCTCACGGACGGTTGCCACCGCAACCGCCTCGATCGGTCCGGTTGCCGAGGCCCGCAGCGCCTCGTCGGTGTTGGTGCCGGCCGGGCCTAGGAACGCGACCCGCGGCGGGGCGGCGCTCACCCGCCCGCCGCCCCGTCGCCGGCGAGCGCCTCTTCGACGGCCTGGCGCTCCTCCGGCGAGAGCTCGACGTCGGCCTCGCCGGCGAGCACGCGCTTGACGTACACGCGCGCGCTGTCGCGGTGGTGGATCGTCGAGACGATCACTCCCGAGCGGCGGGCGTCGAGCAGGGCCAGCGAGCTGGACTGCTGGCCGGACATCTCGCCCCAGGCGTCGTAGCGGACGAGCGCCCGGTGGGCGACGCAGCCGTCGATCCGCTCCTCGGCCCCGGCCATCCGCCGCTCGATGCCGGCGGCGGTCTCCTCGACCCAGTCGCGCAGCTCGACGAAGCCCCGCTCCAGGCGGGCCGCGTGGCCGACGAGGTCGCGCGTCCCGTCCTCGCCGAGCACCGCCCGCTGGGCCGCGCGCAGCCGGCGCAGCTTCACGGCCAGCACGATCGCGAGCACGAGCGCCACGACGGCGATCGCGACGCCCGCCAGGGCAACCGCTCCCTCGGTCGAGCTGAGGCCGCCGTCCACCTGCCGCAGCCTACTCCCGGCTACGACGTGAAGATGACCGAGAACTGGCCGGTGTTGTTGCCGATCGACTCGTCCTCGGTCGGCACCAGCTCGATCTCGATCGTGATCGGGACCGCCTGACCGGTCGGCGGCGTCTGGCCGAGCGGGATCGGCACGGTCTTGGCCTCACCGGCGGCGATCGTGTCGATCACGCCGTCGGCGGTGATCGCGTCGGCGCCGCTGCCGACCGTCGCGGTGACCGTGACGTCGGTCTCGGTGCTGTTGCCCTGGTTGACGACCTGGACGTCGAAGGCGAGGTCGCTCGACGCGGTGACGGTGTCCGATCCGCCCGGCGTCAGCGTCACGCCGCCGAGCGTGACCGTCCCGAGGCCGTTGCCGCGCGGTCCGGCGGCCGACTCCTCGTCGTCGGTCTCCTCGCCGCCGCCGCTGGCGATCCCGTCGAGCCGGCTGGCGACCTCCACCGGATCGAGCCACGCGAGGTCCTTGAGGAAGGTGCTCTGGGTGACCGTCTGCTTCAGGCCGCGCTCGGTGAGCACCTCGTCGATCTCGGGCAGCACGCGGCGGGCGTAGATCTGGTCGCTGGTCAGGAACAGCTGCATCGCCCTGGCGATCTCCTCGGCGGCGCCGTCGGCCTGGTCGCCGTCGGTGAGCGCGTTGGGGAGCTGGTCGGCGACCGCGGCCAGCCCCTCGGCACGGAAGCCGAGCGTCTCGACGAGGTCGGACTGGGCGCGGGCGAGCTCGTCGGGCGGGTCGAGGCCGTCGGCGCGCTCGACGAGCTGGACCGACTGGCTGCGGAAGCTGTTGAGCGCGTTCTCGACGTCGACCGCGCTGGCGCCGCTCTCGCCGCCGAGCTGGTCGAAGAGCCCGTCGGACTCGGCCTGGGACTCCTTCATCAGCGCGTCGACGTCGCGCACCCAGTCGTTGATCGCCGCGTCCTTGCGCGAGTCGAGGCAGCCGCGGAAGCCGAAGATCAGCAGCACGAGCACGAGCAGACCTGCGCCGACGGCGATCGAGCGCCTTACCATCAGGGTTTGACGGTCGGCCGACGGACCCCTAGCGGGCCGGTGGCGGGCCGGGCGAGCGCGGCCGGCTGTGGGCTGGTCCGGATCGTCAACCAAGGACTGAATCGCTCCTCGCGTGAGGCCCTGCAGTAGGGGAGTATGACTTTTCCGCCGGTTGTCCTCCCTCCAGCCATCCGGCGCGGGCGGCAGGGCAGCCCCCGCCGGGACCGAACACCGAACCCAGATGACCAGGTCCGACACCACCCTCCGGCTCGCGACCGGCGCCCGCTCGGGGCGCCCGTCCGGCGCCGGATCGCGCCTGGTGCTGGGCCGCTACCGGCTCGACGAGCGGATCGGCGCGGGCGGCTTCGGCACCGTCTGGCGGGCCCACGACGAGCGCCTCCAGCGTGACGTGGCGGTCAAGGCGATCGCCGTCGGCGACGCCGACGACGGCCGTGTCCAGCGCGAGGCGCTCGCCGCCGCGCGGCTCAACCACCCGGGGATCGTCGCGCTCTACGAGCTCGGCCACGACGACAGCGCCGCCTACCTCGTCTCCGAGCTGGTCGACGGCGCCACGCTCGCCGAGCTGACCCGCGCCGGGGCGGTCGCCGATCGCGACGTCGCCCGGATCGGCAGCGCGCTCTGCGACGCGCTCGCCCACGCGCACGCGCGCGGGGTCGTCCACCGCGACGTCAAGCCCGGCAACGTGATGGTGCTCGCCGAGCCGGCCGCCGGCGCCGGCTTCGCGAAGCTGACCGACTTCGGCGTCGCGCGGCTCGCCAGCGGCGACACGCTGACCGCCCCCGGCGACGTCGTCGGCACGCTCGCCTACATGGCCCCCGAGCAGGCCGAGGGCGCCGCGATCGGCCCCGAGGCCGACGTCTACGCGCTCGCGCTGACCCTCTACGAGGCGTGGACCGGCGAGAACCCCGTCCGCGGCGCGACCGCCGCGGCCACCGCGCGCAACATCGGCACGCTGCTGCCGCCCCTTCGCGGCGAGCGGCCCGACCTGCCGGCCGCGCTCTGCGAGGCGCTCGACGCCGCGCTCGACCCCGACCCCCGCCGGCGGCCAGACCTCGCCGAGCTGCGCGAGGTGCTCGACGAGGCGGCGCCCGGCCTCGACACCGAGGGCGGCCTCGTCGAGCCCGAGACGCTCGAGCGGTTCGGGTTGACGGCGGTGCTGCCGCGCACCGCCCGCACCGGGATGACGCGCCTGCTGCGCGGCCGCGGCGACTCCGCCGCCGAGCCGACCGAGGTCGTCTACGGCGGCGACGGCCGCCGGCTCGCGGCCGCGCCCGCCTACGTCGCGGCCCCCCCGGCCGGGGAGCCTGGCGAGCCGCGCCGGTCGCGGCTGACCTGGCAGGAGCTCGTCGCCGACTTCCCCGGCCGCGCGGCGGCCGGGCTGGCGGCCGCGCTGCTGACCGTGCTCGCCGCCGGTCTCGCGCCCGGGCCGTCGTTCTCGCTGCTGACCGCCGCGCTGGTCGTCGCGGTCACCGTCGCGCTGCTGCCACGCGTCGGCTGGGTCCTGACCGCGATGGGGCTGTGCGCCTGGCTCGCCTCGCCCGAGGCCGGCGTCGAGGGGACCGCGCTCGTGCTCTGCGCCGCGCTGATCCCGGTGCCGCTGCTGCTTCCGCGGGCCGGGCTGCTCTGGTCGGCGCCGGCGCTCGCGCCGCTGCTCGGGGCGATCGGCCTCGCGCCGCTGTTCGTCGGCGCCGCCGCGCTGCTCGGCCGGACGATCTGGCAGCGCGCCGGCCTCGCCGCCGCCGGGCTGCTCTGGCTGCGCTTCGCCGAGGCGCTGACCGGGTCGGACCTGCTCTACGGCAGCGGCCCCGCCGTGCCGCCGCGGGCCGGCTGGGAGAGCTCGGTCGTCGACGCGGCGCGCACGGCGATCGAGCCCGTGATCACCTCCTTCGACCCGATCCTCGCCGCCGCCTGGGTCGGCGGCGCGGTCGCGCTCGGCCTGCTGGCGGACGGGCGGCGGAAGGCGGCATTACCCTGATGGGTCTCCTTCGATGAGCGTCCTGCGAAATCTCGAGTCCAAGCTGGGCAGCCTCGTCGAGGGCGCGTTCAGCCGCGCCTTCAAGTCGCGCGTGGAGCCGGTCGAGATCGCGCGCAAGCTCGCCAAGGAGATGGAGGAGGCGAAGATGGCCTCCGTCTCGCGCACGTATGTGCCCAACCACTACCGGGTCTTCCTCTCGCCCGAGGACCGCTCGCAGTTCGCCACCTACGAGCCGGCGCTGCGCAAGGAGCTCTCCGACTACCTGCTCGAGCACGCGCGCGCCGAGGGGCTGGCGCTGACCAGCCGGCCCGCGGTCGAGTTCCTCACCGACGAGCGGCTCGGCCTCGGCGAGTTCGGCATCCAGGCCCAGCTGCTCAGCCCGCCCGAGGAGGAGAAGCCGGTCGCGGGGCCGGAGATCGCGCCGTCGCAGGGCGACTTCGGCCACACGATGGTCTACTCGCCCGACGCCGCCGCCGCGCGCGTCCTGGAGCCCGATCGCCCGTCGCGGGCGGTGGCGCCGCGCGCGGTGCTCGCCGGCCTCGGCCGCCGCACCGTCGTCGAGGCCGACCCGTTCACGATCGGGCGCAGCCGCGACTGCGACCTGGTCGTCGACGACCCGAACATCTCGCGCCACCACGCCGAGCTGCGCCGCGCCGGCGACGGCTGGCGGATCGCCGACCTCGGGTCGACCAACGGGGTGAAGATCAACCGCCGCCGCGTCGACGAGGGGCTGCTGCGCAGCGGCGACCGGATCACCCTCGGCCTGACCGACCTGGACTTCGAGCTCGAGTAGGGGGACGCTGAGGATGGACGAGCCGCTCGCCGTGGCGCTGAAGTTCGGCTTCCTGGCCGTGCTGTACCTGTTCCTGCTCTGGGTGGCGCGCAGCGCGCTGCGCGACCTCTCGCGCGGGGTCGAGGCCGTCGGCTCGGCACCGGCCGGCGAGCCGGAGCGCCCGAGCCGCCAGCGCGACGAGCCGCAGGGCGGCGGCCTGCTCGCCCACGTCGAGCCGCGGCTCGAGGTGATCGCCGCGCTCGGACACGAGCCGGGCACCGTCTTCGACGTCCGCGACGGGGCGACGCTCGGCCGCTCCGACCACGCCGACATCCGCGTCGAGGACCCGTTCGCCTCCTCCGCGCACGCGCGGATCTTCGAGCGCGGCGACTTCATGCTCGTCGAGGACATGGGCTCGACCAACGGCACCTACCTCAACGGCCGCCAGCTGCGCGGCGCCGAGCGGCTGAAGGTGGCCGACACGATCCGGATCGGCGACAGCGAGTACCGCTACCAGGAGTAGCCGTGGCGCTGCGCGTGGTCGAACAGGCGGGGCTGACCGACGTCGGCCGGCAGCGGGAAGCCAACGAGGACAACCTCGTGCTGGCCGAGCCCGTGTTCGCCGTCGCCGACGGGATGGGCGGTGCGCGCGCCGGCGAGGTCGCCTCGCGCGTCGCGGCCGAGACCTTCCGCGACGCCCGCGACCCGGCCGAGACGCCCGAGCGCCAGCTCGCCGCGGTGGTGCGGGCGGCGAACCGGCGGATCTACGACCTCGCCCAGAGCGACGAGTCGCGTCGCGGGATGGGCACGACCCTGACCGCGACGATGGTCGCCGGCGACGCGGTCAGCATCGGCCACGTCGGCGACAGCCGCGCCTACCGGCTGCGCGACGGCGACCTCGCCCAGCTCACACAGGACCACTCGCTGGTCGCCGAGCTCGAACGGTCGGGCCAGCTGACGCCGGAGGCCGCCGAGCACCACCCGCAGCGGTCGATCATCACCCGCGCGCTCGGCCCCGAGCCGGACGTCGAGGTCGACACCCACACCCACCCGGCGCGCGACGGCGACGTCTACCTGCTCTGCTCCGACGGCCTTACCGGGATGGTCTCCGACGGCGAGGTCGCGACGATCCTGCGCGGCGCGCCGACGCTCGAGGCGGCCGCCGAGGCGCTGATCCGCGCCGCCAACCAGAGCGGCGGCCGCGACAACATCACCGTCGTCCTGTTCCGCCTCGGCGATGACGGCAGCGGCCCGGCGGCGGGCTCGGGGCCCGTCACCGAGGAGGCGACGATCGTCGGCTCGCTGACCGCCGACGACGTGGCCGCGGCCGCCGCCGAGGACACCACCGTGCGCACGCGCGCGGACGCTCCGGAGCCGGCTGGCCGCCGCTCGCCGCCCGCCGCGCCGGCAGGCCGCCGCTCGGCCCGTCGCGAGCGCCGCCGCCGCTCGCCGCTGCGCGTGCTCGCCTTCACGGCGGTGGCGCTGGTCGTCGTGGCGGCGCTCGCCGCCGGCGCCTACGCGGCGTCGCGGTCGGTCTACTTCGTCGGCACCGACGACGCCGGCCTGGTCACCGTCTACCGCGGGCTGCCCTACGAGCTGCCGTTCGGGATCGACCTCTACGAGGCCGACTACCGCAGCGGCGTGCCGGCGAGCGCGGTCCCGACCGCCCGCCGCGAGCGGGTGCTCGACCATCAGTGGCGCAGCCGCGAGGACGCCGAGGACCTCGTCCGCCAGCTCGAGAGCGGCACGCTCGACCCTGGACGCGCCCGCTCGTGAGCGCCCGCACCCGCGAGCTGTTCGGCTTGCTGCCGGTGTCGCTGCTGGTCTGCGCCGGCTTCGCGGCCGTGCTGGTCGCCCAGTCGCAGGAGGTCAGCGACCTGACGGTCACCTACGGCGCTGTCTTCCTCGGCCTCTGCGTCTTCGGCCACCTCTTCATCCGCGCGCGGCTGCCCGACGCCGACCCCTACCTCTACCCGCTCGCGGCGCTGCTGGCGGCGTTCGGGCTGGTGATGATCTACCGGATCGACACGGAGCTGGCGCGCGAGCAGGCGCAGTGGTTCGTGATCGGGCTGGTGCTGTTCTGCGCGACGATCTACCTGCTGCCCGACCACCACGTGCTCGAGCGCTACCGCTACACGATCGCCGCGGTCGGGATCGCGCTGCTGCTGCTGCCGCGGCTGCCGGTCATCGGCGAGCAGGTCAACGGCGCGTTCCTCGCGGTCAAGGTCGGCCCGATCCAGTTCCAGCCCGCGGAGTTCGCCAAGCTCGCGATCATCGTCTTCCTGGCGAGCTACCTGCGCGACACGCGCGACGTGCTCGTCCGCAGCCGGCTCAAGCCGCTGACCCCGACCGCGACCGCGCTGCTCTACGGCATCCCGGCGGCCCTGTTCGTCCTGGTGCTGCTCGCGCTCGACCTGCGGCCGGTGGTCGCGGTGCTGCTCGGCGTGTTCGTGCTGTCGCTGGTAACCCTGATCCGCGAGCGGCCGTCGCTGAAGCACTTCGGGCCGCTGCTGCTGATCTGGGGCGCGGCGATGCTGATGCTCGTCTTCATCCGCGACCTCGGCAGCTCGCTGATGTTCTTCGGCGCGTTCCTGGCGCTGCTCTACGTCGCGACGGCGCGGCTGTCGATCGTCGGCGTCGGCGCGACGCTGTTCCTCGGCGGGGCGGCGTTCCTGGCGAGCACCGTCGGCCACGTCCAGAGCCGGATCGACACCTGGCTCGACCCGTTCGACCCGGTCCTCTACGAGGCGCAGGGCGGCAGCTTCCAGATCGCCCAGTCGCTGTTCGCCCAGGCCGACGGGGGGCTCTTCGGCCAGGGGTTCGGCCGTGCGCTGCTCGAGCTGCCCGGCGGCGGCAACATCATCCCGGCCGCCCACACCGACCTGATCTACGCGGTGATCACCGACGAGCTCGGGCTGTTCGGCGCGGCCGGGCTGATACTCGTCTACCTGCTGTTCGTCGCGCGCGGGTTCAAGACGGCGCTGGTCGCCAGCGACGGCTTCTCGAAGCTGCTCGCGACCGGGCTGACCGCGGTCTTCGCGCTGCAGGTGTTCGTGATCGTCGGCGGGGTGACCAAGGTGATCCCGCTGACCGGCGTCACGCTGCCGTTCGTCTCCTACGGCGGCAGCTCGATCCTCGCCAACATGGTGCTGCTCGCGCTGCTGCTGATCGTCTCCGACCACGCCCGGCGCGACCGCGCCCGCGGCCGCTCGGGCGGGTTGGTGTGAGCGAGGTGCGCCCGTGAACCGCCAGATCCTCCACCTGTTCGCTCTGACGCTGGTGCTGTTCGGCGTGCTGATCGCGTTCACGTCGCGCTGGTCGGTGTTCGAGGCCGAGTCGCTGGGCGACAACACGCTCAACCGGCGCGGGCTGCTCGAGCAGCAGCAGGTGCCGCGCGGGCTGATCCTCGCCCGTGACGGGCGCACCGTCCTTGCCGAGAGCGTCCCCGAGGGCAGCGGCGACGCGCGCATCTACACGCGCCGCTACCCGCAGGGGTCGGTCTTCGGCCACCCGGTCGGCTACTCGTACATCACGATCGGCGAGTCGGGGCTGGAGCGGTCGCGCAACGACGCGCTGACCGGCGACCTCGACGAGTTCGGGACGATCTTCCGCGAGCTGCAGGACCGCACGCGGGAGGGCGACGATGTCGTGACCGCGCTCGACCCGGATGCCCAGCGCCAGGCGATGGAGCTGCTCGGCGACCGCAAGGGCTCGATCGTCGCGCTCGAGCCGGCGACCGGCTGGGTGCGGGTCGCGGCCTCGACGCCGGGCTACGACCCCAACACCGTCGACGAGCCGGACGTCTTCGAGGCGCTCAACGCCCCCGACAACACCGAGCGCCAGCTCATCAACCGCGCCGTCCAGACCAACTACCCGCCCGGCTCGACGTTCAAGGTCGTGACCGCCGCCGCCGCGCTGGACACCGGCAAGGCGACGCCCGACTCGATCCTCGACGGCTCCTCGCCGCAGGAGGTCTCCGGCGTGCCGCTCAACAACGCCGGCAACGTCAGCTACGGGCCGATCACCCTCACCACCGCGCTGACCAACTCGGTCAACACCGTCTTCGCCCAGCTCGGCGAGCAGGTGGGGACCCGGACGCTGGTCGAGTACATGGAGCGGTTCGGCTTCTACCGCGACCCCCAGCTCGACTACCCCGAGGACGAGATGCTCGCCAGCGGCGTGCGCAACGCAGACCAGCAGCTGGTGACCTCCGGCTTCGACGTCGGCCGCGTCGCGATCGGCCAGGGCGGCGCCGAGGGCCAGGTGCAGGTGACGCCGCTGCAGATGGCCGAGGTCGCCGCCGCCGTCGCCAACGGCGGCAAGCTGATGCAGCCGCGGCTGACCGAGCGCGTCGTCGCCAAGGACGGCCGCGTCGAGGAGGACATCGAGCCCGCGCAGCAGTCGCAGGTGGTCAAGCCCGAGACGGCCCAGCAGCTCACCGAGATGATGGCCTCGGTCGTCGACGAGGGCACGGGCACCAGGGCGGCGCTCTCCGGCGTCAGCGTCGCCGGCAAGACCGGTACCGCCGAGGTCGACAACGGACTCGCCAACCAGGTCTGGTTCATAGGGTTCGCGCCCGTGGAGAGCCCCCGCTACGCGATCGCCGTCACCCTCGAGGACCAGCCCGTCGGCAGCTCCGGCGGCGTCGACGCCGCCCCGCTCGCCGCCGCCGTCCTCCAGACCCTGCTGGAGGGCAGTTGAGCGACTACGCCGACGGCACCGTCGTCGACGGCCGGTACCGCATCGAGAGGCGCATCGGCTCCGGCGGGATGGCCGACGTCTACCTCGCCGAGGACACCCACCTCGGCCGCCAGGTCGCGCTCAAGGTGCTGCACCGCCGCTTCGCCCAGGACGCCGAGTTCGTCGAGCGGTTCCGGCGCGAGGCGTCGGCCGCCGCCGGCCTCCAGCACCCGCACGTCGTCGGCGTCTACGACCGCGGCGAGCACGAGGGCACCTACTACATCGCGATGGAGTACTTGCGCGGGCGCACGCTCAAGGAGGTCCTCTCCGAGGAGGCTCCGGTCGACCAGCGGCGCGCGATCGACATCGCCGTCCAGATCCTCGCCGCGGCCGGCTTCGCGCACCGCAACGGCGTCGTCCACCGTGACTTCAAGCCCCACAACGTGATCCTCGACGACCAGGGCACCGTCAAGGTCACCGACTTCGGCATCGCCCGCGCCGGCGCCTCGGAGATGACCGAGACCGGCTCGATCATGGGCACCGCCCAGTACCTCTCGCCCGAGCAGGCCCAGGGCCAGGAGGTCACGCCGCGCTCGGACATCTACTCGATCGGCGTGATGCTCTACGAGCTGCTGACCGGCAAGCTGCCGTTCGAGGGCGAGAGCGCCGTCGCGATCGCGCTCAAGCACATGTCCGAGCCGCCGCCGGCGATGAGCCGCGAGGGGCTCGCGATCGAGCCGAACCTCGAGGCGGTCGTGCTCGGCGCGCTCGCCAAGGAGCCGGCCGCGCGCTGGCAGAGCGCCGAGGACTTCGCCGCCGCGCTCGAGGCGTGCCGCCCCTACGTCGAGGCGTTCCTCGCCGGCGACGCCGTCGGTGACGACACCGCGGTCTTCGCCGCCGTGCCGGCCCCCGCCGACAGCGCCGCACGCGAGCGCCCGCGGCGCTGGCCGGCGGTCGCGATCGCCGTCGCGGCGCTCGCGCTGATCGCCCTGATGGCGTTCATCTTCACCCGGCCCGAGCAGATCGACGTGCCGAAGGTCACCGGCCTCCAGCTCAGCGAGGCGCGCGAGCGCCTCGACCGCGCCGGCTTCGAGGACGTCGAGGTCGAGCGCGAGCGGTCGCTGGCCGAGCTCGACGAGGTGCTGCGCCAGGACCCCGACGCGGGCGAGCAGGCGGCACGCGGTGACACGATCGTGCTCGTCGTCTCCGACGGGCCGGGCGAGGTGACCGTGCCGCGCGTGCGCAACATGACCCGCGCCCAGGCGCTGCGCGAGCTGCGCCGCTCCGACCTGCGCGCGACGGTCACCGAGCGGGCGTCGGCGAACGTCGAGGCGGGCCGGGCGATCGGCACCGCGCCGTCGGGCGGCGAGACCGTCCAGCGCCGCACCAACGTGCGGCTGTTCGTCAGCAGCGGGCCCGAGCAGGTCGAGGTGCCCAACCTCGTCGGCCAGACGCTCGACTCCGCGACCGGCCAGCTCGACGACGCCGGGCTCGCCTACCGGATCGTCCGCGAGGAGTCCGAGCGGCCCGAGGACGAGGTGCTCGCCCAGGACCCCGGCGGCGGCGCGTTCGTCGACCCGGGCGCGACGGTGACGCTGACCGTCGCCGAGCCGGTGGCGCAGGTGTCGGTGCCGTTCGTGACCGACCTCAGCGAGGCTCAGGCGCTGCGCGCGCTGCGCGCCGAGGGGCTGGTCGCCGACGTCCAGGAGCGTGACGTCCAGGACCCCGACCAGGATGGTGTGGTGATCCAGCAGCGACCGGCCGCCGGCCGCGACGTCGACGAGGGCAGCACGGTGACGATCGTCGTCGGCCGCTACGTCGAGCCGACACCGCCGCCGACGACGCCGACGACCCCCGAGGGCGAGGCGGGCCCGTGAGGGTGGCGGTGCTCGGCGGCGGGCCGTCGGGCGAGCACGACGTCTCGCTCGCCTCGGCCGCCTCGGTCGCCGACGGGCTCGAGCGCGCCGGCCACGAGGCGGTCCGGATCACCGTCGGGCGTGACCGGCGCTGGACCGCCGACGGCGAGCCGGTGACGGTCCGGCCGGGCGGCGGACTGCTCGGCTGCGACGTCGCGTTCCCGGCGCTGCACGGCCCCTACGGCGAGGACGGCGTCGTCCAGGGCCTGCTCGAGGCGCTCGCCGTCCCCTACGTCGGCGCCGGCGTCGCCGCCAGCGCGCTGTGCATCGACAAGGTCCGCTTCAAGGACGCGCTGGCGGTTGCCGGGGTGGCGCAGGTCGACTACACCGCGTTGCGCGCCCCCGACGGCTGGCGGCCGGGCGCCCCCGCCGGTCTCGGCGCCGACGAGCGCGACGCGGTCGCGGCGCTCGGGCTGCCGGTGTTCGTCAAGCCGGCGTCGCTGGGCTCGTCGGTCGGCATCTCGAAGGTGGTCGACGCCGGCGACCTCGACGCGGCGGTCGCCGCCGCCTGGGAGCACGACCGGCTCGCGATCGTCGAGGCGATGTCCGACGGGCTCGAGATCGAGTGCGCGCTGCTCGGCGTGGGCGAGCCGGAGGTGTCGGTCGCCGGGGAGATCGAGATCGACGCCGACTGGTACGACTTCGAGGCGAAGTACACCGACGGCGGGATGCGGCTGGTGGTGCCCGCGCGGATCCCGCCCGCGGTCGCCGACGCCGTCCGCACCCAGGCCGCCGCCGTGTTCCGCTCGGTCGACTGCCGCGGCCTCGCCCGCTGCGACTTCTTCGTCGAGGATCCCCACGGCGCCGCGCGGATCCTCGTCAACGAGCTCAACACGATCCCCGGCTTCACCGCCACCTCGGTCTTCCCGAAGCTCTGGGCCGCCTCCGGCGTCGAGTACCCGGAGCTGCTCGACCGGCTCGTGCGCGGCGCGGGCGCCTAGCGCGGTGGCGCGGCCGGGCTCACCGCTCGGCCGCGCGCCAGAGCCGCCCGGCGAGCACCGGGACCGCGTCGGCCGCGCCGTCGCGCGCCAGGGCCGCCAGCTCGGCCTCGGCGGCGGCCGGCTCGATCGCGCAGACGGCTGCGACCTCGACGGTCGCCATCGCGCCGAAGCGGCGCAGCGCGGCGAGCGGGGCGGGGCGGGGGTCGCCGGACGGGCGGGCGCCCGCCGCGAGCGCCTGCTCGCGGACGAACTCCAGCGGCCGCACGCCGCAGGTCCAGGTCGTGGCGCCGCCGGGACCCTCGAAGCGCAGCGTCGGGAACGGGACCCGCTCGCGGTCGTCGGGACGCGAGCAGCGGACCTTGCCGGCGTCGCGGACGACCTCCGGCACGCTGCGCGCCAGCTCGAAGTCGGCGGCGAGGGCGGCGCCGACCTCCGCCGAGCCGAGGTCGGCTACCAGCCGCTCGCCGTCGAGCCCGACCTCGACGGCGACCGCGGCCAGCTCGCCGGCACGGTCGAGCGGGCGGCGCAGCGCGCAGATCCCCTCGCGCAGGGCGCGCAGGTAGCGGCCGGTCGCCGCCGGGTCCTGGCGCTCGGCGGCCTTCACCGCCCGGCAGGCCGGATGGCTGGAGGCCAGCGGCGCCTCCCACCAGCCGAGCGGGTCGGTCGGCATGCCGGTCTCGTCGGTCGCCTCGAGCCAGTGGTGGACCATCCGGTCGCGGTCGCGCTCGCCCCACGCCTGAGCGAGACCGCCCATCGCGAAGGTCCATTCGACGTCCTCGCCGAACTCCACCATCAGTGCCCGGACGACCGGCTCGAAGCCCCATGACCAGACGCAGGCTGGATCGGTGACGCACCGTACCGCGATGCTCATACGACCAATCACAATAGGACCGTGATCGGGACGCTGCTCAACGGGCGCTTCCGGCTGGACGAGCAGATCGGCGCCGGCGGGATGTCGACCGTCTACCGCGCCTACGACGTCAACCTCGAGCGCTGGGTCGCGATCAAGCTGATGCACCGCGACATCTCGTCGGACCCCGACCAGCTCGAGCGGTTCCGGCGCGAGGCGCGCTCGGTCGCGCGGCTCAACCACCCGCACGTCGTCACGGTGATCGACTTCGGCGAGGACGACGGCCGCCCCTACATCGTGCTCGAGCTGATCGAGGGCGAGACGCTCAAGCAGCGGATCCGCAGGCTTGGCCGCCTCCCGGTCGGTGAGGCGGTCGCCTACGCGATCGAGGTCGGCCGCGCGCTCGAGGCCGCGCACGCCTGCCGCCTGGTCCACCGCGACGTCAAGCCGCAGAACGTGCTGCTCGACGCCGAGGGCCGCGCGAAGGTGACCGACTTCGGCATCGCCCGCTCGCTCGAGGTCCACGGCCTCACCCAGACCGGCCGCGTGCTCGGCACCACCGACTACGTCTCGCCCGAGCAGGCGCTTGGCCACGAGGTCACCGAGCAGTCAGACGTCTACTCGCTCGGGATCGTCCTCTACGAGATGCTCGTCGGCGAGCCGCCGTTCCGCGCCGAGAGCCAGGTCGCGGTCGCGATGAAGCACGTCCAGGAGCCGATGCCCGACGTCCTGATCGCCCGCCCGGACGTGTCGTCGGCGCTCGCCGCGGTCGTCGACCACGCGACCGCCAAGGAGCTGGACAACCGCTACGCGAGCGCCGCCGAGATGGTCCACGACCTCGAGCAGGTGCTGGCGATCGAGGCCGCCCGCGCCGGGCAGACGACCGGCGAGGCGACGGCGGTGCTCCAGACGCTCGAGGGCGACACCTCGGAGTTCGCGCCGCTGCGGCTGCGGCGGCCGCGCCGCTGGCTGCTGACGGTGATCGCGGCGGCGGTGCTGATCGCCGTCGCGGCCGTCTACCTGGCGAGCCGCACCGAGCGCGGGCCCGGCGAGCCGCCGCCGGTCGCGGTCGACGCGGGCGAGCTGAGCCCGCTCCAGCTCGCCCAGGGCTCAGCCCACGACTACGACCCCGAGGGCGACGACGAGGAGTCCTCGGAGGCGACCGACTTCGCGATCGACGCCAACCCCACCACCGTCTGGGACACCGAGACCTACGAGGCCGGCTTCGCGGGCGCGAACAAGACCGGCGTCGGCATCTACCTCGAGACGGCGGGGGTCGCGGCCCAGCAGCTCGACGTCAGGACCTCGACGCCGGGCTTCACCGCCGCCGTCTACGCCGCCGACGACGTGCCCGACTCGCTCGCGGGCTGGACGAAGGTCAGCACCGACGTGCGCGTGCGCGCCGTGGAGCGGATCGCGCTCGACACCGGCAGCCGCGAGTTCGGCAACTACCTGCTCTGGATCTCGGAGCTGCCCGAGGGCGGGCGGGTCGAGATCAAGGAGATGACGCTGCTGGAGTGACGCCGGTCCCCGCCTGCGCACCGCCGGCGTCCTCGACGACCGTCAGCCCGCGCCGGCGCAGCGCGAGGATCGCCGCGTCGTCGCTGAGGCCGCGGGCCCACGCCCGCACCCCGTCGTGGAGCAGCTCGGCGAGCGTCTCCGGCTCGCGCGTGGTCGCGCACGCCTCGCCGACCATCCGCCGCAGCCGGTCGCCGCCGAGCAGCTCGCCGTCGCGGCGCGCCTCGAGGATGCCGTCGGTGTAGCCGACGAGCAGGTCGTCGGGCCCGAGGTCGAGGCGGTGGACCGCGTAGCCGGGCTCCGGGTCGATCCCGAGCGGCAGGCCGCCGGTCGCGGTCTCCGACAGCTCACCGTCGCTGCGCACCACCAGCGGCGCGAGATGGCCGGCGTTGGCGTAGCGCAGGCCGCGGCGGTCGAGCAGCCCGAAGAACGCGGTCACGAAGCGCTCGCTCGGCAGCCGCTGGGCGAGCATCGCGCTGACGTGTCCGAGCACCGCCGCCGGGTCGTCGCGGTCCCAGCTCGCCGCCTCGATGAAGAAGCGCGCCATCGCGCTCAGCGCCGCCGTCTCGACGCCCTTGCCGACGACGTCGCCGATCACCACCGCGACCGCGCCGCCGGGGAGCTGCCAGGCGCCGTAGAGGTCGCCGCCGGTCGGCTGCTCGTCGGCCGGCTCGTAGAGGACGCCGATGTCCCAGCCGGCGACGGTCGGCAGCGCCTGCGGAACGAAGCCGTGGGTGAGCGTGCGCGCGAGGTGGCGCTACTGCTGGAAGGCCTCGGCGTTCGCGATCGCCGCCGCGGCGATCCGCGCGACCTTGCCGGCCAGCGCGAGCTCGTCGGGGTCGAAGCGGCGGCCGTCGGTGCGGGCGATCGACAGGACCCCGAACAGCCGCGGGCCGAGCTCGATCGGCACGTGCGCGAGCGCCGCGTCGCCGTCGTGGACCACCGCGTTGCGCGCGCGGACCACCTCGCCGAGCGTCGCCGCGTCGACCTCGGGCGGCTCGCCGTGGCGCGCGACCGACGCGAGCCGCTGCGAGCCGGCGCGGACGCGGCTGAGCTGGGCGCCGTCGGCGGCGAGGATCTGGGCGGCGTGGGCGACGACGGCCCGCTCGACCGCGTCGGGCTCCAGCGTCGCCGAGGTGCCCTCCGCCGCCCGCTTGAGCAGCACCTCCTGGCGCCGCTGCTCGGCCTCGGCGGCCAGCAGCTCCGCCCGCTCGCGGGCGAGCGCGGCGAGGTCGGCGAGCACGGTGACCATGTCGAGGTCGGCGCGGCCGAGCGGGCGGGCCTCGTCGAGCGACAGCACCGCCAGCGCGCCGAGCGTGCGCCCGAGCGCGGTGCGGATCGGGGCCGCCGCCGCCGACGCGCGTCGGATCAGGTCCCAGGCGCGACTCACGGCGGCGTCGACCGGCGTGCCGGGGATCGCGGCGGCCTCCCAGTCCTCGAGTCGGGGCAGCAGCAGCGGGCCCCCGCGCTCGAGCGTCGCCTCGATCAGGCCCGGCCGCTCGCGGTCGTAGGGGCGGCGCAGCAGCGGCGTGAGCGCCTCGTCGAGCTCGGGGAATGCGTACCAGGCGGCGATCGGGTCGACGGTGGTGCGGTCGCGATCGACGAGCGCGACGATCGCCGCGTCTGCCCGGACATGGCGGCGCAGGTGGTCCAGCACCCGGTCGAGCGGGTCCCCAGGCGTGCGGGGTGACTCGGTGCCGCCGGACGCGTCGCCGGCCGCCGGGCCTCCCCGCTCGGCGTCGTCGAGCGTCCTCATCGGCCCGTCCAGCCTACGTCCGCCGTGCCGCGCTCGCCAATCTCCGACCGCCGCCGGGCCGGTAGGGTGCCCGGCCGTGGCCGTACCCCTGTTCGCGACGACACTCGAGCCGCACATGCCGGCGATCGCCGAGCGGCTCGCCGCCGTCGCGCGCGGCGGGCGCTACATCCTCGGGCCCGAGGTCGAGGCGTTCGAGGCCGAGCTGGCCGAGCAGCTCGGCGTCCGCCACGCGATCGGCGTCGCCAACGGCACCGACGCGCTCGCGATCGCGCTGCGGGCGTTAGGGGTCGAGCCCGGCGACGAGGTCGTCTGCCCGTCGTTCACCTTCTACGCCACCGTCGAGGCGACCGCGAGCATCGGGGCGATCCCCGTCTACTGCGACGTCGATCCGGAGACGATGTGCGTCACCGCGGAGACGGTGCGGGCGGCGATCACGCCGCGCACCAAGGCGATCGTCGCCGTCCACCTGTTCGGCAACGTCGCCCCGGTCCCGGAGCTGCGCGAGCTCGGCCTGCCGGTGCTCGAGGACGCCGCCCAGGCGACCGGCGCCCGGCTCGGCGACGTGCGCGCGGGCGCGCTCGGCGACGCCGCCACGTTCTCGTTCTTCCCGTCGAAGAACCTGCCCTGCCTCGGCGACGGTGGCGCCGTCACCACCGACGACGACGCCGTCGCCCAGCGCGTGCGGCGGCTGCGCTTCCACGGCTCCGACGACAAGAAGACATTCGTCGAGGTCGGCTACAACTCGCGCCTCGACGAGCTGCAGGCGGCGGTCCTGCGGCTGCTGCTGCCCGAGCTCGACGGCTGGAACGCCGCCCGCCGCGCCGCCGCCGACCGCTACGCCGCCGGCGGCCTCGGCGACCACGTCGCCCTGCCCGCCCCGGTCGCCGGCGCCGAGCACGTCCACCACCTCTACGTCGTGCGCAGCGACCGCGCCGACGAGCTCGCCGCCGCCCTCGCGGCGCAAGGCATCGGCGCGCGCGGCTACTACCGCACGCCGATCCACCTCCAGCCGGCGACCGCCGGCTTCGCCCCCGCCGGGCTCGAGCTGCCCGGCACCGAGCTCGCCGCCCGCACCCATCTGGCGCTGCCGATGGGCCCCGAGCTGACGGCCGCCCAGGTCGACGAGACGGTGGCCGCGGTGGCCGCCGCGCTCGGCTAGACCGCGGCCGACGCGACCGGAGCTCCACGGCCCGATGACCTCCACGATCCTCCGTCCGCTGTAGTTAGTCGGCGATGCGCGTCTGGATCGACCTCACCAACAGCCCGCACGTGCTCGTCATGCGGCCGCTGATCGACGTGATGCGCGCCGACGGCCACCACGTCGAGGTGACCGCGCGCGACTTCGCCCAGACGCTCCAGCTCTGCGAGCGGCTCGGGATCGACCACACCGCGATCGGCTCCCACGCGGGATCGAGCCGGCTGCGCAAGGCGGGCCGGCTGGCGAGCCGCAGCCGGGCGCTGCGCCGCTGGGCGCGCCACCGCCACTTCGACGTCGCGCTCGGCCACGCCTCCAACGACGTGATGGTCGCCGCGAAGCTGCTCGGCATCCCGTCTGCGACCGCGTTCGACTACGAGTGGGCGACCGTCCAGCACAACGTCAACTGCCGCCTCGCGCGGGTGGTGGTGGTGCCCGACGCGATCCCGCCGCAGCGGCTCGACCGCTACGGGGCGCGCGGCAAGCTGCGCCGCTACCCGGGCCTGAAGGAGGAGTACTACCTCGCCGACTTCGAGCCCGACGCCGCCGTCCTCGACGAGCTGGCCCTCGACCCGTCCGAGCCGATCGCGGTCGTGCGCACTCCGCCCGACCGGTCGCTCTACCACCGCCACGAGAGCCCCGTCTTCCCGCGCGTGCTCGAGCGGCTGCGCGACCGCGCCCAGACCGTCGTGCTGCCGCGCACCGACCGTCAGCGCGCCGAGCTCGCCGAGCTCGCCGTGGGCGGCGGGGCGGCCGGGCCGCGGTTGATCGTTCCCGAGCGGGCGATCGACGCCCAGAGCCTGATCGCGTACTCCGACCTCGTGATCTCCGGCGGCGGCACGATGAACCGTGAGGCCGTCGCGCTCGGGGTGCCCGTCTTCACCACCTTCGAGGGCCGCCTCGGCGCCGTCGACGAGCAGCTGCTCGCCAAGGGCCGCCTCCACCGCCTCGGCGACCCCGACCGGATCGAGGTCGTCAAGCGCACCGACCCCGCCGCCGACCGCATCCGCCGCAACCCGCGCGACATCGCCGCCATGCTCCTCTCGGCGGCAAAGTAGCGATTTGCAGGGATATTCCGAGTTAACGGGCGCGCTATTCCGAGTTAACGGGCGCTCTATTCCGAGTTAGCGGTAGGATTCGCGTCATGGGCGGCGAGGCCAGACAGTCGCGCTACGTGCCGCGGACGCTGGACCGGACGGTCCTGGAGGCGATGGCGAGCGCCCGAGTGGTGGCCCTCCTCGGTCCCCGCCAGGCAGGCAAGAGCACCCTGGCGCGCCGGCTCGCCACCGAGCGCCTGGGCGCCGACTACGTCACGCTCGACGACCCCCCGACCCTCGAGCTGGCGGCCGCCGACCCGGCCGGGTTCATCGCGGGGCAGCGCACGCCGGTCGTCATCGACGAGATCCAGCGCGCCCCCAAGCTCCTGCTCGCGATCAAGGCCCGCGTCGATCGTGACGACGCCCCGGGGCAGTTCCTGATCACCGGCTCGGCCAACCTGCGCCGCCTCCCGACGGTTCCCGACGCGCTCCCGGGCCGCGTCGACTACCTCGCGCTGTGGCCGTTCACCCAGGGCGAGATCGACGGGGTCGCCGAGGGCCTCCTCGAGCGCCTGTTCGGCGGCGAGGTGCCGCAGCTCTCCCAGGCGCCGGTCGGCAGGCATGCGTACCTGGACCGGCTGCTCGCGGGTGGCTTTCCCGAGGCGCTGCGCCGACCCGAGACGGCGCGCGCCCGGTTCTTCGAGAGCTACGTCCAGTCGATCGTCGATCGGGACGTCGCCGACGCGTCGAAAGTTCGCGATCCCGGTGCCGTCGGGACGGTGCTCCGCCTGGTCGCGAGCCGTTCGGGGTCGCTCGCCCGGTACGAGGGACTCGGGCGCGACGCCGGTGTCGACGGCAAGACCGCCAAGAGCCACGTCGAGGCGCTCGAGCGCCTGTTCCTCGTCCGGGTCCGCCGACCATGGCACGTGAACCTCGGCAAGCGAGAGGTCAAGGCACCCAAGCTCTACGTCGCCGACACCGGACTGCTCGCCGCGTTGATCGGCGCCGACGAGCAGCGCCTCCTCGCCGACGGCGGACTGGCAGGCGCGCTGTTCGAGACCTTCGTTGCGACCGAGCTGGAGCGGCAGGCGGCCTGGGCGCCGCAGCCGCTCACCTTCTGGCACTACCGCGCCGACGAGCGCGAGGTCGACGTGATCGTCGAGCGGCCCTCGGGCGAGATCGTGGGGATCGAGGTCAAGGCCAGCGCCACCGTCGGCCCGCGGGACTTCGCCGGCCTCGCGCACCTGAGGTCCGCGCTCGGCGACCGGCTGGCGGCCGGAGTCGTCCTCTACACGGGCGAGCGCACCCTGCCCGCGGGCGACGGGCTCTGGGCGGTTCCCCTCCAGGCGCTCTGGGATCGGTCCACGGCGCTACCCTGAGCGACCTTGCCCTCTCGCCTGACATCCTCGGTCGGCGTCCGGCGCATCGGCCAGGTGGCGGTCGACGCCTGCCTGGTGGCGCTCGCCTACTACCTGGCCTACGTCCTGCGCTTCGACGAGGGCATCCCGCCGCGCTACGACACGCTGCTGATCGACACGGTCGGGCTGGTGGTCGTGATCAAGCTGGCGCTGTTCGCGGCGTTCGGCCTCTACTCGAAGCTGTGGCGGTTCGTCGACCAGGCCGACTTCGAGTCGATCGTCAAGGCGGTCGCGGTCGCGAGCTTCGCGCTGATCGGCCTCAGCTTCGTCTTCTCGCCCGGCGACGTCGACCCGCCGCGCGGCGTGATCGCGCTCGACTTCCTGCTCACGCTCGCGCTCGTCGCCGGCGCCCGCTTCGCCGTCCGGGCGCTCGTCGAGCGCCAGCTGCGCCGGCCGCTGGTCGCGCGCGCGACGACAGAGGTGCTGATCGTCGGCGCCGGCAACGGCGGCCAGCAGGTCGCGGTCGAGCTGCGCCGCAACCCCGAGCTGTCGACCGCGGTGATCGGCTTCGTCGACGACGACCCGCGCAAGCAGGGGATGCTCGTCGCCGGCCACCGCGTCCACGGCACCACCGCCGACCTCGACCGCGTCCTCGACGACACCAAGCCCGACGAGGTCGTGATCGCGATCCCGTCGGCGCCGGGCACGCTGCGCCAGAAGGTCGTCACCGCCTGCCGGGCGCGCAACATTCCCGTCCGCACGCTGCCGACCACCTTCGAGCTGCTCTCGCGCGGGCCGAACCTGCTGCGCCAGGTGCGCGAGGTCCAGGTCGAGGACGTGCTCGGCCGCGAGCCGGTGCGCGTCGAGATCGACCGCGTCGGCGCCTACCTCGCCGGCCAGGTGGTGCTCGTCACCGGCGCCGGCGGCTCGATCGGCTCGGAGCTCTGCCGCCAGATCGCGCGCGTGAAGCCGAAGCGGCTGGTGCTCGTCGACCACGCCGAGAACAACCTGTTCGAGATCCGCCGCGAGCTCGAGGACGACCGCCACTTCGGCAACCTCGTCGCGGTGCTCGCCGACTGCAAGGACGCGACCCGGATGGGCGAGCTGTTCGCCGAGCAGCGGCCGGCGGTCGTCTTCCACGCCGCCGCCTACAAGCACGTCGGCCTGATGGAGGAGAACCCGGTCGAGGCGGTACGCAACAACGCGGTCGCGACGCGGATCGTCGCGGGCGCCGCCGGCGAGAACGGCGTCGAGCGGTTCGTGCTGGTCTCGACCGACAAGGCGGTCGCGCCGGCGACGGTGATGGGGGCCTCCAAGGCGCTCGCCGAGTGGGCGATCGAGGCGGCCCAGAACCGCTATCACCGCACCCGCTACGCGGCGGTGCGGTTCGGCAACGTGCTCGGCTCGTCGGGCTCGGTGGTGCCGATCTTCCGCCGCCAGATCGCCGACGGCGGGCCGGTGACGGTCACCGATCCGGAGATGACCCGCTACTTCATGACGATCCCCGAGGCGGTCCAGCTGATCATCCGCTCCGGCGACCTGGCGACCGGCTCGCAGGTGTTCGTGCTCGAGATGGGCGAGCCGGTGAAGATCATCGACCTGGCGCGCAACATGATCCGGCTGTCGGGCAAGGAGCCCGAGGTCGACATCGCGATCGAGGTCGTCGGGAGGCGGCCGGGGGAGAAGATCCACGAGGAGCTGTTCGATCCCGGCGAGCGGCCGCTGCCGACACCGGCCGAGCGGATCGTCGCGGCGGTCCGGCCGCGCCTCGACCCCGACTGGGTCGAGGGCGCGTTCGCGCGGATCGAGGAGCTGGTCTACAACGGCGACGCGGCCGCGCTGGCGGGCGCGGTGGCCGAGCTGTCGGCCGAGCGCGCGCTCGACGCCGTCCCGACCGACGACCCGTCGCTCGCCGAGGGCTAGCGCCCGTCCGCGCCTGCCCCTGTTTCGGAGCCGACCGCACCACTACAGTTCACGAACTCGCCCATGGAGATTCTTCAGGAGATCGGCTCCTACGCGGGCATCGCGGCGATCCTCGGGCTCGCGGTGCTCTCCGCCCTCTACTTCTCGCAGGCGCGCGATGTCAAGCGCCTGCGCGAGTGGGCGGGCCGCGCGCCCGAGCGCGGCGGCGTACCGGCGCCCGGCCAGCCGCACGCCCAGCCCCAGCAGCCGCGCGCGGTGACCGCGCAGCCGGTCTCGCAGGCGACGCGCGCCCCGAGCCGGCCGGTTCCCG
>JAAYBF010000042.1 GCA_012718975.1 Solirubrobacterales bacterium | reverse complement strand
TCGCCGTCCGCGGACGCCCCGCCGAAGGTGGCGCCGTCCGCCGGTCCTGGGGGCGTCGCCTCGGACGCGCTCACGAGGGTCGATCCCTGGACCCCGGCCACGCCGCGAAACAGCCGGCGATCCGGCTGCTGCGTTCCCTGCGTGAACCAGTAGACCTGGCCGTCGGCGGAGACGCTGTTGCTGCCCACTGGGTCGTTCGCGGAGTCGACCATGATCCCCTTGGTCGGCGTGCCGTCCGGCAGGTAGCTGGCCAGCAGCGACTCGCCGTCCGCGTAGCGGTAGAGCTTCGCGTCGGCGGCGGAGATCCCCGGCGCGACCGAGTCCGGGGTCAGTTGGGCCAGCGACGAGTAGTAGACGTTCGCGAACGTGTGGTCGCCGGCGATGCCGAAGCCGATGTTCGCGCCGCCGGTCGACAGCGGAACGCTCGGGTCCCCGGCGACCGCGTCGGGCGCCATCCGCTCCACGTCACCGGACACGAGGTCGATGCGATACGGCTGCTTCGGGATCGCGCCGCCGGTGACCGGATCGCGGTCGGTCACAGCGACTGTCTTGCGGCCGTCCGGGGAGAGCCCGAACGGCTGGGTGTCGGTGTTGACCATCCCAGTCGGCAGGACGCTCGGATTGACGTTGTAGGGAAGGAGCGCTGAGACCGAGCGGCTCGCCCAGCCCGCGGCGCCGCGATCGGCGAAGTAGCCGTTGATCTGCGGAAAGGCCGGCGCGCCGAGGAAGACGGAGTCAGCCGGATAGAGGATCCTGCGACCGTCCGGGGTCGCACGGAAGGCGGAGGGCAGGGTGAGCCCGCCCGCGATCTCGCCGTTGCCCTTGTAGGCCGGCGAGACCTTCTCGTAGGCACGGCAGTCGGGGAGATGGGCCGAGAGACCAACCCGGTACTCGGCGTTCGGGCACGGGTCGGACTGGGCGGCCGCAGGCGACGCGGGGGTGGCGAGGCAGCCCGCCACGGCCGCGAGTACGGCGATCGCCCGAGCGGCTTCGCCACGCGGGCGGCGGGCGTGGAGGCGCCGCGCGCGCCCACTCACCCTGCTCACGGGCGCACCTCGCCTGCGGTTCGGTTGGACGGATCGCACAACGTCATGGCAGTTCCTCTCTCCCTGTCTTCAGAACGCCGGGCGGGGTGGCGCTGGAGCGCCGAGCCGCCGCGGGTGAGCCGATTGCCAATGACCATAGAACGCTCGGTACATAGAGTCAACCGGGTACCCGAAGGCTCTGAAAGCCGGCTTGAGCGCAGGGTGCTCTCAGCGCAGCCACGACGGCGGCCGCCCCATAGAACCCTCGTTCACGTCCCCGAGCAGGCACCGCGCGGCGCGGTGGAGTCCAGCTTCGCCAACGGCCGGCACCCGGGGGGACCGCACCTACGTCGCGAGCGAGCCCGACCCGCAGCGCCCAGACCGCGTGGCGAACCCCGCCCGCCGGCCCGAGGGAGCGCTACCGCCGCCGCTGCCGGATGCCGGCTAGCTCGCGGGCTGCTCGGCCGGCGGGACCGCCGGCCCCTCGACCACGCAGGCGGCGTCGGAGCGTCGCGGCGGCTTGCCGCCGCGCACGCCGCGCAGCCGGCCGCGGGTGACGCGCGCGGCGCGGCGCACGACGACCTCGCGGACGCGTCCGCGCCCGGCACCGCGGCGGACCTTGCGCAGCGCGCGCCACTGGAAGCTGACGTGGCCGCGGAACTTGAAGCGGGCGCCGGCGGGCGGGTCCTCGATGCCGCCGAAGGTGAAGCCGCGCTGGGCGAGCTTGAGGCGGCGGGCGGAGCCGGCGCGGATCCAGGTCGACGGCGGGCCGATGTCGACGTAGCGCCGCTTGGCGGTGTCGAACCACTGCAGCTGGAAGCGCATGTACATCCGCTGGCGCCTGCCGTTGCCGGGGATGCCCGCCCGGATCCCGACGGCGTTGCGCTTCTTCGAGGTGTCGCAGACGTTGATCGTCGCCCACGGCCGGTCCTTCGGCACTGCGCTCGCGCCCGTGGCGGGCACCAGCACGGCGGTGACGGCGAGCAGCGCGACGAGGGACGGGCGACGCATCCCCACCGATGCTAGAGGTCGACTCCCGCACGCCACCCCGGTCGGCCGGCAACACTCCCCTGTGATGGATCCGCCGCCCGCGCGTAGTACCGGCATGAACGAGGCGATCGTCGACGCGGGAGCGGTGGTGGGGGCACGGGCCGAGGAGGAGACGTTCGAGAGCCTCTACCGGCGGGCGTTCCCGCGCGTCTACGCCTACGTCGCCTCGCTGCTGCGCGAGCGGGCCGCGGCCGAGGACGTCACCGCCCAGGCGTTCGAGCGCGCCTACCGCAAGCGCCACCGCTACAGCCCGCGCCGCGGCAGCCGCGAGGCGTGGCTGTTCGGCATCGCCCGCAACGCCGCGCTCGACGAGCTGCGCCGCCGCCGGCGCCGCGCCGACCTCGAGGGCGACCCGCCCGACACCGACGCGCCTGCGCTGGACGACCTCGCCGACGGCGCGCTGCGCCGCGCGACCGTCCGCGCCGCGCTGGCCACCCTCGCCCCCGCCGAGCGCGACCTCGTCGCGCTGAAGTTCGCCGCCGGGCTCACCAACGCCGAGATCGCCCGCGTGCTCGGGATCTCCGAGTCGAACGCGGGCAGCCGCCTGCACCGGACCGTCAACAAGCTGCGAGAGGCCTGCGATGGACGCGACTGAGACAACCGCCGTCATCGACCGCGCGCTCGCCGGCGAGCCGCCCGCGACCGGCGACCCGCTCGAGCGCGAGCTCGCCGAGCTGACCCTGGCGCTCGCCGCCGAGGCGCCGGCGCCCGACCCCGACTTCGCCCGCCAGCTCGACGAGCGCGCCGCGCTCGGATTCCCGCGCGACGGCTGGCGCGCGCGGCTCACCCACCGTCGCGCCCGTGCCGCCGCCGCGCTGCGGCGCGACCGCCACCGCAGTGGAGCATCGGCGGGGCCAGAGGCCCCACGGGATTCCACTCCGCGCGGAACCGCCGGCACGCTGCGACGTGGCACGCGGCGCCTGACCGGCGCGCCGCCCACGGCGCTCGCCGGCGCGCTCGCGTGCGTGGCGATCGGGCTCGTCGCGGTCGCCGGCCTCGGCGGGGAGGTGCTCGACCGCGGCGACGGCGACGCCGAGCGCTCCGTGGCCGACGGGGCGGCATCGACGCCGGCCGAGGCGCCGAGCGCCGCCGCCGGCGGCGCGGTGAGCGACGGGGAGACATCGACCCTGCGTATGGGTGCGGCGCCGGAGAGCGCCGCCGGAGCCGCTCTGCGCGCACGCTCGGCCGTCCCGCCGCAGGACAGCTCGAGCGCCGACGCCATCCACGGCCGGCCGGTCGAGCCGGCCCCGCCCGCCGCCCCCGGCCCCGACGGCCGCGACTTCGCGCCGGGCACCGACCGCCGCCGGATCGAGCGCTCGGCCGCGCTCACCCTCGCCGCCCCCGACGAGCGGCTCGACCGCGTCGCGGCCGGGGTCGAGCGGATCGCCGACCGCCACGGCGGCTTCGTCCTGACCAGCGAGCTCGCCGTCGGCGACGACGGCGCGGCCTCGGGCGGCGAGTTCGAGCTGCGGATCCCGACCGGCCGCCTCGACGCGGCGCTCGCCGACCTCGGCCGGCTCGCCCAGGTTCGCTCCCGAACGACCTCCGGCCGCGACATCACCGCCGCCACCGTCACCGCCGCCGACAGCCTCCAGGCCGCACGCGCCGAGCGCCGCGGCCTGCTCACCCGGCTTGAGCAGGCCGCCAGCGACAACGAGGCCGACGCGCTGCGCTTCCGCCTCGACGCCAACGCCCGCGAGATCGACCGGCTGGAGGGCCGCGTCCGCGCGCTGCGCCTGCGCGCCGACTACGCCAACGTCGCCGTCACGCTCCAGTCCGACGACCCCGACGCGCTCGCGCCCGCCCCCGGCGCCGACGACGGCCTCGGCGGCGCCATCGACGACGCGGCCGGCTCGCTCTCGGACGCGCTCGAGCTCGCCATCCGCGCGCTCGGCATCCTCGCGCCGCTCGCCCTCCTCGCCGCGCTCGCCTGGCTCGCCGCCCGCGCGCTCCGCCGCCGCCGCCGCGAGTCCGCCCTCCGCGAGTCCGCGTAGCGGGCTCGGCGCCCCCAGGGACGCGAGCGGAGGATTGACGGGGCTGTACCCCCATCGATCCTCCACTCGGCGCCCGGTCGGCGCCGCGCAGGTCGGCCCGGGTCGCGCTGCCGGCGGCGTCGGCTGACGGTCGGCCTATGATCCGCCCATGCCCGTGGGGGGAGACACCGCTGAGCTCCTCGCCAGCGTCAAGGTGTTCTCGGGGCTGGAGCCGCGCGAGCTCGAGGAGGTCGCGCGGGTGGCGGTGCCGCGCAGCTTCGAGCGCGGCGAGATCGTCTTCCGCGAGGGCGACCCGGGCGACACCTGCTACGTCGTCCGCTCGGGCACGATCAGCATCCGCCGCGACCATCCCGACGGCCGCAGCCGCGCGCTCGCCGAGCTGCGGCCCGGCGCGATCTTCGGCGAGCTGTCGATGTTCGGCGCCGAGACCCGCTCGGCGACCGCCGAGGCGCTCGAGGACACCCAGCTCGTCGCGATCCTCCGCGGCGACATGCAGCGGGTGATCCGCTCCTCGCCCGACATCGCGTTCAAGATGCTCGCCGAGCTCGCCGACCGCGTGCGGCTGGTCAACGAGCAGCTCAGCCGCCAGTCGTTCCAGACGGTCTCGGGCCGGGTGGCGAGCACGCTGCTCGCGCAGGTGATCACCCGCCAGTCCGAGGGCGCCGCCGAGCACGACGTGCTGATCAAGGCGACCCAGGCCGAGATCGCCCAGCTCGCCGGCACCTCGCGCGAGAGCGCCAGCCGCTTCCTCGCGACCCTCGCCCGCGAGGGCGTGGTGACGCTCGGGCGCGGCAAGGTGACCGTGCACGATCCCGAGCGGCTGCGCGGGTTCATCCACTAGGCAGAGCCGCTGCGCTCTGGCAGCGCAATCGCGGGCGCACCGTAGACGCAGCCGTTTCTCAAGCATTAGTGTAAGCCCGTGACCGTGACGCCATGGGGGGAGTCGAGCGAGCTGCGCGCGCGGCGGCTGCGCCCCGGCCCGGGCCACCCGCGCGCCGACGTGGCCGCCAACCAGCGCGAGCGGCTGCTCGGAGCGATGGTCGCCGCCGTCGCCGAGCACGGCTACGAAGCGACCCGGGTCGCGGACCTGCTCGCGGTCGCCGGCGTCTCGCGCAACACCTTCTACCGCCACTTCGACAACAAGCTCGACTGCTTCCTGGCGACGATGGACACGATCGTGCTCGGCGGCGGGGCGGCGGTCGTCGGCGCCTACCTCCACCACGACGGCGACTGGGAGGACAGGCTCGCCGCCGCGCTCGACACGCTCGTGGAGAGCATCGTCGCCCAGCCGGCCGCGGCGCGGCTGTTCTACGTCGAGAGCTTCCACGCCGGGCCGGAGGCGATCGCCCGCGTCGAGGAGATGAGCATGCGGATGGAGGAGATGGCGCGCTCCGCGCTCGAGCGCTCGCCCCGCCACGCCGGCGCGCCGCCGACGCTGCTGCGGATGATCCTGCGCGCCTTCCGCGGCGTGCTGCGGATCCGCCTGCGCGAGGGCCGCGAGGCCGAGCTGCCCGCCGTCGCCCCGGCCCTGCTTCGCTGGGCGCTCTCCTACGAGGTGCCGCCGCAGCCGCTGTGGCCGCGCCCGCTGCCGGAGCCCGACGCCTTCCCGCCGCGCCGCCAGCGGGCCGAGACCTCCCGCGACCGGATCCTCGACACCGTCGTCGAGTCGATGGGCCGCGAGGGCTACGCGGCGCTGACGATCAACGACCTCGCCCGCCAGGCGCGCGTCTCGCTGACGACGTTCTACGAGCACTTCGCCGGCAAGGAGGATGCCGTGGTCGCGGCGATGCGCCGCAGCGCCAACGACGTGCTCGACGCGATCGCACCCGCCTACCGCGCCGCGCCCGACTGGGCCCACGCGATCGACGCCGTGC
The DNA here is from genome assembly GCA_012718975.1 of Solirubrobacterales bacterium. GTDB lineage: Bacteria > Actinomycetota > Thermoleophilia > Solirubrobacterales > Thermoleophilaceae > JAAYBF01. The sequence continues at coordinate 4,629 of JAAYBF010000042.1, read as the reverse complement.
TCGACGCGTTCCTCGGCTACCTCGTCGTGCGCCAGCCGTTCGCGAAGTTCGGCGGGGTCGACGTACGCCAGGGCAGCCGGCTGATCGTCGACGTGCGCGAGCAGATGCTCGCCGGCGGGCAGGGGTTCCTCGCCGAGGGCTTCCGCGAGCATCCCGATGTCGACCCGATCGTCGGCGAGGCGATCGGCCAGGCGATCGACGCGCTGCTGTTCGACCAGGTCGCCAACTGGGGGACCGAGCGGCTCTACGAGCAGGCGCCGCTGGCGACCTACGTGGCGCTGGTCCCGTTCGTCGGGGTCGAGCAGGCGTGTGCCATCGCGAACCGGAGCCGATAGGCTGCGGGCCGTGTTCGTCCTCAACTTCTACTCGCCGGTCTTCATCGACCAGCTCAAGCGCGGACGCAAGACGGCCACGATCCGGCTGGGCGACAAGGCGGGCAAGTACCGCAAGGGCGAGGTGGTGCTCGTCACGGTCGGCTTCCAGCACGCTCCGCGCGAGCGGATCTTCGAAGCGGTGATCGACGGCGTCGAGGTCAAGCGGGTGAGCGAGCTCTCGCCACGCGACATCGAGCACGACAACCCGGAGTTCCGCCGCCTCGACGAGACGGTCCACTTCCTCGAGCAGATCTACGGGCGCAAGATCGACATGGACGACGCCGTCACCGTCGTCCGCTTCTCCCAGATCTCGAACCGCCCGCCCGAGATCACCGAGCGCCTCCGCGGCGGCGCGCCCGCCCAGAACTAGCCGTTCGGGCCCGAACCGCTCCGGCGCCACCCCTGGCCGGCGCACGTTCACGACCGCTTCACTTGCCCTTGGCACTCTCATTGCTAGAGTGCCAACGACTTCGCAGCAAGAACCTGTCTGAGACGGAGGTAGCGACCCAGATGAACCTGAAGCCTCTCGGCGATCGCGTGATCGTCAAGGCGATCGACGAGGAGGAGACGACCGCCAGCGGCATCGTCCTCCCCGACACCGCCAAGGAGAAGCCGCAGCGCGGCAAGGTCGTCGCGGCCGGCGACGGCAAGTGGGACGAGGACGGCGAGAAGCGGATCCCGCTCGACGTCGCCGAGGGCGACGAGGTCCTCTACTCCAAGTACGGCGGCACCGAGGTCAACGTCGACGGCGAGGACCTGCTGGTCCTGCGCGAGTCCGACATCCTCGCCAAGGTCGGCTAGCCGCCCCGCGCGACACCGAACCCTTCAAGGAAAGACGGAGGAAGAACCAAGCATGGCTCACAAGGAGCTCAAGTACGACCAGGAGGCGCGGGCGGCCCTGCTCGCCGGCGTCGACGCGGTCGCCAACGCGGTCAAGGTGACCCTCGGCCCGAAGGGCCGCTACGTGGTCATCGACAAGAAGTTCGGCGCCCCGACGATCACCAACGACGGCGTCTCGATCGCCCGTGAGATCGAGGTCGAGGACGTCTTCGAGAACCAGGGCGCCCAGCTCGTGCGCGAGGTCGCCACCGCGACCAACGACGTCGCCGGCGACGGCACGACGACCGCGACCGTGCTCGCCCAGGCGATCGTCCGCAAGGGCCTCCAGAACGTGGCGGCCGGCGCGAACCCGCTCGGCCTCAAGCGCGGCATCGAGAAGGCCGTCGACCAGGTCGTCGAGGCGATCGGCAAGGCGTCGACCGAGATCGCCGGCAAGGAGCAGATCGCCCGCGTGGCGGCCATCTCCGCCGCCGACGACGAGATCGGCGACGTGATCGCCGACGCGATCGACAAGGTCGGCAAGGACGGCGTGGTCAACGTCGAGGAGGGCCAGACCTTCGGCATGGACCTCGAGTTCACCGAGGGCATGCAGTTCGACAAGGGCTACATCTCGCCCTACATGGTCACCGACCAGGACCGCATGGAGGCGACCCTCGAGGATCCCTTCGTCCTGATCGCCAACTCGAAGATCGGCTCGGTCCGCGACGTGCTGCCGGTGCTCGAGCAGGTCATCCAGTCGGGCAAGCCGATCCTGATCATCGCCGAGGACGTCGAGGGCGAGTCGCTCGCGACCCTGGTGGTCAACAAGCTGCGCGGCACCTTCACCGGCGTCGCGGTCAAGGCCCCCGGCTTCGGCGACCGCCGCAAGCGGATGCTCGAGGACATCGCCATCCTCACCGGTGGCGAGGTGATCACCGAGGAGATGGGCCTGAAGCTGGAGAACACCCAGCTCAGCCAGCTCGGTCGCGCCCGCCGCATCGTGGTCTCCAAGGACACGACCACGATCGTCGACGGCGCCGGTGACGCGGAGGCGATCAAGGGCCGGATCAACCAGATCAAGTCCGAGATCGAGAACACCGACTCCGACTTCGACCGCGAGAAGCTGCAGGAGCGGCTGGCGAAGCTCGCCGGCGGTGTCGCGGTGGTCAAGGTCGGCGCCGCCACCGAGACCGAGATGAAGGAGAAGAAGCACCGCGTCGAGGACGCGCTGCAGGCCACCCGCGCCGCCCTCGAGGAGGGCATCGTGCCGGGCGGCGGCGTCGCGCTGCTCGCGGCTTCGAAGGCGATCGACCTCGACGCCCTCGAGGGCGACGAGGAGACGGGCGCGCGGATCGTCCTGCGCGCGCTCGAGGAGCCGGTCCGCCAGCTCGCGCACAACGCGGGCCTGGAGGGCTCGGTCGTCGTCAACGACGTCCGCAAGGCGAAGAAGAACCACGGCCTCAACGCCGACTCCGGCGAGATCGTGGACCTCGTCGCGGCCGGCGTGATCGACCCGGCGATGGTGACCCGCTCGGCGCTGCAGAACGCGGCCTCGATCGGCAAGAACATCCTCACCACCGAGGCGATCGTCGCCGAGGCCCCCGAGGAGAACCCCGCCGGCGGCATGCCCGGCGGTGGCATGCCCGACATGGGCGGCATGATGTAACCAGCGACGCGGATAGCCGGCGCCTGGCGGAGTCCTCGGCCCCTCGTGTGCGGATGCACACGTCGCGGCCTGCGTCCGCCGCCAGGCTTGGCTCCCGCGCCGCTGGTCGGCGCATCGAGGGCCCGGCGATTCGCCGGGCCCTCGTCGTTCCAGAGGCCTGCGGCCGTTGTGGAATCGGACGCGGCGGCGTAATCTCGGCGGGACCGAGCCGTTGGAGGGCCATGAACGCCTTGACCGCACGCCTGCACGCACCGCTCGCCGCCGTGATCGCGGCGCTGGCCGTCGCCCTGCTCGCCGCCGCGCCCGCCGCGGCCGCGCCCGTCGTCGACGGGGAGTTCGACCTGAGCGCCAACCCGCAGCGGATCGCCCTCGGCCCCGACGGGAACATGTGGGTGACCCTGTCGGCGGGCAACGAGATCGCCCGGATCGCGCCCGACGGAACGGTCACCGAGTTCGACATCGCGTCCCTGACCGGCGCGCGCGGCATCGTCGCCGGCCCCAGCGGCCGCCTGTGGGTGACGATCGAGGGCAAGCTCGGCCACTTCGACCCGGCCGACCCGGTCGGGACCGCAACCACGATCGCCGTGCCGGAGGTCGGCCAGGGCGACATCGCCGCGGGGCCCGACGGCAACCTCTGGACGCCCAAGGTCGACAAGCTCGTGCGCGTGACGCCGGGCGGCGTCGCGACCGAGTTCCCGATCCTCACCAACGCCAGCCGCGTGGCGGCGGGCACGGACGCGATCTGGGTCGCCGACTTCGGCGGCGGCGAGATCGTCCGGGTCACGACCGACGGCGTCCCGACCCGCTTCGCCGTCGGCGGCTCGCCGCAGGGGGTGGCGGTGGGCGCCGGCGGCCAGGTCGCCTACACCAACCCGGGCACCAACCCGCACACGGTCGGGCGGATCGCCGCCGGGCAGATCCTGCCGACCCCGGTCACGCCCGGGGTGGACCCGTTCGGGATCGCGCTCGCGGCCGACGGCGCCTACTGGTTCGCCCAGCCGATCGGGAACAACCTCGGCCGGCTCACGCCTGACGGCGGCTACTCCGAGCTCGGTGGCTTCAGCGTCGAGGCCGGGCCGCGGTTCGTCGCGGCCGGGCCGGGCAACACCCTCTGGGTCACGCTCGAGGGCCTCAACGGCAACGACGCTAAGAAGGTGGCGCGGGTCAGCGGGCTGGAGCCGCCGCAGCCGCCCACCCCGGCCCAGCCGATCAGCGGCACCGGGGCCCCGCGCCTGGCGGGGCTGCGCCTGACGCCGAAGCGCTTCCGGGTCGCCAGGGGCCGGACGCCGAAGGCCGCGGCCCGCGGGCGGGCGCGTGCCGGAACCACTATCCGCTTCCGCCTCAACGCCGCGGCGACCGTGCGGCTGACCGTCCAGCGCCGGCTCGCGGGCCGGCGCTCCGGTGGCCGCTGCGTCGCGCCGCGCCGGGCGCGTCCCGGGGCGCGGCGGTGCGTGCGCTTCGCCGCCGTCGGGCGCCTCGTCCGCCGCGACCTCGCCGCCGGCGCCCAGCGGGTCCGGTTCAGCGGCCGGATCGGCCGCCGCGCCCTGAAGCCGGGCCGCTACCGCCTGACCGCGGTCGCGGTCGACTCCGACGGGCGCCGCTCGGCGCCCCGTCGCGCGGCGTTCAGGGTGCTCTCCCCCCGCTGACCCGCCATTCCCGGACCCCCATCCCGCGAAGCCGACGTTTCCCGCGCATTGCGCGGGAAACGTCGGGCGCGTGGTGAAGCGGCCCGGTTTCGTCGGGATCGCGGCCCGGTCAGGCGGCGGCGGG
>JAAYBF010000253.1 GCA_012718975.1 Solirubrobacterales bacterium | reverse complement strand
GCTGATCGACGCCGAGCGCGCCGCGGCCGTCGAGGGGGAGGCGTGGACGGTCGCCGCCGAGGAGCTCGAGCTGCTCGACGCGGTCGCCGGCGGCCTCGACGCCGACGCGTTCGCGGCGGGCGAGCAGGCGCCCGTCTTCTTCGGCTCGGCGGTGTCGAACTTCGGCGTCGGCCTGCTGCTCGACGCGCTCGTCGCACGGGCGCCGGCCCCGGCTCCGCGCCCTGCCGCCGACGGTCCGCCGCGTCCGGTCGACGGCCCGTTCTCGGCGCTGGTCTTCAAGGTCCAGGCGAACATGGACCCGCGCCACCGCGACCGCGTCGCGTTCATGCGCGTCTGCTCCGGCCGCTTCGAGCGCGGGATGCGGGCCGTCAACGCGCGCACCGGCCGGCCGTTCGCGATGGCCCACGCCCACGAGGTGCTCGGCGACGACCGCACGATCATCGACGCCGCCTACCCCGGCGACGTGGTCGGCGTGGTCAACGCGGCCGACCTGCGCGTCGGCGACACCCTCTACGCGGACGAGCCGGTCCGCTTCCCGGCGATCCCGACGCTCGCGCCCGAGCACTTCCGGCGCGTGCGCAACCGCGACAGCTCCCGCCACAAGCAGTTCCACCGCGGCCTCGATCAGCTCGCCCAGGAGGGGGTGGTGCACGTCCTGCGCCGCGACCCGGCGGCCGACCCGACGCCGGTCCTAGCCGGTGTCGGGCCGCTGCAGTTCGAGGTCGCCGCCGACCGGCTGGCGCGCGAGTTCGGCGTCGAGGTCGGCCTCGACGCGACGCCCTGGAAGCTCGCCCGCCGCACCGACCCTGCCGGTGCCGAGGCGGTGGCCGCCAGCAGCCGCGCCGACCTGCTGCACCGCACCGACGGCACCCTGCTCGCGCTCTTCACCAGCGAGGTGATGCTCGACCACTTCGCCCGCCAGCATCCCGACGTCCTGCTCGAGCGGATGCTCACGCGCTGATCCCAGGCCGTGGGCCGCACCCGACCTTCACGTTCGTGTAGGGTTGCCGGCTCGCCCCCGCGGGCGTCCGCGGCGCGGCCGTCCGGCGCGCCGAGCCTCTCCTCCCCACCTGCCCACGCGCGCGTCCGCTCGGGACGCGCGCCGACCGACCGTGAGACGTAGATGAGCAAGCTGGCCGCCGTTCCGTCGTCGCTGCGCCTGCCCGCGCCCGCCGTCCTGCGGGTCGAGCTGCTGGCCGGCCTGGTCGTCGCGCTCGCGCTGATCCCGGAGGCGATCTCGTTCTCGATCATCGCCGGGGTCGACCCGCGCGTCGGCCTCTACGCCTCGTTCACGATGGCGGTCGCGATCGCCTTCACCGGCGGCCGGCCGGCGATGATCTCCGCGGCGACGGGGGCGATGGCGCTGGTGGTCGTCTCGCTGGTCGCCGACCACGGCGTCGAGTACCTGCTCGCCGCGACGATCCTCGCCGGGGCGATCCAGGTCGTCCTCGGCCTGCTCGGCGTCGCGAAGCTGATGCGGTTCGTCCCGCGCTCGGTGATGACCGGCTTCGTCAACGCGCTGGCGATCCTGATCTTCCTCGCCCAGATCCCGCACCTCACCGGCGGCGGCACCGCCGTCTACGCGCTCGTCGCCGTCGGGCTCGCGGTCATGTACCTGCTGCCGCGCCTGACGACCGCGATCCCCGCGCCGCTGGTGGCGATCGTCGCGCTGACGGCCTTCTGCGCCGTCGCCGGCGTCACCGTCCCGACGGTCGGCGACGAGGGCGAGCTGCCGAGCGCGCTGCCGGTGCTCGGCATCCCGGCGGTCCCGATCTCGCTCGAGACGCTCGCGATCGTCGCGCCGTACTCGCTGACGCTCGCGGCGGTCGGACTGCTCGAGTCGCTGATGACCGCCAAGCTCGTCGATGACATCACCGAGACGCCGTCGGACAAGGACCGCGAGTCGCGCGGCCAGGGGATCGCCAACGTGATCACCGGGTTCTTCGGCGGCATGGCGGGCTGCGCGATGATCGGCCAGACGATGATCAACGTCCGGGTCAGCCGCGCGCGCACGCGGATCTCGACCTTCGCGGCCGGCGCCCTCCTGATCGTGCTCGTCGTCGGGCTCGGCGGCCTGGTCGCGACGATCCCGATGGCGGCGCTGGTCGCGGTGATGATCCTCGTCGCCGTGTCGACCTTCGACTGGCACTCGATCGCGCCCGCGACGCTGCGGCGGATGCCGCGCGGCGAGACGGTGATCATGGCCGTGACGGTGGCCGTGACCGTCGCGACGCACAACCTGGCGCTCGGCGTCGGTGCCGGCGTCCTGACCGCGATGGCGGTCTTCGCGCGCCGCGTCGCGCACCTGGTCGACGTCGAGCGGGTCGTCGACCCCGACGGCGAGAGCGTCCTCTACTCGGTCGCCGGCGAGGTCTTCTTCGCCTCCGACCAGGAGCTGATCGACGCCTTCCACTACGCCGAGGATCCGCCGAAGGTGATCGTCGACTTCTCCCGCGCCCATCTCTGGGACG
>JAAYBF010000252.1 GCA_012718975.1 Solirubrobacterales bacterium | reverse complement strand
GCGGCTCGAGGACCACCTGGCCGACGAGCCGGGTCTGCTGGCCGCCCTGGCCGTTGCCGCCCGCCGCGGAATCGCCTCCGTCGTCGTCGCCGCCGAGCAGGCCGACCGGCCAGACGAACAGGATCAGCGCGAGCAGCACCACCGCGCCGCCGGCGATCGCGAGGATCCGGCGACGGCGGACGATCGCCGCCGCCTCCGGCGAGAGCGGCGCGGCCGGCTTCGTGCGCGCGGGCTTCGCCGCCGCGGCCGGCTTGGACGAAGGAGCGGCGTCGCCGCCGCCGGCCTCGCCGCTGGGGATCTCCGGCAGCTCGCCCTTCGGGTAGAGGTGCTCGAGCGAGTCGAGCACCGAGCGCGACCAGGCGCGCGCCGCCTCCGAGCGGCCGAGGTGGCCGCGGGTCGCGGTCGCCTCGGCGCCCTGCTGCTGGCCGAGCAGGTAGTCGGCCACCTGGGCGCGCCAGCCGGAGTCGACGGCGGCCGCGCTGACCGGCGCCAGCCCCGTCAGAGCCTCGCGCGCGAGCTCGCGGACGCGGTCCTCCGGCATGCCGAGCTTCTCCGCCAGCTGCCCGTAGCTCTGCCCGCGCTTGACTATCAGGTCGATGATCGCCCGCTGCTGGGCGGAAAGCTGCTCGTATGAGGCCATGCGGCGGGGAACGATAGCCTGGCGCGCATGTCCGGAGACGCACCAGTGCCGAAACCGCCGCCTGGAAGGCTCGGCGACGTTCTCGGCTTCGAGATAACCGAGTTCGACGACGAGCGCGTCGTCGGGTCCTTCGAGGTGACCGATGCCGTGCGCCAGCCGTTCGGGATCGTCCACGGCGGGGCGTACGCGGCGATGGCCGAGTCGATGGCGTCGGTCGCGACCTACTTCGCCGTCGCCTCCGACGGCTCGATCGCCGTCGGCCAGAACAACGACACCAGCTTCCTGCGCCCGGTCTCCGAGGGCACCGTCTCGGCGACCGCCACCCGCCGCCACCGCGGCCGCACCAGCTGGATCTGGGACGTCGAGTTCAGCGACGGCGCCGGCCGCCCCTGCGCGCTCGCCCGGGTCACGATCGCCGTCCGCCCGAACCCCGCCGGCTGACGCTTCCGCTCGAGCTTGCGCACCTATGCCGTGCGCAACCTCGTTCGGCTGTGCCGGACGAGGGATCGATCGAGGAAACGGTCGTGTTCGCTAGCCGCCGTAGCGGTTGGTGATCGGCAGGCGGCGGTCGCGGCCGAAGGCGCGGGTGGTGACGCGGACGCCGGGCGGAGCCTGGCGGCGCTTGTGCTCGGCGCCGTCGACGAGTCCGATCACGCGCGCGACCTCGTCGGCGGGCAGGCCGCGCGTGACCAGGCTCGTCGCGTCGAGGTCGTGCTCGACGTAGCCCTCGAGGATCTGGTCGAGCAGGTCGTAGGGCGGCAGCGAGTCCTCGTCGCGCTGGTCGGCGCGCAGCTCGGCCGACGGCGCCCGCTCGATCACGCTCGCGGGCACCAGCTCACGGCCCGCGTCCTCGTTGCGCCAGCGCACGAGCCGGTAGACCCACCCCTTGAAGACGTCCTTGAGCACCGCGTAGCCGCCGGCCATGTCGCCGTAGAGCGTCGAGTAGCCGACCGACAGCTCCGACTTGTTGCCGGTCGTGAGCACCAGCCAGCCGAACTTGTTCGAGAGCGCCATCAGCAGGTTGCCGCGGATGCGCGCCTGGAGGTTCTCCTCGGTGAGGTCGGCCTCGCGGCCGGCGAACGGCTCGGCGAGCAGCCGCTCGTAGACCTCCATCGCGCCGTCGATCGGGAGCTCGAGCGCGTCGGTGCCGAGGTTCGCGGCGATCGCGCGGGCGTCGTCCTGGGTCGCGTCCGAGGAGTGGGGGGAGGGCATCACGACCGTATGGGTGCGATCCGGTCCGACCGCATCGACGGCGACCAGCGCCACCAGGGCCGAGTCGATGCCGCCCGAGAGGCCGAGCACCACACCGCCGAAGCCGTTCTTCTCGACATAGCCGCGGACCCCGGTCACCAGCGCCGTGTAGACCTCCTCGGCGTCGCCGAGCGGCGTCGCGCGGTAGGGGGGGAGCGTGTCGGAGCCGGGGATCGTCGGCCGGCTCGAGGCGCGCGTGGCGCCGAGCCGGTCGACGAGCGGGCCGCCGCGCGCGCGGGCGGCGCGGTACTCGCCGCGGTGGCGCGGGTCGCGCAGGCGGGCGCCGGCGATCGCGCCGAGGTCGAGCGTGCAGACCGCGATCGACTCCTCGAACTGGGGCGCCCGGGCGACCGTCGCGCCGGTGTGGTCGATCGCGACGCTGTGGCCGTCGAAGACCAGCTCGTCCTGTGTCCCGACGGCGTTGCAGAACAGCACCGCGACGAGGCTGTCGCGGGCCCGCTGGGCGAGCATCCGCTCGCGCTCGACGCCCTTGCCGCGGTGGTACGGCGACGCCGACAGGTTGACGACCAGCTCGGCCCCGGCGAGCGCCTCCTCGGTGGCCGGCGGCCCCGGCTCCCAGATGTCCTCGCAGATAGTCACGCCGACCGTCGCGCCGTTGACCTCGAAGGTCGCCGGCCGCTCGCCCGCCTGGAAGTAGCGCTGCTCGTCGAAGACGCCGTAGTTGGGCAGCCGCAGCTTGCGGTAGACCCCGGCGACCGCGCCGTCGGCGAGCACGGCGGCCGCGTTGTAGACGTCGCCGCCGTCGCGCTCGGGGAAGCCGACGACCGCCGCGACGTCGATCGCCTGGGCGGCGAGGCCGCGCAGCGCCTCGGCGGCGTCGTCGAGGAAGTGTGGCTTGAGCAGCAGGTCCTCCGGCGGGTAGCCGGTCAGCGCCAGCTCCGGGAAGACCACCAGCGCCGCGCCGCGCTCGCGCGCCTGGACCATCGCCGCGGCGATCTTGGCCGCGTTGCCGGGGATGTCGCCGACGGTCGCGTCGATCTGCGCGAGCGCGCAGCGCAGGGGCTCGGTGCGGGCGCTCATGGCCGAAGTATCGCCTAGGCGGAGGCCCGGGCGACCGCGGCGACGGTCGCCTCGGTGCAGCTGACGAGGTGCCGCGGAGCGACCTCGACGAGGGTGCTGCCGTCGCCGCCGGTCGCCAGGACGGTCTCATGGGCGAGCAGGGCGCTGTCGAGCACGACCGGCAGGCCGTGGCCGAACGGCGGCACGCCGCCGGCGGGGAAGCCGGTCGCCGCGCGCGTCTCGCCGGCGCTGGCGGGGCGGACCTCGGCGACGTCGAGCGCGTCGGCGACGCGGTCGCGGTCGGGCTCGCAGCCGGCGGGGGTGACGCAGACCAGCGGTTCGCCGTCGGCGACCAGGACGGCGCAGCTGGCGACCTGCTCGGCGGCGCAGCCGACGGCCGCGGCCGCGCTGTCGGCAACGGCGGCAGCCCCCTGGTCGAGGCGGTGGACGCTGACGTCCAGGCCCAGGTCGCGGGCCTTGTCGATCACCTTGGCGCGCATCTAGCTCTACCGTTCTCTATAGCAGCCGAACGCCGCAGAGCGCGCCGACGTCGGTAAGACCAATGCCCACGCCGCTGTTCTACAGCAGCCGGCGGACTCAGGTGCCGCCGAGCACCGCGTCGCGGGCGCGCAGCTGCTCGACCGGGGCGTCGGGCGGCGGCGAGGCGAGGTCGCGGCCGGCCGCGTCGGCCAGCTCGGCGAGGGCGTCGTAGAGGTCGCGGGCGAGATCGTCGAGGTCGTAGAGCAGGTCGTAGTCGCCGACCAGTCCGAAATCCATCCGGCCGTCGTAGCTCATGATCGCGATCCCGAGGCCGGTGTTCTTGGCCAGCGGCACGAGCGGGAACGGGTCGAGCGCGCGGCGGCCGAGCAGGTACAGCGGGATCTGCGGCCCCGGGACGTTGGTGATCACCAGGTTGAAGAACCGCTGGCGGCCGATCAGCCGCGCCGCCTGGCCCATGATCGTCGGTGGGGCGAAGCCGCTCAGCTCGGTCAGCGCCTGGGCGCCGACCGCCTGCCCGCCGGTCTTGAGGTGGGCCATCGCGTCGCCGACGATCTGGTGGCGGGCGACCGGGTCCTGGCACCAGACCGGCAGCGGCGCCATCATCGCCGCGACCTGGTTGCCGAGCTCGGCCGCCGCGTCGGCGGCGCGGACGCTGACCGGCACCATCGCGCGCAGCTCCAGCCCCTCGGTCGAGTGGCCGCGGCGGCGCAGCTGGCGGCCGAGCGCGCCCGACACGGCCGTCAGGACGACGTCGTTGACGGTGCCGCCGAGCGCGTCCTTGATCGCCTTGACGTCGCCGAGGTCGGCACGGACCCAGGCGAAGCGCCGGTGCGGCCCGATCGGGGCGTTGTAGGGGCTCGACGGCGCCGGGTTCAGCCCGGTCCAGGCCAGCGCGCCGATGCCGGCGGCCGCCTCGACCGCCTCGCGCGCGATCCGCCGCGGCGCGCGCAGCAGCGCCCGCCCGGTGCGCGCGACCTCCGCGGGGGCGGTCGCCCGCTCGAGCAGCGCCTCGCCGAGCAGCTGGGCCTGGGTCGGCATCGGCCGCGGCATCCAGCGCGTGCCCGGATCGGCCGGGGCGGCCGGCTCCGGCGCGGCGTCGAAGAGCACCGATACGAGATCGACGCCGGAGACCCCGTCCACGAGCGCGTGGTGGGTCTTCGACAGCAGCGCGAAGCGGTCGCCTTCGAGCCCGTCGACGAGGAACAGCTCCCAGAGCGGCTTGTCGCGGTCGAGCGGCTGGGCGAAGACGCGCCCGGCGAGGTCGCGCAGCTGCTGCTCGCTGCCGGGCGCCGGCAGGCCGCTGTGGCGCAGGTGGTAGCGCAGGTTCAGATGCGGGTCGTCGACCCACTTCGGGCGGCCCTGCCCGAGCGGCACGAACGCCAGCCGCTGGCGGAAGCGGGGGACCAGGTGCAGCCGGCGCTCGATGTGGTCGAGCAGGTCGACGTAGCGCGGCGCCTCGCCCTCGAAGACGATCACCGACGCGATGTGCATGTGCGCCGAGTCGTCCTCGAGGTGGAGGAACGACGCGTCCAGCCCACTGAGCCGATCTCCCTGCATCCACCGGTCCTCTCGAAGTTGCGCGGTTCGCCTGCAAGGTACCGGGCCGCGGGCCCGGAGGGGAGGGCCGGGTGGCACCGCCCGCCGCGTCGCGCTCAGAGCGACAGCGCGAGCTGGCCCGGCGGCGGCGCGGGGGCGCCCTGACGGTCGCCCTCCATGCCGGCCACCCGCACGCCGAGCAGCCGCACCGGCCGCTCCGGCGCCAGCTCGCGCAGCAGCTCGAGCGCGACCGCTCCGACCAGGGCCGGGTCGGCGGTCGGCTCGGCGACGGTGCGCGCGCGGGTGACGGTCGAGAAGTCGTCGAAGCGGACCTTGATGCCGACCGTGCGGCCGCTGCGGCGGTGCTCGGCCAGCTCGTCGCAGAGCTCGCGCGCCAGCCGCGCCAGCACCGGCTCGAGCTCTCCGAGGCCGCGCAGGTCGCGGTCGAATGTCCGCTCGCGCGACTCCGACTTGCGCACGCGAGCGGTCTGCAGCGGCCGGTCGTCCTCGAACCGTGCGAGCCGGGCGAGCTGCGGCCCGAGCCGGTCGCCGAACAGCTCGGCGAGCCGCGCCTCGGGGGTCGCGGCGAGCCGGTCGAGGCGGTCGATGCCGTGGCGGGCCAGCCGCTCGGCGGTCTTCGGCCCGATCCCGGGAATCAGCGCCGGCGACTCGGCGGCGAAGCGCTCGCGCGCCTCGGTGGCGGTCAGCGCGACGAAGCCGTCGGGCTTGCCGACCTCCGAGGCGACCTTCGCGACCAGCTTGCTCGGGCCGAGCCCGATCGAGCACGGCAGCCCCGTCCGCTCCACCACGGCCGCCTTCAGCCGCCGCGCCGCCGCGCGCCAGCGCTCGATCCCGCTGAGGTCGAAGTAGGCCTCGTCGAGGCCCATCGGCTCGACGTCGGCGACGTGGTCGCCCAGGACGGCCATCACCTCGGCCGAGCGGGCGCGGTAGAGGTCGAAGTCCGGCGCCAGGAACACGGCGTCCGGGCAGAGGCGGCGGGCGCGCGCCGCCGGGGTGGCGGAGAAGATGCCGAAGCGGCGCGCCTCGTAGCTGGCGGTCGTGACGACCGCGCGTGGCCCCGACCCGCAGACGACCACCGGCTTGCCGCGCAGCTCCGGCCGCCGCGCCAGCTCGCAGGAGAAGTAGAAGGCGTCCATGTCCAGCAGGCCGAACACCCGTTCGCCATCTGAGCGCACGGACCCACTGTAGAGCGGCCCGCGGCGGCTCCCGGGCGGGGCACCGGCCGCCGTCGGCGGCTAGGCTGCGCCCATGGGGGAGGCGATGCTCGACGATGCGCGGTTTCCCGGCTGGAAGGCCGGCGACGGCGGCTACGAGAGCTACTACGTCAAGGCCAGCCATCCGACCGACCCGGTCTCGATCTGGCTGCGCCACACCGTCCACAAGCGGCCCGGCCACGCGCCGCTCGGATCGCTCTGGCTGACCCTGTTCGACGCGACCGGCGCCGGGCCGTGGGCGGTCAAGGAGACGACGGTCGCGCTCGACGCCGGCGGCGGCGACCTGATCCGCGTCGGCGACGCGCGCTTCGCGCCCGGCGTCGCGGTCGGCCGGGCGGCGGCCGTTCCCGCCGCCGCCGAGCGGCGCGAGGCCAGCTGGGAGCTGACGTTCACCTGCCCAGAGGCGCCGCTGCGCCACCTGCCGCGCGCCTGGATGTACCGCGCCCCGCTGCCGCGCACGAAGCTGCTCAGCCCGTACCCGGACGCGCGCTTCGAGGGCACCGTCGTCGCCGGCGGCCGCGAGGTTGACATAACGGGCTGGCGGGGGATGGTCGGCCACAACTGGGGGGCACAGCACGCCGAGCGCTGGATCTGGATGCACGGCGCCGGGTTCGAGGGCGACGGCGGCGCCTGGATCGACGTCGCGCTCGGAAGGATCAAGGTCGGCGGCTGGACGACCCCGTGGGTCGCCAACGGCGTGCTGGCGCTCGGCGGCGAGCGGCTGCGGCTCGGCGGGCTCGGCGCGACGCGCACGACCGAGGTCGCCGAGCGCGCCGACGGCGCGGCGTTCACGCTCACCGGCCGCGACGTCACCGTCCAGGGCCAGGTCGGCGCCGAGCCCGGCGACTTCGTCGGCTGGGTCTACGCCGATCCCGACGGCTCCGAGCACAACGTCGTCAACTGCTCGATAGCGAACATGGTCCTGACCGTCTCGCGGCCGGGCCGCGCGCCGGCGACGCTCACGCTCGCCGGCTCCGCGGCCTACGAGCTCGGGATGCGCGAGACCGACCACGGGGTGCCGCTGCAGCCGTTCGGGGACGGATGATCGGCCCCCTTCCGGGCAATGCCCGATAATCGACGTTATGTAAACCCACGTCGAAAGTGCCCAGCAGAGTGGAGCCGCGCAGGGCCTGACGGCCCGTCGATCCTCCACTCTCGCGTGACGGGTGCTCGCGGCGGCGCGTCAGGGGCGCTCTGAGACCAGCAGCGCCTGGGTCGCGCGGCCGATCATCCCGTCGCGGTCGTGCAGGACGCTGTCGGACATGCCGATCCCGTCCGCGCCGGCGTAGGTCACCGCGTCGAGCGCGACCCAGTCCCCGGCAGGCATGCGGCGCAGGTTGACGTTGAGGTCGCAGTTGATGAAGACGTAGCGCCGGTAGTCCAGCGGCGCGCTGACGCCGTTGCCGGAGTCGGCGGCGACGAGCACGCGGTCGCGCGGCTCCGGCGGCTCGCCCTCGACGAGGTCGACGCCCATCCGCATCCAGGCGCGCGCCGGGCCCGGCTCGACGAAGTCGCCGTCGACGAACTGGACGTCCATCGCCGTGTGGTAGCCGACGTCCCAGGGCACCGGGAAGAACGTCGAGCCCCGCGCGCGCTCGGGCGGCGTCAGCGGCTGCGGCTCCGGTGCGTGGCGGTCGACCGCGACCTCCGCGGTGCGGATCCGCCAGGCGCGGGCGCGGATCACCGCCACGCCGTCGTGGCGCAGCTCGCCCTCGACAAGCTCGACGCTGCGTCCCGGGCGCACCACCTCGGCGGCGACGGTCAGCGCCGCGATCGGAACCGGGCGCAGGATCTCGAAGGTGATCCGGGCGAGCCGGCCCGCGGCGAGGCCGCCGGCGCGGTCGATCGCGCGGCCGAGCAGCGCGCACGGCGGCCCGGCGTGCTGGCTGCCCTCGTCCCACGGGCCACGCGTCAGCTCCGAGGCCACGTAGCCGTCGCCGTCGCGACGGTAGAAGGCGCCGGTCACGGCGGCGATCCTAGGGATGCCCGCCGGTCGCGGGCGCGCCGGGGATACACTCCCCGGCCGATGGCCAAGCAGAGACAGCCGAAGATGCAGCAGATCCAGGTGGGATCGCTCGCCGCGATCCAGCTCCTCGAGGAGCGGACCGACGAGCAGCTGGTCAGCGAGTCCAAGCACCGGGTCGCCGCCAAGGCCCTGCTCGGCGCGCGCGCGGCCG
Source organism: Solirubrobacterales bacterium (assembly GCA_012718975.1). Classification (GTDB taxonomy): domain Bacteria; phylum Actinomycetota; class Thermoleophilia; order Solirubrobacterales; family Thermoleophilaceae; genus JAAYBF01. The sequence continues at coordinate 2,064 of JAAYBF010000252.1, read as the reverse complement.
AGCGCTACGACGCCGCCACGGCGCGCAAGTACTTCAACGAGGCGCTGGCGGGCTGCCACCCGCAGGAGCGCCCGGCGCTACGCCAGATGATGAACGCCTCGATGGCCCTCGCCGAGCGCCGTCCCGACGACCTCAAGGCCGCCGTCGAGAAGCTCGGCCAGGCGCCGCCGTCGGGCCGCCAGCTGCTGATGCTGCGGCTGATGGGCCTGATCGCGCCCGCGGCGAGCGCCGGCCCGTTCGCCCGCGTGCGCGGCATCCTGATCCTCGTCGGCCTGATCGTCGCGCTGGTCCTGATCGGATTCGGCGTCGCCAAGCTCGTCGCGCTGCCGTTCGGCGGCATCGGCACGATCGGGGCGCTGCTGCTCGGCCTGGTGCTGATCGTCGCGGTGCTCGGCGTGCTGGCCCTGTTCGGCCGACGCCGTCAGCGGCGCGCGCAGGCCGCGCGCGCCGGCGGCGGCTGACCCGTCGCGTGGCCGCCGCGGTGGCGGGCCCCGCAGGCCCCGGGACCCGGCCGCGGCTCAGGACTCGCTGACCGTCGCGCTCTCGATCACGACCGGGCGCACCGGCTGCTCGCTCGGGCTGCCGAGCTCCTCGATCCGCACGACGGTGTCCATCCCCTCGACGACCTCGCCGACGATGGCGTAGTCGGGCGGCAGGCCGGCGTCGGGCGCGGTGACGACGTAGAACTGGCTGCCGGAGGTGCCGGCAGGCTCGGCGGCGGTCTTCGCCATCGCGACCACGCCCTTGACGTAGCGGGCGTTCGCGGGCGGCTTGTCGATCGTCTGGTAGCCGGGTCCGCCGGTGCCGGTGCCCGTCGGGTCGCCGCCCTGGATCACGAAGCCCGGCACGATCCGGTGGAAGGTCGTGCCGTCGTAGAAGCCGTCCTCGGCGAGCTTCGCGAACGAGGCGGTGGTGCTCGGCGCGCCCTTCACGTCGAGGCGGACGGTGAACTCGCCGCAGCTGGTGGTGAAGGTGACGTCGTGGACCTTGTCGGGGTCGAGCTTGCCGGTCGGCTTGCTGGCCCCGCCGTCGGGCTTGGCGTCCGGCTGGGCGACCTCGGCGCACGACGCGGCGGCGGTGGCGGCCGTGTCCGTGGCGGCGGCCGTCTCGCCGCCGGAGTCGTCGTCACCGCAGCCGGCGGCGACGAGCAGTGCGAGCAGGGCGATGAGTGCGAGCAGCGGTCGAATCACGGCGCTGACCCTAGCCGGGTCTAGAGTTCCCCGTCGAAGTGGCCCTCTCCCCCCTCCTCCAGCGCTACGAGCAGGTCATCCTCGACCTCGACGGCTGCATCTGGGTCGGCGAGCGCCCGGTCGCGGGATCGCCGGAGGCGGTCGCCGCGCTGCGCTCGGCGGGCCTGCGCGTCGCGTTCGCCACCAACAACGCCTGGCGGCCGGCCGAGGACGTGGTCGCGGCGCTCTGGGGCCACGGCATCCAAGCCTCGCTCGGCGACGTCGTGACCGTCGGCGCCGCGCTCCAGCACCTGCTCGCCGAGACCCGCCAGGGCCGCAGCGCGTTCGTGATCGGCGGCGAGGTCGTGCTGCGCCACGTCTCCGACGCCGGCCTGCGCGTGGTCAACGGCACCGACGCCGCCCAGGAGGCTGACGTCGTCGTGGTCGCCGGAACCGACCAGGTCGACTACGCCGACCTGCGCGACGCCTCGCTGTCGGCGGCCCGCTCGGGCGACCTGCTCGGCACCGCGCGCGACCCGACGCTGCCGATGCCCGGCGGCCACTGGCCCGGCACCGGCGCGCTGCTCGCCGCCGTCGAGACCGCCTCCGGCGTGACCGCGCAGATCGTCGGCAAGCCCGAGCCGCAGCTCTTCCGCACCGCGATCGACCGCCTCGGCGGCGGACCGACGCTCGCCGTCGGCGACCGCGTCGACTCCGACATCGCCGCCGCCCGCGCCGCGGGCATCGACGGCGCCCTCGTGCTCAGCGGCGGCATGTCCGCCGAGCAGGCCGAGGCCGCCAGCGCCGACGGCGGCCCGGTCCCGGTCGCGACGGCCGCCGACCTGCGCACGCTGGTCCTCGGCGACGCGGCCGCCTGACCGACCGCCCCGTCGGC
>JAAYBF010000251.1 GCA_012718975.1 Solirubrobacterales bacterium | reverse complement strand
AGCTCGCCGCTGGCGGCGCGCGTCGCGTCGCGCAGCGGGATCGCCCACACATGCTCGAGCAGCACGACCGCGGCGGCCGCGCCGTCGGGGATCGCGTCGGCGACGTACCAGACCTCGTCGTCCGCACCGGCAGCCTCGCCGCCGGCGGGGTCGGCGCCGCCGGCCTCCGCGTCGGCGAGCGCGCCGATCAGCGCCGCGGCGGCCTTGCCGTCGATCTCCAGGTCGGCTATCCCGAACTCGTCGGCCTCGAGGATCTCGACCGCGTCGCCGGAGCGGCGGACGAGCACGATGTCGACGACCCGCACCGTCCCGGCCTCGGTGAGCCGCTGCAGCTCGGCGAGGATCGAGCCGTCGAAGCGGGCGTCGGGGCCGAACCCGACGACGAGCATCTGGACGGGGCCGACGGCGAGCTGGCCCGCCATCTCAGGAGCCCCCCAGCAGCTGGGCCTTGGCCGCGGCGAACTCGTCGTCGCTGAGCGCCCCGGCGTCACGCAGCTCTGCGAGCTCCTTGAGCCGGCCGACGACGTCGCCGCCGCCGGCGGCGGGCGCCGGTGCGGGAGCGGCTGGGGCGGGAGCTGCCGCCGCGGGCGCCGCACCCTGCTGCTCGAGAGCGGCGAGCCGCGCCTCCTGGTCGGCCTCGCGCGCGCTGCCCTGCTGGGCCTTCTTGCCGGCCACATAGCCCGCGCCCCCCAGCATCGCGGCCCGCATCAGCGGCCTCCTCCTGCGTACGAACATCTCTCGTCTCCTGTGCTTTGCGCGGGCCGGCCCCGACGTTTGCCGCCGAAGGTATCTGACGCCGCTTCCGGCCTCCAGGCCGACCGGGCGGCCCGCCCGCCGCCGCTGGTAGCGTCGCGGCGGTGCGCGGGCTGTTCGTCACCTTCGAGGGCATCGACCGCTCCGGCAAGACGACCCAGGCGCGGCTGCTGCTCGACGCGCTCGGCGACGCCGCCGTCGGCGTGCGCGAGCCGGGCGGGACGGCGGCCGGCGAGCGCGTCCGCGCGCTGCTGAAGGACCCCGCGGTCGAGCTGTCGCCGGCCGGCGAGGCGCTGCTCTTCGCCGCCGCCCGCGCCGAGCTCGTCGCCCAGGTCATCGAGCCCGCGCTGGCGGCCGGGCGGGTCGTGGTCTCCGACCGCTTCCTCGACTCGTCGCTCGCCTACCAGGGCGAGGCCCGCGGGCTCGGGGTGGCCGAGGTCGAGCGGGTCAATGCGTTCGCGACCGGCGGCCTGACACCGGACCTCACGCTGCTGCTCGACCTCGACCCCGCCACCGCCGGGGGGCGCGGAGCGGTCGAGGACGACCGCTTCGAGCAGGAGGGCCGGGCGCTGCAGGAGCAGGTCGCGGCCGCCTACGAGCGGCTGGTCGCCGCGGCGCCCGGGCGCTGGCGGCGGATCGCCGCCGACCGCCCCCCGGAGGAGGTCCACGCCGACGTGCTCGCCGCGGTCGAGGCGGCGCGGCGCGCGCCGGCCGGGGAGGAGGCGTGAACGGCGCGGCCGATGCGGCGCCGCTGTCGGGCACCGAGACCCACCCGCAGGCGCGCATGATCCTGTCGGCGGCGCTGGCCGGCGACGCCTCGCACGCCTATCTCTTCCACGGTCCGGCCGGGGTCGGCAAGCGGACCGCGGCGCGCGCATTCGCGGCGGAGCTGCTCGCCGCCGGCTCGCCCGACCCGGACGGGGCCCGCCACCGGGTGCTCGACGGCGCCCACCCGGACCTGACCTGGGTGCGGCCGACGGGCGCGCACGTGATGCGCACCGACGACGTCGCCGAGCCGGTCGTGGGGGCGGCGACGCGAACGCCGTTCGAGTCGCTGAAGCGGGTGTTCGTGCTCGAGCGGGTCGACACGATGAACGACGAGGTCGCCAACCGGCTGCTCAAGACGCTCGAGGAGCCGCCGGCCTACGTCCACCTGATCCTGTTGACCGACTCGCTCGGGCTGGTGCTGCCGACGGTCGTCTCGCGCTGCCAGCTGGTGCGGTTCGACCCGCTGCCGGCGGCGCGGATCGCCGCCGACCTCGAGGCCGCCGGCGTGCCCGCCGACCGCGCCGCCGCCTGCGCGCGCCTGGCGCTCGGCAACGGCGCCCGCGCGCGGTTCCTCGCCACCGAGGAGGGCGAGGCGCTGACCGCCGACGTCGACCGGCTGGTGGCCGCCGCGCTCGGCGGCGGGCCGGCGGGGGGCGCGGCGCCCGAGCCGTGGCGCGGGCTGCTCGAGCGGGCCGAGGAGCGACGCGCGGTGGCCGAGGAGCGGGTCGCCGGGGAGGCGAAGGAGCGGCTGGCGAACGAGCCGAAGGGCCGTGAGCGCGGCGCGCTGGAGAAGCAGTTCGAGGACACCGCCAAGCGCGAGGGCCGGCGTGCGCGGACCGAGGTCCTGGATCTCGGCCTGACGCTGGCGGCGCTGCGCTTCCGCGACCTGCTCTGCCTGGCGGAGGGCGCCGACGACGCGGCGCTCGACGGCGCGGCCGCCCGCGCGCTGCGCGACGGCCGCGCGGAGGACGCGCCGGAGCTCGACGCCCGCAGCCTGCGCGTGGCGGCCGAGCGCTGCGAGGAGTCCCGCATGTCGTTGCAGCTCAACGTGACCGAGGAGCTGGCGCTGGACGCGCTCGGCTTCCGTCTCGCGGGGCTGGTCGGCGCGCCGGTCTAGCTTCGCGTCCGGCCGGCCGGCCGGCGATGGGCGGGCCCCGACTGGGTCGATGGCGATCGAGCGCGCAGCTCCAGCACCGCGGCCGCCTCGCGACAGCTGACGATCCGGCCGGGCTCCACGGCGGCGCGCAGCTCGATCGGCCTGTGGCGCTCGTCGAGGAACCAGACGTCGAGCGCGAACCGCATCCCGAAGGTGTGGACCGACCGGCAGCGCGGGATCAGCAGGCCCGTGCCGGGCGGCAGCTCGTCGAGCAGCGCGAGCCCGAGCAGTCGCGCGCGGTGCGAGGCCGCGACGTACGCGCGCGGACAGATGCCTGGGAGTGCGACGGTCTCGAGGCCGCGCAGGCGCTTGGGGACCATGTTGGTGTAGGGGCGCAACAGTGTCCGGCTGCCCCCGTCGTCGGGCGATCGCGGAGGGTCGGCGCTACGCTCGCGCCATGGAGGCGCCGAACGACTCGGTTGGGAGCGGCCCCGACGCGCGTGACTTCGTGCGCCGCTTCGGGGAGTTCTGGTCCGCGCCGAGCCGCGACCGGCTCGCGGTGGTGTTGGGACCGGATGTCGAGCTGATCGCGCCGATGACGCCGAGGACGCGCGGCTTCGACCATGGCTGGCGGACCTTCGCCGATCTGCTCGAGTTGATTCCGGACCTGGGCGCGACCGTCCATCGCTGGGGACGGACCGACGACGGCGTGCTGATCGAGTTCACGCTTGCGGGCACCGTCGGGGGCCGGCCGATCTCGTGGGACGCCGTCGACAGGTTCGTCGTCGACGACGCCGGCCTGGCGACGGTCCGGATCTCCTACTTCGACTCCGCTCCGCTTGCCTTCGCGCTTCTCAGCCGCCCGCGCGCGTGGATGCCGTTCGCTCGCGCCCAGGCCGCGCGTCTCCGTCGCTGACCCGCCTTCCCGCCCCGCCCATGCTCCACTACGATGCCCGGACGGTCGCGGCCACCGCGACCACCCCGCCGACGTAGCTCAGCTGGTAGAGCACTTCACTCGTAATGAAGGGGTCCCCGGTTCGAGTCCGGGCGTCGGCTCT
>JAAYBF010000250.1 GCA_012718975.1 Solirubrobacterales bacterium | reverse complement strand
GCCTGCGTGATCCCGGCGATGTCGCTGGGGCCGGAGATGGTGGCGAAGGTCGAGCGGGCGACCGAGCGGATCGCCCTGGCGCTCGGCGTCGTCGGGCTGATCAACATCCAGTTCGCGGTCTACGGCGACGACGAGCTGTACGTGATCGAGGCGAACCCGCGCGCGTCGCGCACGGTGCCGTTCGTGTCGAAGGCGATCGGCGTGCCGCTGGCGAAGGTCGCCTGCCGGTTGATGCTCGGCGAGCGGCTCGCCGACATGGACCTGTCGCTGCCGGCCCAGCCGGGCCACGTCGCGGTCAAGGAGGCGGTGCTGCCGTTCGGGCGCTTCCCGCACGCCGACGCGCGGCTCGGGCCGGAGATGAAGTCGACCGGCGAGGTGATGGGGATCGCCTCCGACTACCCGGCCGCGTTCGGCAAGGCGCAGGCGGCCGCGGGCTCCCAGCTGCCGAGCGCCGGCACCGTGTTCATCAGCGTCACCGACGGCGACAAGCCGAGCGCCACCCAGCTCGCCGCCTCGCTGCACGACATCGGCTTCGCGGTGCTCGCGACCGGCGGCACCGCCCAGGCGATCCGCCGGATGGGGGTCCCGGTCGAGCGGATCGCCAAGCTCAGCGAGGGCTCGCCGAACGTCGTCGAGCGGATCGAGGCGGGCGAGGTCGACCTGGTGATCAACACGCCGACCGGCTCGGGCGCGCGCGCCGACGGCTACGAGATCCGCCGCGCGGCGATCGCCCGCGGGATCCCGTGCATCACGACGATGAGCGGCGCGTCGGCCGCGCAGCGCGCGATCCGGGCACGCCTGGCCGGCGAGCAGGAGCCGCTGCCGCTGCAAGAGCTGCACGCGGCGCCGGCCGCCCCGGCCCGCGGCGGACGGGACGCCGAGCGGGTCGGCGGAGCGGCGGAGTGACCGACGACCGGCGGCCGCGCACGCTCGCGCCACCGGAGCGGCGGATCGCCGAGGTCGTCGAGGCGCGCCGGCTCGGCGCCTACGACCTGATCGTCGCGCGCGACGCGATCGGCCCGGCGAACCCGCGGCCGGGCCAGTTCTACATGCTCGCCGCGGGTGAGCGGTGGGGAGCCGACGGCGACGGCCGGCCCTACCTGCCGCGTGCGTTCTCCTTCGCCCGCGTGCGGCCGCTGCCGGGCGGCCAGGGCGCCGACCTGAGCTTCCTGCTCGAGGACGTCGGCCCCGGCACGCGCCGGCTCGGCGAGCTGGCGGCGGGCGACCCGCTGGCGCTGCTCGGCCCGCTCGGCCACGGCTTCGCCCCGCCGCCGGAGGGCCGCCGGCCGCTGCTGGTCGGCGGCGGGATCGGCGCGGCGCCCGTCCTCTGCTGGGACGACGAGCTGCGCGCCGAGGGCGTCGAGGCGACGGTCCTGCTCGGCTTCCGCGGCGCCGGCCACGCGGCGGCGGCCGACCTGTTCGTCGGGGCCCCGGAGGTCTGCACCGACGACGGCTCGGTCGGTCGCCGGGCGCTGGTGACAGAGCCGCTGCGCGCCGAGCTCGAGGCCGACCCCGCCGCGACCGTCTACGCGTGTGGCCCCGAGCCGATGCTCGAGGCGGTCCGCGCGCTCTGCGCGGAGCTGGACGTGCCCGCCGAGCTGGCGCTCGAGGCCGGCATGGCGTGCGGCTATGGCGCCTGCTTCGGCTGCGTCGTGCCGACCGTCGACGGCTACGCGCGCGTCTGCGTCGACGGCCCCGTGTTCCCCGCCGACCGCCTCGTCGCCCATGCCTGACCTCTGCGGCGTGCAGCTGCGCGGGCCGATCCTCAACGCGTCGGGCACCTTCGACGCGATCGCGGCGCGGCGGGCGTTCGGCGACGCGCTGCTCGACGCCTTCCCGTTCGACTGCTTCGTCTCCAAGACGATCACCGTCGCCCCGCGCCAGGGCAACCCGCCGCCGCGGCTGTGGGAGACCGCGAGCGGGATGCTGAACTCGATCGGGCTGCCGAACAAGGGCCTCGACGGGTTCCTCGCCCACGACCTGCCGGAGCTGGCGCGGCTGCCGGTGCCGCTCTGCGTCTCGGTGATGGGCTTCGACAGCGGCGAGCTGGCGCGGTTGGTGGCGGCGGTCGGTGCGCGCCCCGAGGTGGCGTTGATCGAGTTGAACCTCTCCTGCCCGAACGTCGAGACCGGCGTGCTGGTCGGCGCCGATCCGGACGCCACCGCGGCGGCGGTCGAGCGGGTGCGCGCCGAGGCGGAGCTGCCGCTGATCGCGAAGCTGTCGCCGAACGCCGCGGACCCGGCGGCGGTCGCGCGGGCCGCCGAGGGCGCCGGCGCCGACGGCGTGTCGCTGATCAACACGATCCGCGGCATGGCGCTGCACCCGACGACCCGCGAGCCGTGGCTCGGCGCGCGCAGCGGCGGGCTGTCGGGCGCGGCGGTGCGGCCGGTCGCACTCGAGCAGGTGGCGGCGGTGGCCGCAGCCGTGGAGGTCCCGGTCGTCGGGATGGGCGGCGTCGCCAGCGGACGCGACGCAGCCGATCTGCTCGCGGTCGGCGCGGCGGTCGTCGCGGTGGGTACCGAGAGCTTCCGCGACCCCGCCGCGGGCCGCCGGATCTCAGCCGAGCTGGCTGCGATTCGCTCAGCGCGGCCAGCCGCGGAGCGGGGGAGGGTGGGCTGAGCGTCACCAGGGTCACGCCGTTTCCCGAAAGGGGGGCAAAGTGCCTGCAAAGCAGACCTAAGGTCTAAAGCAACGCAAAGCTTCCTGAACCTCAAGTCGAGGTCTAGATGAATTCACCCCAAATTTGCGAAGTTGGCAGTCGGAGGCGGCGATCCGTGTGTATAGTCGCCGCCCATGCCGGTCGCCCCCGAATCGCTCGCCCAGGCCCCGACGGAGACAGGCGGCGACGCACGGCCGGCGCAGGGGGGACTGACCCCGGAGCGGTCGCTCGCGCAGCGGATGGAGGCGCTCAAGCGCGCCAACGAGATCCGCACCCAGCGCGCCCGGCTCAAGCGCGATCTCAAGGGCGGCCGGATCCAGATCCACGGCCTGCTGCTCGACCCGCCCGACTACGTCGCCACCGCCAAGGTCTTCGACCTCCTGCTCGCGGTGCCGAAGTACGGCCGCGTGAAGGTCAACCGGGTGCTCAACCACTGCCGCATCTCGCCGAGCAAGACGATCGGCGGGCTCTCGGAGCGCCAGCGCAACGAGCTGGTCTCCTACCTCACGCGCTAGCCGGGAGCGGCATGTGACCACGCCGGTGCTGGTGATCACGGGCCCGTCGGGCGTCGGCAAGGGGACGTTGATCCGTGCGCTGCGCGAGCGGCTGCCCGGCACCGAGCTGTCGGTCTCGGCGACCACGAGACGCGCGCGCGAGGGCGAGGTCAACGGCGTCGACTACCACTTCCTCCCGCCGGAGGAGTTCGACCGGCGCGTGCGCGCCGGCGAGTTCGTCGAGCACGCCGAGTACGCCGGCAACCGCTACGGCACGCTGCGCAGCGAGCTCGACCGGCCGGCGACGCTGATCGTGCTCGAGATCGACCTCCAGGGCGCGCGCCAGGTGCGCGCGACGATGCCCGAGGCCTGCCAGGTCTTCATCGCCCCGCCCGGCGACGAGCTCGGCGAGCTCGAGCGCAGGCTCGTCCAGCGCGGCGCCGAGAGCGCCGAGCAGATCGCCCGCCGGCTGGAGGTGGCGCGGGCCGAGCTGGCCGCCCAGGGCGAGTTCCAGCACAGGATCGTCAACGCCGACCGCGAACAGGCCACCGACGAGCTGATCCGGCTCGCCGCTACCATGTGTGGCCCCGAAGCGAGGAACGCGCCTTGATCAACCCCCGACTCGACCAGCTGCTGGAGCACACCGACTCGCACTACGCGGCCGTCCTGGTCGCCGCGAAGCGCGCGCGCCAGATCAACAGCTACTACCACAACCTCGGCGAGGGAACCTTCGACGAGTATCCGCCGCCGATGGTCGAGACCGGCTCGAAGAACTACCTGGGCATCGCGCTCGACGAGATCGCCCAGGGCAAGATCAAGTACCGCTACCGCGACTAGCCTCGCCGCGCCCGCCGTTTCCGGGCGCCCGCCCCGCACACCCGCTCTTACCCGCGCATTGCGCGGGTTTCAGCGGGCGGGGCACTGGATGACAGGGAAATCGCGGTCGCGCACCCGCGCCCGGCGAGCATCTACGCTCCAGCCGTGGCGCGCATCCTGATCGGGGTCAGTGGCGGCATCGCCGCCTACAAGGCCGTCGAGCTGGTCCGGCTGGCGACCAAGGCCGGCCATGCCGTCCGCGTCGTCCAGACGCCGGCGAGCCTGGCGTTCGTCGGCAAGGCGACCTTCGAGGGCGTCACCGGCGCGCCGGTGCTCGTCGACGAGCTCGAGCCCGACCCCGCGCGCGGCGCCTTCCCCGGCGACCCGGCGCCCGACCACGCGCCGATCTCCCACCTCGAGCTGGTCCGCAACTGCGACGCGCTGGTCGTCGCCCCGGCGACCGCGAACACGCTCGCCAAGCTCGCCGGCGGCCACGCCGACAGCCTGCTGACCGGCGCCGCGCTGGCCTGCCGCGCTCCGGTCGTGGTCGCCCCGGCGATGAACGACGCGATGTGGGACCACCCAGCGACGGTCGCCAACGTCGCGACGCTCGCGGGGCGCGGCGTCACGGTCGTCCCGCCGGAGACCGGCAGCCTCGCCTCGAAGGGGGAGTGGGGGGCCGGCCGGCTCGCCGAGCCGCTCGACATCCTCGCGACCGTCGCGCGGGCGATCGCCGAGCGCTCCGGCGCGCGGCCGGCGCCCGAGCCCGCCTGGCCCGACCTCGAGGGCGTGTCGGTGCTCGTCACCGCCGGGGGGACCCGCGAGCCGATCGACGCCGTCCGCTACGTCGGCAACCGCTCCTCGGGCCGGATGGGCGTCGCGCTGGCCGAGCGGGCGCTCGCGCGCGGGGCGCGCGTGACGCTGATCGGCGCCAACCTCGCCGTCGAGCCGCCGTCCGGCGCGCGCGTCGTCGCGGTCGCGACCGCCGCCGAGCTCGAGGCCGCCGCGCGCGCCGAGTTCCCGGACTGCGACGTGCTGTTGATGGCGGCTGCGGTCGCGGACTTCGCGCCCGCCGCGCCGGCCGCCGGCAAGCTCAAGAAGGAGGGCCGCGACGGCCTGGCGATCGAGCTCGCGCCGACCGTCGACGTGCTCGCCGCGCTCGCGGCCGAGCGGCGGCCGGGCCAGACGCTGGTCGGCTTCGCGGCCGAGCACGGCGAGGGGGCGCTCGACCACGCGCGCGCCAAGCTCGAGCGCAAGCGACTCGACGCCGTCGTGCTCAACGACGTCTCCCGGCCCGGAATCGGTTTCGACGCGAGCGACAACGAGGTCACCGTCGTCACCGCGGACGGGACGGTCGACGTGCCGCGCGGCCCGAAGGGGGTTGTCGCGTCGGCCATACTGGATGAGGTCCAGTCAATCCGAGCGCAAGCGAGCGAGGTGAACCCATGAACGAGCAGGACGAGCGGCACGGGGAGCGGGTCTACGACCTCTACCGGCGCGGCAGCGCGCTGCTCGACCACGGCGACTTCGCGGCCGCGGCGATCCCGCTCGAGCAGGCGCGCGAGCTCGAGCCGGACAAGACGTCGATCCGCGAGGCGCTCGGCCGCGCCTACTTCCGCTGCGGGCGCTTCGGGCGCGCGGCGGAGGAGTTCGAGGCGGTCGTCGAGCGGGCGCCGGTCAACGACTTCGCCCACTTCTGCCTCGGCAAGGCGCTGGCGAAGACGGGCCGGATGCGCGAGGCCCGCCGCCACGCCCTGCTCGCGGCCGGCATGCGCCCCGATCGCGCCGACTACCGCAACCTCAGGGACCGGCTCGAGGCCGCCTGAGGGCGGCACGGTCCTCCGCCGACCCGACGTTCTCAGGCTCCATCGCCGCGGGTCCGCCGTTTGCCGCGCATTGCGCGGCGAACGTCGGGCGGGCGCGAAGGGGGGAGCGTTCGGCGGGGCCGGGGTTGGGTGGGTCGGGCGCGGCGCGCGGGGGCGTGGGTCAGTCGACCGTGAGCCAGCCGGCGGTGGCCGGCGGCGGCTCGCGCTTGGCGCGCTGGAAGTCGCGCACGGCGACGGCGGCCTCGACCACCAGCCCGAGCAGGCGGTCGAGCTGGCGCTCGTCGACGGCGGTCGCGGGCAGGTCGGCGTGGACCCACAGCTCGCCGCCCTGGGTCGAGCCGAAGCGGACCATCCGGGTCGAGCGGTTCCACCACAGCAGCATCCACGGGTCCACGTGCTCGGGGTCGGCGAGCGCGTGCGCCTTGACGGTCAGCAGGCCGTCGGCGAGCCGCAGCCCGACATCGAGCGGCCAGCCGCCGCCGTGCTCGGCCGGGAGGGTGATGCCCCACTCGCCGTGGGCGGTCCGGCGGGCGCCGGCGCCGAGGCCGGCGAGGTAGGCGTCCACGATGTCGACCGCCGCGGCCATCGCCGGGTGACACTACGCGCCCGGGGCGTCGGACGGCGGCGTCCCCCGTCTATACTGGTCCGCTGCTGGGACTTTCAGACGTACCGCGACCGTCGCCGGTCGCGCCTGGAGGTGGGCTTCGCAGCCCACCTTTTTTTCGACCTCATGCCGACCGACACCGACAAGCTCCACGCCGAGATCGAGACCCGTCTCGCCGGGCCGCTGCCCGCCGTCGAGCTGCTCGCCTGCGAGCCCGTCGGCCCCGACCGGCTGCGGCTGACGATCGACCACCCCGACGGGGTCGACCTCGCGCTCTGCGAGCAGGTCACGCGCGAGCTGTCCGACCTGCTCGCCGACTTCGGCCTCGAGGTTTCCTCGCCGGGGCCCGAGCGGCCGCTCGTCAAGCCCGACCACTTCCGCCGCTTCGTCGGCTCCCGCGCGCGCGTCCGCACGCGCGAGCCGCGCGACGGCCACCGCAGCTTCACCGGCGAGCTGGTCGGCGCGTCGGAGTCGGAGGTGACCGTCGCGGCCGGCACCGGCGTCGTGAGCATCCCCTACGCGGAGATCGCGCGCAGCAACCTCGTCCAGGGCTCGGCAGGGGCCGAGGGCGACCGAACGGACGACACGTGCAACGGAGGCAACTGACATGAGCAAGGAGATCGTCGAGGCGATCCAGGCCCTCGGCCAGGAGAAGGGCATTGCCACCGACACGCTGATGGACGCCCTCGCCGACGCCCTGCTGTCGGCCTACAAGAAGAGCCCGGGGGCGGCCAAGTACGCGCGCGTCGACATCGACGAGGAGGGCGACTTCACCGTCTACGAGCTGATCCTGCCGCCGGAGCTGGAGGAGCGGCTGCTCGCCGAGGCCGAGGAGGCCCAGGAGGAGCCGGAGATCGACCCCGAGACCGGCGAGCTGCGCGAGCCCGAGGAGCCCGAGCTCGATCCCGAGGTGCTCGCCGAGTACAGCGACCAGATCGCCGAGCGCGACGTCACGCCGAAGGACTTCGGCCGGATCGCCGCACAGACCGCCAAGCAGGTGATCCTCCAGCGTGTCCGCGAGGCCGAGCGCGACATGATGTTCGACGAGTACCAGGACCGCGTCGGCGAGCTGATCACCGGCCTGGTCCAGCAGTCCGACTCGCGCTACACGCTCGTCCAGCTGCGCGAGCGCGTCGAGGCGCTGCTGCCGCGCTCCGAGCAGGTGCCCGGCGAGCGCTACGACCACGGCGCGCGCGTCAAGGCGATCATCACCGACGTCTCCTCGCAGGCGAAGGGCCCGAGCATCATCGTCTCGCGCCGCTCGCCGGAGCTGATCCGCGCCCTGTTCGAGCTCGAGGTGCCCGAGATCGCCGACGGCCTGGTCGAGATCCAGAACGTCGCGCGCGAGCCCGGCTACCGCTCGAAGATCGCGGTGGTCTCGCACACCAACGGCGTCGACCCGGTCGGCGCCTGCGTCGGGCCGCGCGGCTCGCGCGTGCGGATGGTCGTCTCCGAGCTGCGCGGCGAGAAGATCGACATCATCCCCTTCAACGACGAGCCGGCCCGCTTCGTCGCCAAGGCGCTGTCGCCCGCGCGCGTGCGCGAGGTGCTCGTCGACGACGACGGCAAGCAGGCGACGGTGATCGTCCCCGACGACCAGCTCTCGCTGGCGATCGGCAAGGACGGCCTCAACGCCCGGCTCGCCGCCCGCCTGACCGGCTGGCGCGTCGACATCCGCTCCGAGACGGAGTTCGCCCAGGAGGAGGACGAGCTCGGCTACGAGGAGGAGGAGACCTCGGGCCGCTGCGCGGCGATCCTCTCCAACGGCAAGCGCTGCCCGAACGCCGCGATCCCCGGCTCGCGCTACTGCGGGCTGCCGGCGCACCAGGCGCTCACCGACACCGACAACGACTACGTCACAGGCGAGCCCCCGGCGGCCGGCGAGGAGCTCGTCGAAGAGACGGTCGCCGCCGACGAGGGCGGCGCCCCCGACTCCACGGAGGCCTAGCCCGAGCACATGGCCAAGAAGCGCGTCCACGAAATCGCCCGCGAGAAGGGGATCCCCTCCAAGGAGGTGATCGCCAAGCTGCAGGCTGCCGGCCTCGACGTCAAGGCGGCCGCCTCCAGCGTGGACGAGGCCCATGTCGAGGCCGCGTTCGCCGGCAAGAAGATCGAGAAGCCGCAGCGCGGACCGCGCCAGCAGCAGGCCGGGCGTTCCGGCAACGGCCGCCCGCTCGGCGGCTCGCGTCCGACCGGCGCCAAGCCGCCGGTCCCGCGCGACCAGGACAAGGTGCCGCAGCAGTCCCAGCCGCCCCAGCACCGCCCGGCCGCGCAGGGCCAGCAGCCCGCGGGCGCCGGCGGATCCGGTGGCGGCCAGAGCGGCGGCGCCCAGCAGCGCCCGACCCGGCCCGCCGGGGGCACCGGCGGTGGCGGCGGCGGGCGCCGGCGCCGCGTGGTGATCGACTCGCAGGCCTCGCGCCGCACGCCGGGGCCGCCGCCCCAGCAGCAGCAGCCGCCGCGCCGCCGCGGTCGGCGCCGCCGGACGCCATGGGTCGAGCCCGACCTCACCCAGGACGCCGAGAAGAAGCCGGTCGCCGACCAGATTACCGACATCAAGTCGGGCGCGACCGTCAAGGAGGTCGCCGAGTCGCTCGGACTCGCCGCCCCCGACGTGATCAAGAAGCTGATGGAGCTGGGCGAGATGGCGACGCTCACCCAGACGCTCTCCGACGAGGCGATCGAGATCCTCGCGGAGGGCTTCGACAAGAAGATCAACGTCGTCCGCGCGGCCGACGAGGTCGCCGAGGAGCTGACCTTCGAGGACCCCGACGACGCGCTCGTCGAGCGGCCGCCGGTCGTGACCGTGATGGGCCACGTCGACCACGGCAAGACCTCGCTGCTGGATGCGATCCGCGAGACCGAGGTCGCCGCCGGCGAGGCGGGCGGCATCACCCAGCACATCGGCGCCTACCAAGTCCACAACAGCGACCACACGATCACCTTCCTCGACACCCCGGGCCAAGAGGCGTTCACCGCCATGCGCGCCCGCGGCGCGAGCGTGACCGACATCGCGGTGATCGTCGTC
>JAAYBF010000249.1 GCA_012718975.1 Solirubrobacterales bacterium | reverse complement strand
CGGTCCTCCTCGTCGGCGGGGGCCTCGAAGTCGGTGACCTCGACGCCGACCAGCTCGCAGTCGGCGGCGACCGCCTCGAGGATGTCGTAGAGCTTCTCCGGCGCCAGCCCGCCGGGCGCGGGCTCGCTCGCCGGGAAGACGGCGGGGTCGATCACGTCGAGGTCGAGGTGGATGTAGACCGGCGCGCCGTCGAGCGCGTTCTTGATCGCGACGAGCGTCTCGATCGGGCTCGCGCCGATCACCGTCACGTCGCCGATCTCCAGCGCGCGGCGCTCCCTGTCGTCGAGGTCGCGCACGCCGGCGAGGACGACCCGGTCCTCGGGGACGGTCTCGGCGATCAGCCCGGCGTCCCAGGCGCCGCAGGCGCCGGCGAGCGCCATCCCGCTGAGGTTGCCGGTCTCGGTCGTGCCGGGGGTGTTGAAGTCGCCGTGGGCGTCGAGCCAGAGCACGACGGTGTCGGGGCGGTGGCGCAGGACGGTCGGCAGCGTCGTCAGCGCGATCGAACATTCGCCGGCGAGCAGCACGGGCAGGCGGCCGGCCGTGAGCGCGTCCTCGACCTGGCCGCCGGCCTCGAGCAGGCAGCCGCGCGAGTCGCGCAGGTCCTCGTCCCAGCGAGCGACGTGCGGCTCGCCGGGGGAGCCGATCGCGCGCGGCTCGCGCCCGAGCCGCTTGCCGACCAGCGGCGCGAGCGCGTCGACGCCGCGCACCGGGCCGGCGGTCCGGTCCGAGGTCCGGCAGCGCAGGGCGACGAGCGCGACGTCGGTCACCGGCCTTGCCACTCCGGTTCGCGCTTCTCGAAGAACGCCTTGACGCCCTCCTGGATGTCCTCGGTCGAGAACGACAGGGTGAGGTTGTGCTGGAGGTAGGCGAGCGCGTCGTCGAAGGCCATGTCCTGCTGGCGGTACATCGCGTCCTTGCCGAGCCGCATCATCAGCGGCGACTTCTTGGCGAGCTCCTCGGCCCAGAGCCGGACCTCGTACTCCATCCCCTTGGCCGGGACGACCTTGTTGACGAGGCCGATCCGCTCGGCCTCCTTCGCGTCGATCCGCTCGCCGAGCAGCAGCAGCTCGTTGGTCTTCTTGCGGCCGATGTTGCGGTAGATCAGCGCCATGATCATGAACGGGAAGACCCCGACGTTGATCTCCGGCGTGCCGAAGGTCGCCTTGTCGGAGGCGACGATCAGGTCGCAGGCGAGCGCTACGCCGAGCGACCCGGCGAGCACGTGGCCGTTGGCGGCGCAGATCGACGGCTTGCCGAGCTGGCCGATCGTCCGGAACAGGCGCGGGAACTGCTCGATGCCGTGGTGCTTGTGGACCAGCGGCACCTCGGCCGCGAAGCCGGCGAGGTTCCCGCCGGCGGAGAAGACCTTGTCGTGCGAGGAGGTCAGCACGACGCAGCGGACGGCGGGATCGGCCTTCGCCCGCTCGAACGCCGCGATCAGCTCCTCGAGCAGCTCGGGGCCGAGCGCGTTGCGGGTGTCGGGGTCGTCGAGGGTGATGGTCGCGACCATCGCCTCGTCGGCCTCGTAGCGGATCTTCTCGAACGTCAAGGGTTCTCTCCTCGGGGTCAGAGCGCCTCCAGCAGCTTCAGCCAGACCTCGCTGCGGGTCGGGAACGATGGCACGGCGTGGCGCAGCCGGTCGAGCGGCACCCGCCCGGCGATCGCGATCGTCGCGGCGTGCAGGGACTCCGCGACCGCGACGCCGGTGAACGTGGCGCCCGCGATCGTGCCGGCGCGCTCGTCGACGACGAGCCGGCAGGTGCCGGGCGCGCCCTTGCCGACGAAGCTGGCGCCCGCGTTGGCGGAGGTATCCACGTCGACTGCGCGCACGTCGAGCCCGGCGGCGCGCGCCGAGGCGAGCGTGTGGCCGACCGCGGCGACCTGCGGCTCGGTGAAGACGGTCCGCGGCGCGGTCTCGCCGTCGACCTCGGAGACGGCGTCGCGGCCGAGCAGGTTCTCGGCGGCGACCCACGCCTGGTACTTGCCGACGTGGGTGAGCAGCGCTCGGCCGTTGACGTCGCCGATCGCATACAGCCAGCCGCCCGGGACGCCGGTCGCGCGCATCCGGTCGTCGACGGCGATCGACTCGCCGGGCTCGAGGCCGACCTCCTCGACGCCGATGTCGTCGGTCCGCGGCCGCCGTCCGGTCGCGACGAGCAGCCGGTCGGCGCGCAGCTCCGGCGCGCCGTCGAGTGCGAGCGCCAGCTCGCGCGGCCGGCCACCGGTGGCGGGGTCCCCCGTGGCGGCTGCTCCAGCGCCCGCCGTGCCGCCGGCTCCCCCGCCCTCCTCGCTGCGAACCGCGCTCAGCGCGACCCCGAGGCGCACGTCGACCCCGGCGACCCGCAGCGCATCGGCGACCTGCTCGCCGGCGAAGGGCTCCTCACGTGCAAGCAGCCGGTCGCCGACCTCGAGCAGCGTCACCTGCGCGCCGAGCGAGCGCCACGCCTGCGCCAGCTCGACCCCGACGACGCCGCCGCCCAGGATCGCGAGGCGGTCGGGGACCTCCTTCGAGGTCGTACCCTCGCGGTTGGTCCACGGATCGGCCTCGACGAGGCCGTCGATCGGCGGCAGGGCGGCGGTGCTGCCGGTCGCGACGATCACCGCGCGGCGGGCGTGCAGCGTCTCCCCGCCGGCCTCGACGCGCCGCTCGCCCGCGATCCGCCCGGCGGCGCGCACCAGCTCGATCCCGCGCGACCGAAGCCACGGCAGCATGCCGGAGTCGTCGAGGTCGTGGATCACCTCGTCGCGGCGGGCGAGCGCCGCCGCCGGATCGACGGTCCCGACCGCCTCGCGCGCGCCGGGCACGCGCCGCGCCTCGGCGAGCGCCTCGGCCGGGCGCAGCAGCGCCTTCGACGGCATGCAGGCCCAGAACGAGCACTCGCCGCCGACCAGCTCCGGCTCCACCAGAGCCACGGACAGCCCGCCGTCGGCCAGCTTGCCGGCGACCACCTCCCCGGCCGGACCGGCGCCGAGGACGACGACGTCGAAGGCTCGCTCCGTCATCGCCGCAGTCTCTCAGCCGGCAGCGAGGTCGCGAAGTGGAGCATCGCTGGTGCTACTACCCCGTCTGGATTCCACTCTGATCCTCGAGCGGACCTCACGCGGACTCGGGCCGGGCTCAGAGGCCGAGCCGGCGGCCGAGGATCTCCTTCATGACCTCGTCGGTGCCGCCGCCGATCGGGCCGAGCCGCAGGTCGCGCGCGGCGCGCTCGACCCCGTACTCGCGCATGTAGCCGGCGCCGCCGTGGACCTGGATCGCGTCGTCGGCGACCTCGCAGGCGTAGCGCTGGCTCAGCAGCTTCGCCTGGGTGACCTCGTCGATCGCGTCGGCGCCGGAGTGGAAGCGGCGCAGCGCGTGGTAGGTCAGCGCCCGCGCCGCCTCGTGCTTGACGGCCATCGCGGCGATCTTGTGGCGGATCGCCTGGAAGCGGCCGATCGGGCGGCCGAAGGCGACCCGCTCGCGCGCGTAGGCGAGCGAGGAGTCGACCAGCCGGCCCATCGCCGCGACCGCGCCGAGCGCCATCGCGATCCGCTCCCACTGGAAGTTGGCCATGATCAGGTAGAAGCCCTCGTTCTCGCGGCCGAGCAGGTTCTCCTCCGGCACGAACACGTCGGCGAAGGCCAGCTCGGCGGTGTCGGAGGCGTGCCAGCCGAGCTTCTCGAGCTTGCGCGAGACGGTGAAGCCCTCCATCCCGCGCTCGATCAGCAGGAACGAGAGGCCGCCGTGGCCGCCGTCGGCGGTCGTCTTGACGGCGGTGACGACGAAGTCGGCCCGCACGCCGCCGGTGATGAACGTCTTGGACCCGTTGACCACCCAGCCGCCGTCGACCGGCTCGGCGCGCGTGCGGATCGCGGCGACGTCGGAGCCGGCGCCGGGCTCGGTGATCCCGAGCGCGGCGATCCGCTCGCCGCGGATCGCCGGCACCAGGAAGCGCCGCTTCTGCTCCTCGGTGCCGAACTTGAAGACGGGCGGGGTGGCGATCGTGACGTGCGCGCCGATCCCGGCCGCGACGCCGCCGGAGCCGCAGCCGCCGAGCTCCTCGATCAGCACGGCGTCGTGGAGGTGGTCGCCGCCCTGGCCGCCGTAGGCCTCGGGGTACTTCAGCCCGAGGAAGCCGCCGGCGGCGAGCTTGGCGAACACCTCGTCGGGGAACCAGCGCTCGTCCTCCCAGCGCTCGGCGTGCGGGCGCAGCTCGCGCTCGACGAAGCGGCGGATCGAGGCGCGCAGCTGCTCGTGCTCGTCGCCGAACGGGGGCAGCGGCCGGCGCGGCGCCGCGCCGGGGACCCCCTTCTCGAACGTGCGCATCGCCGCGCCGCCGCGCCGCCGGGCCTAGAGGCCGTAGGAGCGGCCGATCACGTCGAGCATGATCTCG
This sequence comes from Solirubrobacterales bacterium, assembly GCA_012718975.1. Classification (GTDB taxonomy): domain Bacteria; phylum Actinomycetota; class Thermoleophilia; order Solirubrobacterales; family Thermoleophilaceae; genus JAAYBF01. Next base: position 10,478 of record JAAYBF010000249.1, on the reverse strand, counting down.
TCGGTGCCGGCGCCGATCCGGTTCAGCCGCATGTCGCGCCAGGCGCGCTCGATCCCGTACTCGCGCATGTAGCCGGCGCCGCCGTGGATCTGCAGGCACTCGTCGGTGACCTCGCAGGCCATCTGGGCGGTGAACAGCTTCGCCATCGAGATCTCGCGGACCGGGTACTCGCCGTTGGCGAACCGCCAGGCGGTCGAGTAGACCATCTGGCGGCCGGCCTCGATCTTGGTCGCCATGTCGGCGAACTTGTGGCGGATCGCCTGGAACTTGCCGATCGGGCGGCCGAACGCGGTCCGCTCGAGCGCGTACTCGAGCGTGCGGTCGAAGCAGCGCTGGGCACCGGCGACGCAGCCGGCGGCGCCGATCAGCCGCTCTCCCTGGAGCTCCCACATGATGTGGTAGAAGCCCTTGCCCTCCTCGCCGAGCATCGCCGAGGCGGGCACGCGGACGTCCTGGAAGGCGAGCAGCGCCGTGTCGGAGGCGTGCATCCCGAGCTTCTCCAGCTTCTTCTCGCGAATCACGCCGGGGCTGTCCATCGGCACCAGGAAGAGCGTGAAGTCGTCGTAGTTGCCGGCGTCGCCGGTCTTGGTGACGAGCACGATCACGTCGGCGCGGTGGCCGTTGGTGATGTAGGTCTTCGAGCCGTTGATGACGTACTCGTCGCCGTCGCGGACCGCGCGCGTCTTGACGCCGGCGACGTCGGAGCCGGCGTCGGGCTCGGTGATGCCGAGGCAGAGGATCCTCTCGCCCTTGATCGCCGGCACCAGCCACTCCCGCTTCTGCTCCTCGCTGCCGAAGAGGTGGATCGGCGGCATCGCCATGTCGGTGTGGACGGCGACGCCCATCGTCAGCCCGCCGGAGTTCGAGCGGCCCATCTCCTCGGCGAGGACGATGTTGCAGAAGTAGTCGCCGCCCTGGCCGCCGTAGGCCTCGGGCATCGAGAGGCCGAGGAAGCCGAGCTCGCCCATCCGGCGGATCACCGAGTCGGGGAAGGTCGTCTCCTCCCACTCGTCGGCGTGCGGGGCGAGCTCCTTCTCGACGAACGCGCGGATCGACTCGCGCAGCCGGTCGTGGTGCTCCTCGAAGATGAAGTGCTTGCGCGTGGTCCCGAAGTCGGGCTTGATGACGGTCTCGGCGCTGGCCATCACGGCTCCCTCTGCTGGCGGTTCGGCGGTGCTGTCCGCAAGCTACCAGAAGTAGGGAGTGGCACTTCCTACTTTCCGCACACCAGGTCAGAGCCGCAGCTCGGCGCCCGGCGCCACCTCGGCGCGCATGTTGCGGTCCATCATCCGCAGCGCCGCCGCGGCGAGCTCGCCGTCGATGTGGGCGACCGCGTCGGAGGCCACCGCGACCTCGAAGCGGCGGACGTAGGCGTCGAGCGCGCTGTAGAGGATGCACTGCTCGGTCACCTGGCCGCAGAGCGCGACCCGGCCGAGGCCGCGCTCGTGGAGCAGGTGCTCGAGCGGCGTGCCGTAGAAGACGCTGTGGCGGGCCTTGAGCACGAACGAGGACCCCTCCGGCGGCAGCAGCGGCTCGACGAGGTCCGGGCGCCGGCCGGCCAGCGCCTGGCGCACCAGCGCGTCCTGCGAGGAGTTCCAGTCCTCGTAGTTGTCGTTGACGTAGATCACGTCGACGCCGCGCGCGCAGGCCCGCTCGACCAGCTCCCGCCCCGGGCCGACCATCTCCTCGACGCTCGCGGCCAGCAGCTCCGCGTCCTCGTGGTCGTAGGGGTTGAGCATGTCCACGACCACCAGCGCCGTCTCGGCCATGCGCTCTGCCTACCCCCGGCGCGAGCGCTCAGAACGCGACCTGGACGCCGTCGCGGAAGAAGCCGCCGGTCGGACCGTCGTCGGGCAGGGTCGCGAGCCAGACGATGCCGGCCGCGCCGTCGGCGACGGGCTTGCTCGCACCCATCGGCCGGCCCATGTCGGTCGCGACGAAGCCCGGGCACGCGGAGTTGACCAGCACGCCGTCGTCCTCCAGCTCGGTCGCCAGCATCCGCGTGACGGCGTTGAGCCCGGCCTTCGAGATCCGGTAGCCGGGCGACCAGCCGCCCATCTCCGCGACGCCGCCCATCCCCGAGGAGACGTTGACGATCCGCGCGTGCTCGCTGCGGCGCAACAGCGGCAGCAGGCCGACCGCGAGCCGGTAGGCGCCGTAGAGGTTGACCTCGAGCGTCGCGGCGATCCGGTCGAAGTCCGGCTCGGTCGCCGAGACGCCCCAGTCGAGTCCGACCCCGGCGTTGTTGACGAGCACGTCGAGCCGGCCGGGCTCCTCACCGATCGCCGCGACCGCCCGCTCGACGCTCGCGGGGTCGCCGACGTCGAGCTCGACGCCACGCGCGCCGTGGCCGATCTCGGCCGCGACCGCGTCCGCGCGCTCGCCGTCGCGCACGCCGGCCAGGACGACGTGACCGCGCTCGGCGAGCTGGCCGGCGACCTCGCGGCCGATCCCCCTCCCCGCCCCTGTCACCAGTGCCACCGGCTCTGCCATGTCGTCTCCTCCGCGTCGAGGTCGGTCGTGTCGGTCGCCCCGCGAGGCTAGCGGCCGTGACTGGCCGCGCGGCCAGTCGGCGCGCACGCGGCGCCCGCGCGCGTTATGAATGCGCGGTCTTCGACGAACCGAGAAGGGGAGAGCAAGTGGGAGTTCTTGACGGCAGGTCGGCGATCGTGACCGGCTCCGCGCGCGGCATCGGCCGCGCGACGGCGGAGCTGCTCGCCGCGCAGGGAGCCAGGGTCGTGATCAACGATCTCGACGGCGACGTGGCCGAGCAGGCGGCAGGCGAGATCCAGGGCGACACCGTCGCCTTCGCCGGCGACCTCACCAAGGAGGGCGTGCCGGACAAGCTCGTCGCGACGGCCGTCGAGGCCTTCGGCGGACTCGACATCGTCGTCAACAACGCCGGCTACACCTGGGACGGCCCGATCCACAAGATGAGCGACGAGCAGTTCCAGGCGATGCTCGACATCCACAACGTGGTCCCGTTCCGGGTGCTGCGCGCCGCCGCCCCGCACATGCGCGAGCCGGCCAAGCAGGAGCGCGACGAGGGCCGCGAGGTCTTCCGCAAGGTCGTCAACGTCTCGTCGGTCTCGGGCACGATGGGCAACGCCGGCCAGGCCAACTACTCGTCGGGCAAGTCGGGCGTGGTCGGCCTGACCAAGACGCTCGCCAAGGAGTGGGGCCAGTTCAAGATCAACGTCAACGCGGTCGCGTTCGGCTTCATCGAGACGCGCCTGACCGCCGCCAAGGAGAACGCCGAGACGATCGACGCCGACGGCACCGAGATCCAGCTCGGCATCCCCGAGCAGCTGCGCCAGATGGCGACGATGCTGATCCCGCTCGGCCGTCCCGGCACGCCCGAGGAGGCCGCCGGCGGCATCTTCTTCCTCTGCTCGCCGTGGTCGAACTACGTCCACGGCCAGGTGCTCAACGTCACCGGCGGCCAGTTCACCGGCATGACCTCCTGAGCGGTCCCGCGTCCCCGACCGGCCCGCGCGGCAAGCGGGCCGGTCGGAGGGACGCGGGCCGGCCGGAGGCACGCTGGGCGGCCGGCCGCTGGGCGGCCGGGGACCGGCTCGCGTCGAGGCGCCCGAGGCGCCGACGCCCTCAGGCCTTGGGCCTGCGCTCCTCGGCGAGCGGGTTGCCGCCCGCGTCGGCGAGCGGGCCGGGCGGCCACGGGCCGAGCCAGTTGTCGCGCGCGCCGTCCATCGTGAGGATCGCGCCGGAGTAGAAGTCGCCCGCCGGGGAGGCCAGGTAGGCGACCGCCCAGGCGAACTCCTCCTCGCTGCCGAGGCGGCCGGCGGGGATCGTGCGGGCGACGTTGTCGACGATCGCCTTCGGGTACTTGGTCATCAGCGTCTCGGTCGCGAACTGGCCGGCGGCGATCGCGTTGAGCTTGATCCCGAAGCGCGACCACTCGATCGACAGGACGCGCGTCAGGTTCTCGACCGCGGCGCGCGCCGCCGAGGAGTGCGCCATGCCGGGCAGGCCGTTGTGCGGCGAGATCGTCACGTTGACGACCTTGCCGCCGCCGGCCGGGATCATCGCCCTGGTCGCGACCGCGTGGGTCATCAGCCAGGTGCCCTCGACGTTGAGGCGGATCACCGTCCGGAAGCCCTTCGGCGTGATGTCCTCGGCCGGGGTGAGGTACTGGCCGCCGGCGTTGTTGAGCAGCAGGTCGATCCGGCCGTGGCGCTCGAGCGTCCAGTCGACCAGCGCCGCGACCTCGTCCTCCTCGCGGATGTCGCAGGCGCGCGCCGCGCAGCGGCCCTCCGCGCAGAGCGCGACCGTCTCCTCGAGCGGCTCGGGGCGGCGGCCGCATACCACGACGTCGGCGCCGAGCGCCGCCAGCTCGATCGCGCTGCGCCGGCCGAGGCCGGAGCCGCCGCCGCTGACCAGCGCCACCTGCCCGTCGAGCAGGTCCGGCCGGAAGATCTCGCTCGGGCGCCCCGCTCCCATCGCGGGGCCAGCCTAGCGCCAGCGCGGCCCGCCGCCGAGTCTCCCGCCAGCGCCCACAGGCCGAGTGGAATCCTCGCGGGGCCATACCCCCACCTGGATTCCACTCGCGCGGCGGCGGAGGCGCGAGCGCCGGCGGGCCGCATCGCCCACCGCGGCGCGGACGCCGCGCGACGGTCTACTGTCTGCGCGATGGCCACGGCGGCGGAGCCGAGGCCGGCGCAGCTGCCGCTGCCCGGCGGGACGGAGGGGGCTACGGTCCGCCTCCACCCGCTGCTGTGCGCCCGGATGGCCTGCCCGCCGGGCCTGCTGCACCGCGCCGAGGGCCGGCTCGCCGGGCTGCGCGCGCTCGGCGTCGGCGTCGCGCGCGAGGAGTGGCCCGAGATCCCGGTCGTCGCGTTCGCGGTCGAGCACCCCGGCGCCGGACTGCTGCTGGTCGACACCGGCTTCCACGCCGCGGTCGCGGTCGATCCCGCCCAGGGCATGGGACGGCTCGGCGGCCTGGTCTTCAAGGACCTGCGGATGGACGCCGGCCAAGCGGTCCCGGCCCAGCTGCGCGAGCGCGGGCTCGACCCCGGCGCGGTGCGCGCCGTGCTGATGACCCACCTGCACGCCGACCACGCGAGCGGCATCTCCCAGTTCCCCGACGCCACCTTCCTCGTCAGCTCCGCCGAGTGGGAGGCCGCCGCCGACGGCGGCCAGACCGACGGCTACCTCCGGCGCCAGTTCGACCACGCCTTCGACTACCGGCTGCTCGACTTCGACTCCGCCGCCACCTCCTCCTACGCCGGCTTCGGCCGCACGCTCGACGTCTTCGGCGACGGCAGCGTGCGCGTCGCGCTCACCCCCGGCCACACCGCCGGCCACTGCTCGATCGTCCTGCGGCTGCCCGACCGCGAGGCGCTGATCTGCGGCGACGCCGCCTACACCGAGCGCACGATCGCCGAGACGGCGCTCCCCCAGCGGATGGCCGACGAGCACCGCTTCCGCCGCTCGCTGCGCGAGATCCAGCGCTTCCTCGAGCAGCGGCCGGGCGCGCTGGCGATCCCCGGCCACGACATGGCCGCCTTCCGCCGCCTCGACGCGGCCTACGGCCGACCGGGATAGGCTCGCGCCATGCGGCAGCTTGCGGAAGGCGTGTGGCAGCTCGACGGGCGCCCGCGCGACGGGATCAACGTGTACCTGATCGGCGACGTGCTGATCGACGCCGGCACCGCGCTCGACCGCGGCCGGATCCTGCGCGAGCTGCAGGGCCACGAGGTCACCGCGCACGCGCTCACCCACGCCCACCCCGACCACTTCGGCTCCAGCCACGCGATCTGCGAGCGGCTGGGCGTGCCGCTGTGGTGCGGCGCCGCCGACGTCGAGGCCGTCGAGTCGGGCAGGATGGTCGGCCGCGGCGGGATGAGGCTGCCGGCCGCCAAGGCGCACCCGGTCGCCCGGGCGCTGCGCGAGGGCGACGAGGTCGCGGGCTTCACGGTGCTCGACACCCCCGGCCACTCCCCCGGCCACGTCTCCTACTGGCGCGAGTCCGACCGGGTGCTGCTCTGCGGCGACGTGATGTGGGGCTGGAACCCGTTCACGCTGCGCGGCGGGATCCGCGAGCCGTTCGGGAGCTTCAGCCCCGACCCGGCGCGCAACCGCGAATCGGCGCGGCGGATCGCCGACCTCGAGCCGGCGCTCGTCTGCTTCGGCCACGGGCCGGCGCTGCGCGAGCCGGCGAAGCTCGCCGCCGCCGTCGCCAAGCTGCCCGCCTGAGCGGGCCGCTCAGCGCTTGCCGCGCGCGGCCTCCCACATCTCGACGATCCGCTCGAAGACCTGCTCGGAGGCGTACTGGGCCTGGTCGCGGGTCGGCTCGGAGTCGAGCTTGTCGAAGCGGACCGGGGCGCCGAAGTGCGCGGTCACCCTCGGGAACTGCCCGCGGCGCCAGTTGCGCGTCTTCTCGGTGCCGACCAGCGCGACCGGCACCACCGGGACGCCCGTCTCGAGCGCCAACCGACCGACACCGGGCCGCGGCGTGCCGAGCCCGCCGGTGCGCGAGCGGCCGCCCTCGAGGTACATCACGACCACGTCGCCGCGGGCGAGGATCGCGTGGGCGGTGTCGAAGGCCTCCTGGTCGGCGTGGCCACGGCGGACCGGGAACACCCCGCCGAAGTTGAAGATCGGCCACAGCGGCAGCTTGAACAGCTGCGACTTCGCCATGAAGTGGACCTTGCGGCGCAGGTAGAGCGCCAGGAAGAAGTGGTCGAGGAAGGAGAAGTGGTTGGGCGCGAGGATGCACGGGCCGTCGGCGGGGACGTTGTCGGTGTCGACCGCGCGGGCGCGGAAGAAGCCGAGCAGGTACGGGGTGAGGATCACCCGCACCGCCTCGTAGTCCCAGGTCGGCCGGTGCTCGCGCACGCGGCGGTGGTAGCCGTCGAAGTGCTCCTTCGGGCGCGGGTCCTTGTAGACCTGCGGCTTGATCTTGGCGTCGGCCATGCGCGGTCAGGTACCCCTCTGTCGTCGGTTGGTCACGCCTGCGCCCACCCGCGCGAGCGCTCGAGCGCCCGGTGCCAGCCGGCGAGCAGCTCGGCGCGGCGGTCGGCGGGCATCCGCGGCTCGTAGCGGGCGGCCTCGCGCCACATCGCCGCGACGTCGGCCTCGGTCCAGGCGCCGACCGCGACGCCCGCGAGGTAGGCGGCGCCGAGCGCAGTCGTCTCGGCGACCTCCGGCACGACGACCGGCACGCCGAGCACGTCGGCCTGGAAGCGCATCAGCCACGAGTTGTGGACCGCGCCGCCGTCGGCCTTGAGCTCGGCGAACTCGATCCCGGCCGCGGACTCCATCGCGGCGACCGCGTCGGCGGTCTGGTAGGCGATCGCCTCGAGCGTCGCGCGGGCGAGGTGGGCGCGGCCGCTGCCGCGCGTCAGGCCGACGACGGTGCCGCGCGCGTAGGGGTCCCAGTGCGGCGAGCCGAGACCGGTCAGCGCCGGGACGAAGTAGACGCCGTCGTTGCCGTCGAGCGAGCGGGCCAGCTCCTCCGTCTCGCCGGCGCTGGCGATCAGCCCGAGGCCGTCGCGCAGCCACTGGACGGCGGCGCCGGTGACGAAGATCGCCGCCTCGAGCGCATAGTCGACACGGCCGTCCGCCCCCCACGCAACCGTGGTCAGCAGGCCCTCCTCGGGCGGCGGCGGCGCCGGGCCGGCGTTGAGCAGGACGAAGCTGCCGGTGCCGTAGGTGTTCTTGCCGAGCCCGGGCCGGTGGCAGGCCTGGCCGTAGAGCGCGGCCTGCTGGTCGCCGGCGATCCCAGCCACCGGCACCGAGCCGCCGAACTCGGTCGTCTGGCCGTGGACGTGGGCGCTCGGGCAGGGGCGCGGCAGCGCGTCGACCGGCACGCCGAGCAGGTCGCACAGCTCCGGGTCCCAGTCGAGGCGGCCGATGTCGAAGAGCATCGTGCGCGAGGCGTTCGAGTAGTCGGTGGCGTGCTCGCCGGTCAGCTTGTGGACGAGCCAGGAGTCGACGGTCCCGAACGCGGCGCGGCCGGGGTCGACGCCGCCGTGGCGGACCAGCCACTCGATCTTGGTGCCCGAGAAGTAGGGATCGAGCACCAGGCCGGTGCGCTCGCGCACGAGCGGCTCGTGGCCGGCGGCGCGCAGCTCGTCGCAGCGGCCGGCGGTGCGGCGGTCCTGCCAGACCAGCGCCCGGTGCAGCGGCTCGCCGGTGACGCGGTCCCAGGCGACGACGGTCTCGCGCTGGTTGGCGATGCCGATCGCGCGCAGGGCGCGGCCGTCCACCCCGGCTGCGGCGAGCGCCTCGTGCCCGACCCTGCGGGTGACCTCCCAGATGTCGCGCGGGTCGTGCTCGACCCAGCCCGGCCGCGGGAAGTGCTGGGGGAACTCGCTGTAGGCGCGGCCGGCGATCCGGCCCTCGCCGTCGAAGACGAGCGCCGTCGAGCCGGTCGTGCCCTGGTCGAGCGCGAGGATCACGCGCGCATCGTATGGCGGCGCGCGCCTGCGCGGAGGCGCTCACGGTGGTCTGACCGACTTAACTCAAATTGACAGCACCGTTACGGTTATGCACTCAAAGTCGATTTGCACATGAGGGAGGGAACATGCGCAAGTTTTTCCTGGCCGTCGCGGTGACCGCGGTGGCAGCCATGGCGCCCGCCGCCAGCGCGGCGGCCGTCGAGCCGATCCTGTTCGTCCACGGCTGGAACAGCAGCGGATCGGTCTGGAACACGATGATCAGCCGCTTCCAGTCCGACGGCTGGACGGCGGCCCAGACCAACAACTGGAGCTACAACACCGCGCAGTCGAACGTGACGACCGCCGGACAGCTCAGCACCAAGGTCGACCAGATCCTCTCCGCCACGGGAGCGAGCAAGGTCGACATCGTCACCCACTCGATGGGCGGGCTCTCGAGCCGCTACTACCTCAAGAACCTCGGCGGCACGGCCAAGGTCGACGAGTGGGTGTCGCTCGGCGGGCCCAACCACGGGACCCAGACGGCCTATCTCTGCTTCTGGAACACCTCGTGCTTCGAGATGCAGCCGGGGTCGTCGTTCTTGAACGCGCTGAACTCCGGCGACGAGACGCCGGGCGCGGTCAACTACGGGACGTGGTGGTCGCCCTGCGACGAGGTGATCAACCCCGACAGCAGCGTGCCGCTGAGCGGGGCGACGAACACCCAGACGGCGTGCATGGGCCACAGCGCCCTGTACGGCGACCTGACGGTCTACAACCAGGTTCGCAACTTCGTCGACTGAGCCGCGCCTGCGGGGGAGCGGCCACCGCTCCCCCGCGCCGGCGGCCGGCCCAAGCGGGGCATCGGTCGCCCGGCCGCTGTATGTTGCGCGCGGCGCGACCACAGCGACCCAGCAGGAGGCGGAGTGCCCAACGTCGAGGCTCACATCACGGGAACGGTCTGGAAGATCGAGTGCGCGGTCGGCCAGGAGGTCGAGGAGGGCGACACGGTCGTGATCCTCGAGTCGATGAAGATGGAGATGCCCGTCGAGGCCGAGGACGACGGCAAGGTCGTCGAGATCCGCTGCGCCGAGGGCGAGTCGGTCGGCGAGGGCGACGTCCTCGTCGTGCTCGGCTGACGCCGTGGAGCTGGCCTCCGGCAAGCTCGTCCGCGACGAGCCCGCGGACGGCGTCGTCCGGTTGCGGATCGCCAACCCCGAGCGGCGCGGCGCGCTCGACCACGAGATCCTCGACACGCTCGCCGAGACGGTCGCGGGCCTCGACGCCCGCTGCCTGGTGCTGACCGGGACGGGCCCGGTCTTCTCGGCCGGCTACGACCTCGGCAACCTCGAGGGGCGCGAGTTCGAGGAGAGTGCCGAGAAGCTGGTCGCACACCCGTTCCACGCGGCGCTCGAGGCGCTCGAGGCGTTCCCGTTTCCGGTGATCGGCCAGATCAACGGCCACGCGATCGGCGGCGGCCTGGAGCTGGCGCTGACCTGCGACATCCGCCTGGCCGCCGAGGGCGTCCGGGTCGGGATGCCGCCGGCGAAGCTCGGGCTGATCTACTCGCACACCGGGCTGCGCAAGTTCCTCGACGTCTGCGGGCCGGCGGTGACGGCGGAGCTGTTCTACGTCGGGCGCAACGTCGACGCCGAGCGTGCGTTGGCCGTGGGGCTGCTCAACCACGTCGTCGCCGACGACGAGCTGGAGGAGCTGACGGTCGGGATGGCCGGCGAGATCGCCGCCAACGCCCCGCTGTCGCTGAGCGGCAACAAGCGGATCCTGCGCGAGCTGCGCCACCACGCCGCCGCCCTCCCCGAGGATGTCGGCCGCGACCTCGTCGACCTGCGCGAGTCCTGCTTCCGCACCGAGGACTTCCGCGAGGGCGTCCGCGCCTTCGCCGAGAAGCGCCCGCCCGCCTGGCAGGGCCGCTGACCAAGCCGGCGTCGGCGTAGATCCCCGGCGCCCGGGCCGGCGATCCAGCCGCCGCACCCGCCCCAACGCGCGGCGCCGCGCCCGCAACCACTCCCAAAGCCGCGGCGCCGCGCCCGCAACCACTCCCAACGCGCGGCGCCGCGCCCG
>JAAYBF010000248.1 GCA_012718975.1 Solirubrobacterales bacterium | reverse complement strand
CCTCGGCCGCCGCGGCGAGCGCGGCGTCGGCGGCGCGCTCCGGCGCCGCGTCCCAGCGCTCGAAGACGTCGAGCAGGCGGCCGAGCACCGCGAGGCCGGCCAGCCCGGGCACCGCCGCCCAGACCAGCAGCCGGACGCGGTCCGGCACCAGGGCGACGGTCGCGAGCGCGACCACCGGGAGCGCGAAGAGCCAGCCCCGGCTCGCGCAGAGGACCGCCGCCTGGAGGCAGGCAGCGGCCGTCGCCGCGAGCGCCGCGCGGGCGGCGACCGGCAGCTCGCGCCGCGCCCCGAGCGAGATCGCCAGGACCGCCCCGACGGTGAAGAAGGCGGCCGTCGCGTTGACGTAGCCGAGCGGGAAGTCGAGCCGGCCGTCGAGGAACAGCGCGGCCGGGTCGGCCCCCGCGAGCCGGACGAGGGTCACCAGCGCGAGCGCCCCCGCCACCGCCGCCAGCGCCCCCGAGACCGCCAGCGCCGTCCAGGCCCGCCAGGGCAGCAGCGCGAAGAGCGCGAAGATGGCGAGGTAGAGCAGCGTCCGGTTCGATCCGTCGAGCGCCGCCTCGCGATCGGCGGACCACGCGATCGAGAGGTACGACCAGGCCGTGAAGGCCGCGAGCAGGGCGAGCGCGGCGGCGGCGGCCGGGCTGAGGCGCAGCCGCCGCGGGCCGATGCCGGCGACGGTGGCGGCCAGCAGCCCGACCGCCGCGAGCGACGACGGCCCCCGCACGGCAAGCTCGTAGCCGCCCTCGACGACCGACCACCAGGCGAACAGCGCCACCACGGCGAGGCCTGGAACGAGCACGAAGCCCGCTGAGAGCCGCCGCTCCGTCACGACGGGAGCATATGGTTGGCGCGCGACGACGGCTCCCCCACCGCGCAAGCGGGCCCTCGGCGCTCAAGTCCCGTCACGCAGCGACCGAGAAGTCCGGCCAGATGAACCCACGTGACCTGATCGAGGCGATCCGCGCGAGCCCCGCCACCCAGTTCGTGATCGTCACGTCGATCGCCCTCCAGGCATTCTTCCTGGTCGCGCACGGCGTCAACAAGGAGCTGCTCGGCGACGGGCTGTTCCTGGCGCTCGACAGCGACCCGAACCTCCCGAGCTGGACGACGAGCGCGATCTTCCTCCTGGCGGGGGTCGCGTGCGGCCTGCTCGCCTGGCTGCGCCCGGAGCTGCGCGCCGTCCTCGCGGCGCTCGCGGCGATCACGCTGTTCGTGTCGCTCGAGCAGACCGCGCAGCTCCACACCCAGCTCGAGCACGAGCTCGCCGACCCGGGCGCGTCGCTGATCCAGGCGGCCATCGGCCTCTGCTTCGCGGCGGTCATCGTCGTGGTGGCCGTGCGCACGCACGGGCTGACGCGAGTCCTGCTCGTGGGGGCGCTGCTCGCCGCCGCGATCTCGTTCGGTGGAAGCGCCATGAACCGCGCCTTCGACCTGCCCTACGCGCTGCTGATCTTCTTCCAGACGATCGAGGAGCTCGGAGAGCTCTCGACCGGGACGCTGATCCTGGCCGCGGTCGTCCAGCCGCTCATCGACGCCGTCGGCGGGCGTCTCGAGACGCCCGGCGCCGTCTGACCGGGCGCTCCTTCCGTCCGACCGCCCCGTGCGGTAGCGTGCACGGAAAGTTGCAACGCCGAGTCGCCTTCCTCGGAGGGCGAGCGGGGGAACCACATCCCTGGGGCGAACCGCGGCTGGCCCATATCCGCGGCGCGCTGCTCTTTCTGCGCGAGCCCGTCAGCTAACCCCGTAGGCCGACGAGAGAGAGGCTTCGGACTCGATGAGACACCTGTGCCTGGCCGCGGCGGTCGCCGGCGTCGCCCTGCTCGCGCTTGCCGCGCCCGCCTCCGCGGGACCTGTGGACCGGGCCTCCGCCCGGATGCTCGACCGCTTCAACGACGTCCGCGAGCGCCACGGCCTGCGCCCGCTGCGCGCCGCACCGCGCCTGCAGCGCACGGCGCGCGGATTCGCCGGTCACCTGCGCCGCAGCGGCGGCTTCTACCACGGCACCAGCTACGCGCGGGCCGGCTTCCGCCGCTCGGGGGAGATCCTCGCGATGCGCAGCGGCCGCAGCCTGGCGGCGCGCCCCGCGCTGCGGCAGTGGATGAGCTCCGGTGGCCACCGGGCGCTGATCCTCGACCCGTCGTTCCGCTGGGTCGGCGTCGCCCCCGCGCGCGGCGCCTACCGGGGCTCCTCGGCGACGATCTGGGTCGCCCACTTCGGCGGCTGAGCGCGCCGCGCGGTGGCTCGCTCAGCCGAGCGGTCGCGGGCCCGGGCGGGCCCACGACCGGATCGCTCAGGCGCCGGGCTCGCGGCGCGGCACCAGCACCGTCCGCTTGAACTCGGCGACCAGGACGCCGTCCTGGTTGAGCACGCGGGTGTGGACCTTGACGATCCCGCGGTCGGGCTTCGACCCCGACGGCCGGACCTCCAGGACCTCGGACTCGCAGAAGAGCGTGTCGCCGTGGAAGACCGGCGCGGGGTGTGAGAGCTCCTCGGTGGCGAGGTTGGCGATCGCCTTGCCGGAGACGTCGCCGACCGACATGCCGAGCGCGAGCGAGTACACCAGCGGCCCGACGACGACGTTGCGGCCCTGCTGGGACTGGCCGGCGTAGACGTCGTTGATGTGCAGCGGGTGGTGGTTCATCGTGATCAGGCAGAAGAGGTGGTCGTCGGCCTCGGTCACGGTCTTCGCGGGCCAGTGCTTGTAGACGGCGCCGACCTCGAAGTCCTCCAGGTAGCGGCCGTAGGGGCGCGCTCCGGAGGCCTCGCGGGTCGCCTGGTCGGTGTCGACGGTCATGGGCTCCTCTTCATGGCGTTGATCGGTCAGTCAATCGGACGGCGCGGGATGCTATCCAGCGATAGATTCCGGCGCCCATGCGCAATCCACGTGACTTCTTCAAGCCGCTGGCGGTCGGCGCGCCCGACCCGGTCACCGAGGTGCCGTTCAAGCCGTCTCGGATGATCCACTTCCTCGACTTCTCGAACGAGAAGATGGTCGCCAAGGCGCCCGACATCGCGCAGAAGGTCGACATCCTGCTGGGCAACCTCGAGGACGCGGTGCCGATCGACCGCAAGGAGGCCGCGCGCGAGGGGCTGATCACCGTCGGTCGCGACATGGACCTCGGCGACACCGCGCTGTGGGTGCGCGTGAACTCGCTCGAGAGCCCGTGGGTGCTCGACGACCTCACCCGCCTGGTCGCCGAGATCGGCGACAAGCTCGAGACGATCATGGTCCCGAAGGTCGAGGGCGCCTGGGACATCCACTACGTCGACCGGCTGCTCGCCCAGCTCGAGGCGAAGGCCGGCGTGTCCAAGCCGCTGATGATCCACGCGATCCTCGAGACCGGCATGGGCGTGGTCAACCTCGAGGAGATCGCGACCGCCTCGCCGCGGATGCAGGGCATGAGCTTCGGCCCGGCCGACCTCGCCGCCTCGCGCCGGATGAAGACCACGCGCGTCGGCGGCGGCCACCCCGGCTACCGGGTCATCGAGGACCCCGATGCCGTCAACCCCGAGGCCCCGCGGGCGAGCGCCCAGCAGGACCCCTGGCACTACTCGATCGCGCGCATGGTCGACGCCTGCACCTCCGCCGGGATCCTCCCCTTCTACGGCCCGTTCGGCGACATCAAGGACGTCGACGGCTGCGAGGCCCAGTTCCGCGCCGCCTTCCTGCTCGGCTGCGTCGGCGCCTGGTCGCTGCACCCGGTCCAGATCGACATCGCCAAGCGCGTCTTCAGCCCCTCCGCCGCCGACGTGGCCCACGCCCGGCGGGTCAAGGAGGCCATGGGTGACGGCACCGGCGCGGTCATGCTCGACGGGAAGATGGAAGACGACGCGAGCCT
>JAAYBF010000247.1 GCA_012718975.1 Solirubrobacterales bacterium | reverse complement strand
CGCTGATCGCCTGCGTGTTCATGACCGACTGGCCGCCCGCCGGCTGTAGCCCGCTGGACGCGACGACCGTCGCAGCCGTCCCGCCCCGCCCGCGCGGAATGGCCTGACCAGACCCGGCAGAGGCCCCCGACCGCTCAGGCTGCGAGCCGATACGGCTCCGCAACCCGCCGGTCGCCGTCTCGAACGAAGCGCGCCCCGCTATTCGCCGGATCAGCTACACCAGGAACCTACGACTCCTGTAAGGGGCAGTCGCGGCGGCCAAGCAGCGGTGACCGGGCGCTACCGGCTAGGCCGACGATGGAATGTCTGGGACGCGCATTCCGCCGTCCGATCGCGCCCGAGAGCCGTGCCGAAGGATTCGGCGCGCTGGTGCATCCATTCCGCGGCCGCGGCCTCGATGACGCATGACCGCACATCCGAAGTCAGGTCTCCGGGCCAGTCATCGACGGTGCCGGTGTCGACGTGGTCGAGCACTCGCCGGATCTCCTCGTCGAGTCGTGCGACGGTTGTCCCGGGCAGGGCGACGGTCACGTGCATGAGCTTCGAGCGCGTCGCGCTCTCGGAGCGGTGGACGAGCGCGGCGAGGATGCGCTCGACGAGGCGACGGTCATGGTTCGTCCCTAATGGCGCCGCCATGTCCAGATAGCGCTCGATCGCTACTGCGAGGGCGGCATTGCGCATCCGCGCGTGGTCCAGCGTGGCGAGCGCGACCCCCAGGGCAGCTGCGGAGCGGACTGCCAGATCGGAGACGACGAGCACCAGGTTCCTGGCAACGACCCCCTGGAAGGTGACCAGACATGGAACGCCTGCGTGGCCGTCGGCGTAGACCGAGATGACCTTGGAGTCCCACTTCTCGAACGCGGCGCGGCGCTCTTGCGGAGGCATCATGCGATCAGCTCGATCTCCGCGCCGTGCTCCGCGGTCGAAGCGAGGTAGGGATCACAGGTGACCAGCGGCATCTCCAAGACCTCGGCCAGCGCGACGAAGATGGCATCCGACGGCGTGAGGGCGGCGCGCAGCTCCCAGGCTCGATCCACCAGCGCGTGGTGCGGATAGCGGCGGATGCGAAGCGCCGCGACGTCTTCGCGAACGTGCTGAGCGCGCTCCTCGGCGAGCGCGCCGGTCGCGACGAGCCGTCGTAGAGCGTGGAGAATCTCAACGTCGAGCAGCTCGGGAGCGTGCAGCTCGCGCACGCCCGACAGGCGCCTCTCCAGCTTGCTGCCGCCTCGATCCACGACCAGGGCAGCGAGCAGCGCTGATGAATCGACCACGATCATCGGCGGCGAGCTAGGCGGTCTCGCGCGTCGCCCGCACGGCGGCTATGACCTGACTGGCGGTGGCTCCCTCGCCTCGCGCCTGGGCACGGCGGACGACCTCGACCACGGGCGACTTCTGGACCGCGGCGGTGAGTTCCTCGAGCGCCAGGTCCGAGAGAGTCATGTCGGCGGCGGCGGCGCGCGTTCTCAGCGCTCGATGCACGTCGTCGGGCACGTTGCGTATCTGGATGACTTTCACGGGCGGTCGAGGAGGAGGGCGGACGCTCCTCGTGCGAGCCCCGCCGCCGGCGGCGGAGACAGAGGGAGCACGAGGAGCGCCCTTGGTGTGCAGTGGATCCCTGGAGGGGGTGGGACCCCCCTGCACCCGACCATCGTCGAGCCACCTGCGCTCTTCCACAAGTCCGGACGCTGACGGTTCCTGTCGCTGACCGTTCAGCGATGTGACCGGTCACGTCACTGACTGGTCACATCGCTTACCAACGATCGCGCGCAGCCGCTTGCGAAGCGGCCCCCGGGCGGGTAGCTTGCCACGATAAGACTGTGTTCACAGTCTGGTCTGGCAGGAGGGAATTTGGCGTCGAGTTCGCAGCCACGGGAGGGAATCGCGCGGGACAGGCCGTCACCGGCGGTCGAGGCCGTGTTGGCCCTCGTGGTGGAGCAGCCGGGCTACACCTACCGGATCTGGAAGCGGTTCGAAAAGCGCTTCGGCCAGCTCTACCCGGTGGCCAAGCCGCGGATCTACCAGGTGGTGGACCAGCTCGAGCAGCAGGGACTGGTCGAGGCGTTGAAGGATGACTCGGGGTCCACGCGCCAGCCCCGGATCAGGTATCGCGCGACCGCCGAGGGAGCCCGGCGATACCGGGAGTGGATCGCTGGCGGCATCCGCGACGATCCGCGCCGCGAGGAGCTGTTGCGCCGCCTGCTCGCGACAGGAGTCAACGACGCGCGGGCCATGCTCGCGATCATCGACACCTACGAGCGCGCCTACCTCGACGACCTGGCGCACGTGCCGACCGAGCCGGGGCAGGTCGAGGAGGCGCGCGACAGCGTCACCGCTCTGCGCGACACGCTGATCGACGAGGAGCGCCGTCTCACTCAGGAGGCCCGGCTCCGGTTCATCACCTTCGCGCGACGCGTCCTACGGGCCGAGCTCGAGCGCCAGGCAGGAGGCCGATGACGCTCCTCGCCCTGAGCAACGTCACCAAGCGCTACGCGACTCGGCGCCGCGAGCACGTGGCCCTGCGCAATGTCTCGCTGGAGATCGCCGCCGGCGAGCTGGTGTCGGTGTGGGGGATGCGGCACTCGGGCCGCACCACCCTCCTGCGCGTCGCGGCCGGCATCGAGGCGCCGGACGACGGAACGGTCCGCTTCGACGGGCGGATCCTCACCGCAGGCGACTCGCTGCTCGGCACCGAGATCGGATACACGAACCTCAACTTCATGGCGACCCAGGGGAGCTCGGTCGTCGATCAGGTCGCCGTCAGCCTCCTCGCTCGGGGCTGCGCTCTCGATAAAGCCCGCAGTAGCGCGTTCGACACCCTGGAGCGTGTCGGCGCGGCCGACTGCGCGGACCTCGACGTTCGCACGCTCGATCCCGCAGAGCAGATGCGGGTCGCCATCGCGCGCGCCCTGATCTCGAAGCCCCGCCTGCTGCTCGTGGATGAGCCGACCAACGGCGTGGACATCCTCCAGCGCGACCCGCTGCTCGCTCTCATCCGCTCGATCGCCGACACCGGGACGGCGATTCTGCTGACGGTGGGCGAGGTCGTCAACGTCGCCGACCGCGCGTTGTCGATCGACGAGGGCGAGCTGCGCGGCGAAGTCGTGCCCGAGGGAGCGGACGTCCTCCCTCTGCGCCTCACGCAGGCCCAGTCTTCGGCCTAGATCGTGCCGGCGCTGTCCTTCGACAACGTCGTCAAGGAGTACCCCTCCGCGGGCGAGACCGTCCGCGCCATCGACGGCGTGTCATTCGACGTCGAGCCGGGCGAGATGGTCGCGCTCTGCGGCCCGAGCGGCTCGGGGAAGAGCACGCTGCTCCTGCTCGCCGCGGCGCTGCTCGCACCCGATGCCGGAGCGGTCCGCTTCGGACAGACCGACCTCTCCCGACTCAGCACGAAGGAGATCTCCGACTACCAGCGTCACTCGATCGGGCTGATCTCCCAGACCCTCGACCTGTTTCCCGGCGTGCCGGCGCTGGAGAACGCCGCGATCAAGCTGCTCGCGGATCGGGTCCCGCTCCCCGAGGCGCGCCGAACAGCCCGGCCGTGGCTCGAACGCGTCGGGCTGGGCGACCGCCTGAGCCACACCCCAGACCAGCTGTCCGGGGGCGAGCGTGCTCGGGTAGCCGTCGCACGCGCGTTGGTCAACCAACCTCGCCTGCTGCTCGCGGACGAGCCCACCGCCAACCTCGATACCCGGCGCGGCCTGGAGGTCGTGGACCTGCTCGCGTCCGCCGCGCGCGAGCAAGACGTGGCGGTGCTGCTCGTCACCCACGACCAGGAGGCTGCCGCGGTCGCCGACCGGATCGAGACCCTTCGCGACGGAAGCCTCGGTTCACCCATGCCGCTCGATCGCACGGCCATTTCGTAGGGGCCAGACGTGCGTATTCAGGCTCTCGTCTACTTCTACGTCCGGCGGCTGAGGACCCATCCGGTCCAGGAGCTGTTGGCCGGC
This sequence comes from Solirubrobacterales bacterium, assembly GCA_012718975.1. Taxonomy (GTDB): domain Bacteria; phylum Actinomycetota; class Thermoleophilia; order Solirubrobacterales; family Thermoleophilaceae; genus JAAYBF01. The sequence goes on along the minus strand of JAAYBF010000247.1, from coordinate 6,441 downwards.
CTGGGGATCGCGATCGGCGTAGCCCTGGCGCTCGCGGTCCTCGTCGCCAACTCGAGCGTCGTCGCATCCGCCGACGACCTCGTCGAAGGCGTCACCGGAGCGGCGAACCTCCAGGTCGTCGCGCGCGACGGACAGGGATTCGACGAGCGCCTGGTGGAGCGCGTTCGCGCCGTCCCCGGCGTCGAGCACGCAGCGCCTGCGCTGGAGCGGCGCGCCGTGCTCTCCGGCCCGGCCGGCACGGAGGTCCCGATCAACCTCGTAAGCGTCGATTCGAGCCTCGCCCAGCTCTCAGGCAGGCTGACCCGGAGCTTCCTCCCCGGCGGTCTCGACCTCCAGCCGGAGGCGATGATGATTCCGAGCAATGTGGCCGACCGCCTCGGGGTCCCCAACCCCACAGCCGCCGGCAATGTCGCCCGCGCGCTCCCGACCGCGACAGTCAACGTGCGCGGACGCGCCAAGCCGGTCACGGTCGCCGCCGTCCTAGGTGACGACACGATCGGGCCGCTCGAGGCCGCGAGGGTCGGCGTCATGCCGCTCGCCTCGTTGCAGCGACTCGCCGGGCTCGAGGGCCGCGTGTCACGCGTGCTCGTCTCGACCAGCGCTGACCAGGAGCCGGCGGTCGAACGTCGGCTGGAGCGCATCGTCGCAGGGAGGATGGAGGTCACCGACACCGCTGCCGACGTCCGTCTCCTCGAGCAAGCCACCGGGCCGACGGATCAGGTCACCGGGTTCTTCGCAGCGGTCTCCGCGCTGCTGGGTCTGCTGCTCGCCGGCAACGCGATGCTGCTCACAGCCCCCGAGCGCCGACGCCTGGTCAGCGCGCTGCGGATACAGGGCTACCGTCGCCGCCAGGTCGCCGCGATCATGCTCTTTCAAGCGCTGACGCTCGGGATCGTCGCGTCGATCGTCGGGGTCGTTGCGGGCAGCCTGCTCTCACGCGGGCTGTTCAGCGAGTCGCCCGAGTACCTGGCCCCCGGCTTCACGTTGGGCGGCCGGACGGTCATCGACGCCTGGCCGCTGGTGGCCGCACTCGCGGGCGGCATCGCCATGAGCTGCGCCGCCTCCGCACCGCCGCTGCTCGACCTGCGCCGCAGACACGCGATCGACTCGGTCCTCCATGAGCCCGGGAGCCCGGGCAACGCGTTGCGCCCCAGAACCACCCGCCGCGCGCTCGTGGCCAGCGCCGCAGCCTTCCTCGTCGCCACGGTCCTGCTCGTAGCGGTGCCCGAGCTCGCCCTGATCGCCAGCGCACTGCTTGCGCTCGGCACGCTGCTCGCTATACCCGCGACCTTCAGGGCGGCGATCGCGCTGCTGCAACTGCTGGTAGACCGCGTCCCGCGTCTGAGCACGTTGACGGTGACGCTTCTGTCGCTGCGCTCGACGACGTTGCGATCGCTGGCACTCGCAGCGACAGGGGCCGTAGCCGTGTTCGGGAGCGTCTCGATCGGGGGAGCGCGCACCGATCTCCTCGCGGGGATCGCCGACTACGGTGCCGACTACGTCGGCACCGCCGACATCTGGGTCGTCAACCCGTTCGACAATCAGGCGACCAACGACTTCCCAGCGGAGAACGTCATCCCACGCCTTCGCGCCATCGACGGGGTAGCGGACGTGCGGGCCTATCAAGGGAGCTTCCTCGACATGGACGGTCGGCGTATCTGGGTCATCGCGCGCCCCACCGACGACCCCGCCATGCTCCCCGCCAGCAGCATCGTCAAAGGCGACCTCGACACCGCGACCGCAGCCCTGCGCCGCGGCGGGAGCGTCGCCGTGTCGGACAAGATCGCCACCGACAAGGGGCTCGACGTCGGCGACTCGATCACCGTCCCCACCCCCACGGGACCCGCAGCGATGCGCATCGTCGCGACCACCACCAACCTCGGGTGGGCCCCCGGGGCGCTGATGCTCAACAGCGCCGACTACAGGCGTCGATGGTCCAACACCGACGCCTCGGCCATCGAGATCGACGCGGCGGAGAACGCCGACCCCGGGGAGGTGGGCGACGCGGTCGCGGCAGTCCTGAGGGACGCGGCGCCCGGCCTGCGCGCGCAGTCGGCCGACGAGCGCGCCGGCATCATCCTGGCATCGGCGCGCCAGGGACTGGATCGCCTGAGCCAGATCTCGCTCCTGCTCCAGATCGCCGCCGTCCTCGCGATGGCGGCCGCGATGGGAGCAGCGATCTGGCAGCGTCGCCCCGAGCTCGCGGGGTTGCGGATCCAGAGCTTCCAGCCGCGCCAGCTACTGGCGCTGCTGCTGATCGAGGCCGCAGTCGTGCTCGGCGCCGGCGGTCTGACCGGGGCTATCGGCGGGACCTATGGACGGATTGGCGCCGATCGCTTCCTGCAGGTGGTCACCGGCTTCCCGGTCGCGCCAGCTGCCGTCGGCTGGAACACCGTCACCACTCTGGCCACCGTCGTGGTTGTTGCCCTCGCGATCATCGCGATCCCCGGCTGGTTCGCGACGCGAGTGTCGCCGCGGCTCGGGCTTGGCGCCGAGTAGCAGCATCGACGCACCCTGCGAGCGTGACACCACTTGGTGTCATAGGTGCGCGACACCCAGCGGGGTAGGTTCTCGCCATGAGTCGCGCCGGTGGTCCCGTGTCGTCGGGCGACACGGCCGCCGCGTTCGTCATCGCTCACGCTCGCTACTGGCTGACCGTCGCTCCAAAGGTTCGTAGCGAGCTTCGCCGCTGGTACGGCCACGCCGAAGCGATCTCCGACCCGACCCTGCGCCGCTGTGCCGCCGACAAGCTGCGCGACGAGCGAGCCAACACCGAAGCGATCGCCACGCTCTGCACCCTGGCGCCGCGACGGCACCGCGGCGCTCTCGTCGTAGCCGCCGTCGCGCTCCAGGTCATGTACGACTATCTCGACGCGGTCACAGAGCAGGACGTCGACCGTCCGCTGCGCAACAGCCGGCAGCTCTTCCGCAGCTTCGCCGTGGTGCTCACCCCCGGCGAAATGCCTGTCGACTACTACCGCTACCACCCACAACACGACGACGGCGGCTACCTCGACGCTCTGGTCGCTGCTGCCGGCAACGCGCTCGTCGGACTTCCGGCGCTCCCGGTCGTCCTGCCGATCGCGCGGGGTGCAGCCGCGCGGTTTGCGGAGGCGCAGGCGCGCAGCCACGCGGTGCCGCGCGAAGGCGTCGCCCAGCTCGAACAGTGGGCCCAGCAGCCGGCCGCCGATGTCGATCTGTGGTGGTGGGAGTGGGCCGCCGGCGCCGCCGCGTCGGTCCTCGCCTTGCACGCCCTGCTGTGCGCAGCCGCCGACTGGCGCGCGACCAGCAGGCAGGCGGCTGACATCGACCACGCCTACCTGCTCGCCAGCACCCTCACGACGCTGCTCGACAGCCTGATCGACGACGAGCAGGACACCGCCGCCGACGCGCACCGCTACATCGCCTACTACCCGTCTCCTCGGGTCGCCGGCTGCCGCATGTCCACCGTCGCCCGCCGTGCCGTCGCCGCGACCCGCGACCTACCGCGAGCCGCCCACCACGTGATGACGATCGCCGGAATCGCCGCCTTCTACCTGTCGTCGCCCAAGGCGCGGAACGGCACCGTCCTGCAAGTCGCGGCTTCCACCACCGACGTACTCAAGCCGACCATCGGGCCGGCGCTTCGGGCGCTCAGGCTCTGGCGCCGGGTCGCGCGGCAAGCCTGACCTCGGGATGCAGGCCCGGGCTCGCCGCTTCAGGACCCCCTACACAGCCGCCTGAGAGCTGGAGGAACTCGAAGCGCCGATCGATCTGGACCTGCAACGCGTAGCCGTAGGACTGACGCTTCTCGACGATCAGTCCGAGAGCGGCGCTGCGCCGAAGCCTCCTGGCCCTGATCGGCCGAACGTATGCTCGCGGGCGGCATGTCTTACCCCGGTCGAGACCCGGCCCCGCTCACCCCTGCTCAGATCTGGTCGCTCCTGCGCGCAACGACCAGGGAGCTGGTGTGGGGCCTCCACCAGACCACCAGCGAGATGGGGTCCTGGCGAGCACGCGCGGAACGCATCCCGAGCACGGCGATCCGCGAGGACGCGCTCTACGCGCTCGACCACAAGCGCACCCACGCCGACGGGGCCGCTCTCTTCTCGATCCTCACGCCGCGTCGCGACCACAACCTCGTTCGCCTGCTCGTCGCCTACGAGATGACCCTCGACTTCCTCGACAACGTCAGCGAGCGCCATCGCACCGAGCCCAATGGCCGCGAACTGCACCTGGCGCTCATCGATGCCGTCGACCCCGGCCAGGCGCCGCGCGACTACTACCGACACCATCCGTTCAAGGACGACGGCGGCTACCTGCGCGGGCTGGTGGAGTCCTGCCAGCGCCGCTGCCGCGCGCTGCCCTCCTTCGACCAGGTCCGGCTCCTCACAGTCGAGGAGGCAGTCAAGACACAGGTCCTGGCGCTCAACCACCTCCCCGCCGCCACCCGCGACGCCGCCCTGCGTCAGTGGGCCGAGACCGAGCGCGCGGGTGACACCGACGTCGCGTGGTTCGAGCGCTGCGGCGCGGCCAGCGCGTCCCTGGTCGTGCTCGCGCTGCTCGCCCTCGCCTCCCAGCCTCGTGTACGCCCCGAGGAGGTCGAGCGGACCCACACGGCCTACTGGCCGTGGATCTCGCTGGTGGCCGTCATGCTCGACAGCTACGTCGACCAGGCCGAGGACGACCGCTCCGGCGACCACAGCTACGTCGGCCACTACCCGACCCGCGAGCGCCGGGTGCGTCGTCTCGCCGAGTCGATCGAGCACGCGACGGGGCGGGCACAGAGCCTCCCGCACGGGTCGCGCCACGCGATCATCGTCGCCGCGATGGTCGCGATGTACCTGTCCAAGGACAGCGCCCACGACCTCCGTCTCGCGGCGGACACCAAGACGCTCATCCGGGCCGGCGGATCGCTCACCCGGCTGCTCTTCCCAGTGCTCCGCCTCTGGCGAATCGCATACTCCCACCGCGGCGCGTGAGGCGGTCACACCGGCCGGCGGCGCGGGAGATCGACGACGTTCGCATCGCGGGGCTCCGGTGGTGGTCCGATGAGTGTTCCGCCTGCGAGGACGCGGACCAGAGGGCAACAGCCCCCGCCTCACCTGCCGGCCGGCGCCACATGCCCCGTCGCCTGGAAGACGTCCTCGGGGTCCCACTCGGCCTTGATCGCGGCGAGGCGGTCGTGGGCGCCGGCGGCGAAGGCGGCGCGGGCGCGGGCGGTGCCCTCCTCGCCGATGAAGTTGGAGTAGGCGGCGCCGGTGGCCCAGGGGGCGAGGATGTCGCGGTAGCCGCGGCCTAGGTCGATCATCATGGCGTCGTCGGTGGGGTCGTCCCAGAGGAACAGCGGGTGGACGACCCAGGTCGCGTCGCGGCCGCCGACCGCCGAGCCGTCCGCCCGGCTGGCGACCGCGCCGCCCCAGGCGGCGATCAGCATCTGCGCCGGGCCCGGCGGGATCCGCAGCGAGCGCTCGTGCAGCGCGTCGAGCGCGGCGTCGGGCAGCTCGGCGAGGTGCTCGACCGTCCAGTAGTTGCGGAAGCCGGGCGGGTCGTCGAGCGAGCACTGGAAGTCGGCGTAGGGCACCGGGCCGAACAGGTCCGCCGCCGGCGGGCCGAACTCGCGCAGCGGCGCCATCGCCGCCTCGCCCTCGGCCAGCGGCCCCGCGTACATCCCGGCGATCGCCAGCGCTTGGCGGCCGCGCAGCGCGGCCGGGACCTCCGGCTCGTCGGGCGCGGTGATGTAGATCGCGGCGAGGCTCAGCGGCTCCGGCGCGGCCGCCATCGTGTCGCGGAACAGGCGCAGCAGCTCCGGACCCCGCTCGACCGGGTAGAGCGCCAGCCCGCCGAGCACCTCGGCCTCGATCGGGTGCAGCGCCAGCTCGACCGCCGTCACCACGCCGAAGTTCGCCCCGCCGCCGCGGTGCGCCCACAGCAGGTCCGGGTTCTCGTCGGCGTCGGCGCGCACCAGCCGCCCGTCGGCGGTCACCAGCTCGACTGCCACCAGGTTGTCGCAGGCGAGGCCGTGCAGCCGCTCCAGCCAGCCGGAGCCGCCGCCGCAGGTCAGCCCGACGACGCCGGTCGTCGACACCCGGCCGCCGGTCGTGGCGAGGCCGTGGGCCTGCGCGGCCCGGTCGACCGCCGCCCACGTCGCGCCGCCGCCGACGCGCGCGACCCGCCGCTGCGGGTCGACCTCGACGTCGGTCATGCCGCGCACGTCGATCGTCAGCGCCCCGTCGCGCACCGACGCGCCAGTGACCGAATGCCCGCCGGCGCGCACCGTCACCGCGAGCCCGCGCTCGCGGGCGAACGCGAGCGCCGCGACCACGTCGTCCGGCGCCGAGCAGCGGGCCACCAGCGCCGGCCGGCGCTCGATCATCGCGTTGTTGAGCGTGCGGGCGTCCTCGTAGCCGGGGCTGCCGGGCTCGTGCAGGTCGCCGCCGAGGCGGAGGCGCAGCTCGGCGG
>JAAYBF010000041.1 GCA_012718975.1 Solirubrobacterales bacterium | reverse complement strand
TGGCCGCGTACATCCGCCGGTCGGCGAGCTGCATCGCCAGCTCCGGATCGGTTGTCTCCCCCGGGATCGAGACGCTGCCGCGGGCCGCCGTGATCTGGAACCCCTCGCCGGCCTCGGTGAGCGCGGCGCTCGCGCGGGCGAGGCGCTCCTGGGCGTCCCCCCGATCGGAGATCAGCACGCAGAACTCGTCGCCGCCGATCCGATAGGCGCCCCCCGGCTCGGCGGCCGCGACGAGGCGGGCGCCGAGCCGAACCAGCAGGGAGTCGCCGGCGGGGTGGCCGAAGTTGTCGTTGTAGCGCTTGAACCCGTCGAGGTCGAACAGCGCGAAGACGAACCGCTGCCCGGCGCGACTGTCCTCGAGCGCCCGCGTGAGGTCCCGCGTCAGCGCGCGGCGGTTGCTCAGGCCGGTCAGCGGGTCGGTCAACGCCCGTCGCTCGTTGATCGCGAGCGTCGTGTGGACCATCGAGCCCAGGCGCGCCGCCGCGACGGCGATGGCAACCCCGGCGAGCATGACCGCCGAGGACGGCAGCCGATCGAAGTGGTCGACCACCAGCAGCGCGAGCGAGAGCGCCACGAAGGTCGCCGGGGCGATGAACGTCCGCCAGTCGGGCTCGCGCCGGGCCCCACGGGCCGAGACGCAGGCGGCCGCGGCTACGAGCAGCGAGGCGGCGGGCCACGCGGTGTCGAGCACGCCACCCGTGTAGGTGCCGAGCGTGACCTGGTTCAGGTAGGCGAAGTCGGCGACGGCCCGCAGGAGCAGGCCCGCCGCGATCAGCCCGATCGCCCGACCGGGCCGCCAGCCCATGGCCGAGAGGGCCGCGAGCACGGACCCGAGCAGGAGCAGGTCGCCGATCGGGTATGCGAGGTTGGTGGCGAAGACCATCGGCTCGCCCTCCAGCGCGGCGGCGATCGGCCCGGCCAGCACCGTCGCCGCGAACAGCGCGCTGCCGGTCAGCGCGGCGATCGCGCCGTCGAGCCACGCCGCCGGGCCCAGCGCCTGCCAGCCCACCCGCACCGAGATCAGCCGCCAGATCCCGTACGCCATCGGGACATACGACGACAGCCAGAGGGCGTCGGCGATCGACGGGTACGGAGCCTCGCCGCCGTCCGCCAGGAAGGCCAGCCACCAGATGTCGCCGAACGACCAGAGCGTCAGGCCGATCGCGAATGCCGTCCAGACCGCGCGCTCCGGCTGGTCGACGAGGGCACGCGCGAGGCAGATCATGCCGGCGCCGAGCAGCAGCCCGGCGTACAGCCAGTCGGCGACCGGCGTGCCGAGCAGCGCCACGTCGCTCGCAGTGCCCGTGACCGTCGACACCAGGAAGGCGAGCCAGGCCGCGGCGAGCACGGCGATCGACGCGCGCAGCACGTGGAGGGATCGCGGCTGCTCGTCGAGGTTGAGGGCCATTGCCGTTCCATCGACCGGACCCGGCGATCCCTCAAGTCCGTTGCGCCGCGCGAAACGCGGTTCCGCGGCGACGCGCCGGGTAAGGTCGGGGCATGTGCCGAAACATCCGCACCCTCCACAACTTCGAGCCGGCGGCGAGCGAGGAGGAGATCCGCGACGCCGCGCTCCAGTACGTGCGCAAGATCAGCGGCTCGACCAAGCCGTCGAAGGCCAACCAGGAGGTCTTCGACCGCGCCGTCGACGAGGTCGCGGCGGCCACCAGGGCGCTCGTCGACAGCCTCGTGACCAACGCCCCGCCGAAGGACCGCGAGGTCGAGGCCGCCAAGCACCGCGCCCGCTCGGCGAAGCGGTTCGCCGCCGCCTGACCGGCGACCCGCCCGGCACCGACTTGCAGCCTCCCCAGAGTCCCGCCGCCGCCGAGCGGCCGGCGCTGACACTCGAGCGCGTCAGCCGCCGCTACGGCGACACCGTCGCGCTCGACGGGCTCGGCCTGACCGTCCCCGCCGGCGAGATCGTCGGCTTCGTCGGCGCCAACGGCGCCGGCAAGACGACCGCGATGCGGATCGCGCTCGGCATCCTCGCCGCCGACGAGGGCCGCGTGCTCTGGAACGGCGCCCCCGCCTCGCGCGACCTCCAGCGGACCTTCGGCTACATGCCCGAGGAGCGGGGGCTCTACCCGAAGATGCGCGTCGCCGACCACCTCCGCTACCTCGCCGCCCTCCACGGCGTCGACGACGCCGCCGCCCGCGCCGCGACCGACCGCTGGATCGACACCCTCGGCCTCGCCGACCGCGCCGGCGACAGCATCGAGGCGCTCTCGCTCGGCAACCAGCAGCGCGTCCAGCTCGCGGCCGCGCTCGTCCACGACCCCGACGTGCTGATCCTCGACGAGCCGTTCTCCGGCCTCGACCCGATCGGCACCGACGTCATGTCGGCCGTGCTGCGCGAGCGCGCCGACGCCGGCGCCGCCGTCGTCTTCTCCTCCCACCAGCTCGACCTCGTCGAGCGGCTCTGCGACCGTGTCGCGATCGTCGACGCCGGCCGGCTCGTCGCGGCCGGCACCACCGAGGAGCTGCGCGCCGCGCGCGCCGGCATCCGCCTACGCGTCGAGGTCGACGGCCGCGCCCCCGGCGACTGGGCCGGCCGCCTGCCCGGCGTCGCCGTCGTCGGCGGCGACGACGGCGCGGTGATCGTCGAGCTCGCCGACGGGGTCGACGACCAGGCCGTCCTCGACGCCGCCCGCGCCGCCGGGCCCGTCCGCTCCTTCGCGCCGGTCCGCCCGTCGCTCGCCGAGCTGTTCCGCGAGGTGGTCGGCCGGTGACGCGCGGCCCGACCCGCACCGTCGCCCGCCGCGAGCTGGCCGAGCGCCTCCGCCAGCGCGCCTTCAAGCTCTCGACCGCTGCGATCGTCGGCGTCGTCGCCGCGATCGCGATCCTCGCCGGCGTGCTCGGCGGCGACGGCGGCGCCCAGCGCTACACGCTCGCCGTCGACGGCGCCGAGGCGACCGCGATCGCCGCCGCGGCCGAGCGGACGCAGGAGGCCTTCGACATCGAGCTCGACGTCAGCCGCGCCGACGGCCCGGCCGCCGCGCGCGCCGGGGTCGCCGACGGCGACTACGACGCCGCGCTCACCCGCACCGGGCTGACCGTGGAGGACGACCCGCCCGACGAGCTCGTCCAGGCGCTCGCCGCCGCGACCGACCGGGTCCGGGCCGCCGCCGCGCTGCGCGGCGCGGGCCTCTCGGCCGCCGAGGCCCGCTCGGCGCTCGACCCCGACCCGCTGCGCGTCACCACGCTCGAGCCCGGCGACGACGAGGGCGGAAGCTACGGGATCGCGCTCGTCGCCTCGATCCTGCTCTACGGCCAGCTGATCGTGGTCGGCCTCGCCGTCGCCCAGGGGGTGGTGGAGGAGAAGGCCTCGCGCGTCGTGGAGATCCTGCTCTCCACGATCCCCGCACGGCCGCTGCTGACCGGGAAGGTGATCGGCATCGGGATCCTCGGGATCGGGCAGCTGCTGCTGGCGGGGGTGGTCGGCCTGGCCGCGGGCGCCGCGAGCGGAGCGCTCTCGCTCGACGGGTCGGCCGTCGGGGCGCTCGCCGTCGCGCTGCTCTGGTTCACCTTCGGCTACGGCGTCTACGCGTCGCTGTACGCGATCGCCGGGGTGGTCGTCTCGCGCCAGGAGGACCTCTCGGCGTCCAGCACGCCGCTGACCCTGCTGCTGGTCGCCGCCTACCTCGTCGTCTTCCCGGCGCTCGACGCCCCCGACTCGACGCTCGCGACGGTCGCCTCGCTGGTGCCGTTCAGCTCGCCGATCGTGATGCCGGCGCTGGTCGCGCTCGGCGAGGCGAGCGCGGTCGAGATCGCGCTGTCGCTGGCGATCCTCGTCGCCTCCACCGCGGTCCTGCTCGTCGTGGCGGGCCGCATCTACGAGCGGCTGGTGCTGCGGATGGGCAGCCCGGTCCGCTTCTCGGAGGCCTTCCGCCTCGCCCGCCGTTGAGCCGCCGCCCGTCGCCGCTGAGCCACCGCCCGCGCGTCAGGCGAGCAGCGCCGCGTCGACCGGCGCGACGCCGTAGCTGTCACGCAGCTCGCCGAGGGGGACGGGCGTGGCGGCCCAGAAGTCCCAGTCGGCGGCGACGTGGGAGGTCGAGTAGCCGCTGAGGACGTGCGAGGAGTCGTGCGGGGTGGTGAACCCCTCGGCGAGGCCGCCCGGGTTGCCGGGGAAGGCGAAGCCGTTGCGCTCGAAGTGGTCCCAGAAAGCGATGCCGAAGACGATCTCCGCCGCCGCCGCGACTGTCGCCCGGTCGGCCGGGCTGACCGCCCCGTCGCCGTGCGCCAACGCCACCGAGCGCATCGCGCCGACGATCGCCTCCGCCTGGGTGCGGGGGAGCCGCAGGATCATGCGCCTCGCCGGTCGGCCGCCACTCCGCGAGCCACTCTATCGCCGCCTGCGGGCGCCGCAGCGCGGCTCAGCCGCCGTCGGCGGCGCGGTAGGAGCGCAGCAGCTCCAGCTCACGCTCGCGACCCGGGAACAGCCGCGCCACGATCGCCGCCCCGACGAGGATCGCCACGATCCCGGCCAGGTAGGCCCAGTGGTCGCCCTGGAGGAAGGAGTCGCGCGCCGCGGCGATGATCTGGTCGGTGTACTTCGGGTACTGCTCGGCGGTCTGGGCGGCGCTCGCGAACGACTTCGTCAGCTCGCTCTGGGTCGCCTCGCTGATTTGGTCGGCCTTCGGCGACGAGGCGATCGCCGACCCGATCGCCGACGCGTAGCCGGCGGTCAGCAGCGCGCCGAGGATCGACTGCATCAGCGCGCCGCCGAGGTCGCGCTGGAGGTCGGCGGTGCCGGACGCCATCCCCGCCCGCTTGACCGGCACCGAGCCGGTCAGCGAGCGCGAAGCCGGCGTCCCCGCGAACCCGACGCCGGCCCCGACGAGCAGGTAGCCGAGGCCGATCCGCCAGTAGGCGGCGCTCTCGTCCCACAGCGTCAGCATCACCACGAAGCCGAGCAGGCAGCAGGCGTAGCCGAGCAGCAGCGTGAACCGCGCCCCGCGCGCGTCGACGAGCTTCGCCGAGCGCGGCGCCACCAGCACCATCGCCACCGCCGCCGGCAGGATCGCCAGCCCCGAGTCGAGCGTCGAGTACTCGAGCACGTTCTGCAGGTACTGCTGGCCGATGAACATCGCGCCCATCAGCGTCCCGAAGACGATCACCCCGGCCAGCGCCGCGACCCAGAAGATCCGCCGGCCGGCGACCGCGAGGTCGTAGAGCGGCTCCGGCGCGCGACGCTGGCGCAGCACGAACGCGGCCCCCGCCGCGAGCGCGACGATCCCCAGGCCGAGCGCGAGCATGCCGCGGTCCGGGACCGCCGCGAAGTTGATCGCCAGCACGACCGCCGCGACCAGGGCGACCGAGAGGATGCCGCCGCGGTTGTCGACCGGCTCGGTGGTCTCGTTGACGTGGGCGGGGACGACCCGCCAGGCGAGCACCAGTGCCACCAGCGCCAGCGGCAGCGTCACCGCGAACACCGAGCCCCAGTCGAAGTGCTCGAGCAGCGCGCCCGAGGTGAGCGGACCGAGCGCCGAGATCGCGCCGCCGATGCCCGACCAGAGCGCGATCGAGCGCGTGCGGGCGGGGCCGGACCAGAGCGCGGTGATCAGCGCCAGCGTCGTCGGGAACGCCATGCCGGCCGCCACGCCGCCGATCAGCCGGGCGGCGAACAGCACCTCCATCGACGGCGCGAGCGCCGCCAGCAGGCTCGCCGGGATCGACAGCGCCATGCCGCCGACGAGCATCATCTTGCGGCCGTGGCGGTCGCCGAGCGCGCCCAGGTAGAGGACCGACGCCGCCAGCCCGAGCGAGTAGCCGACGGCGACCAGGTTCAGCCCCGTCTGCGAGGCGTCGAACGCGCGCCCGATGTCGGGCAGCGCGACGTTCGCGACCGCGAGGTTGAGGTTCGCCACCGCCGCGACCAGGATCAGCGCCGCGAGCACCCAGGCGGCGCGATCGGGCGAGACCGACGGGGCGTCGGCCGCGGCGTCCTGCGCTGCGCTGTCGGGATCGGCGGCGGCCAAGGCAGCGCCAGCCTAGGGACCGCCCCGGCGGGATGTCCAGGGTGCCGGCATCCCCGGGCGGGGGGCGGCCAGCGCCACCCCTATCCTCGAAGCGGTGGCCGAGCTAGCCGAGAAGAGCCGTTCCGAGCGGGTCGCCGAGCAGCGCCGGTCGCTTCCGGACGCGCCCGGCGTCTACCTGTTCAAGGACGAGCGCGGCACCGTGATCTACGTCGGCAAGGCCAAGTCGATCCGCAAGCGGGTCGGCTCGCACTTCTCGCGGCCGAGCAACCGCGCCGCGCTCGAGATGACCACCTCGGTCGCCGAGATCGACTTCGTCGCCACCGAGACCGAGGCCGAGGCGCTGCTCGCCGAGCAGGAGTTCATCAAGCGCCACCGGCCGCGTTTCAACGTCCGCCTGCGCGACGACAAGTCCTACCCCTACATCGCGATCTCGCTCGACGAGGAGTATCCGCGGGTCTACTTCACCCGTGAGAAGCACCGCCGCAACCGCGCCTACTTCGGCCCGTTCTCGAACGCCAAGCGGGTCCGCGAGACGCTCGACCTGCTCGGCAAGGTCTTCCAGTACCGCACCTGCGAGGGACGCGAGCCGGGTCGCAAGTCCGGCAGCCCCTGCCTCGACTACTACATCAAGCGCTGCCAGGCGCCCTGCGTCGGCTACGTCTCCCAGGAGGAGTACCGCGCCAACGTCGAGACGATCGTCGCGTTCCTCTCGGGCCGCTACCGCGACATCGAGCGCGACCTCGAGCGGAGCATGAAGCTCGCCGCCGAGGATCAGGAGTTCGAGGCCGCGGCCCACTTCCGCAACCGGCTGCGCGCGGTCCGGTCGCTGCTCGAGCGCCAGCGGATCGCCAACGAGGCGGTCGGGACGCTCGACGCGATCGGCGTCGCGGCCGAGGACGGCGCCGCCAACGCCCAGGTCTTCCAGGTCCGCGACGGGGTGCTCGCCGACCGCCAGAGCTTCTACCTCGAGAACGCCGGCGAGCGCGACGAGGGCGACGTGCTCGAGGAGTTCGTCCTGCAGTACTACGCGTCCGCGATGGCGATCCCGCCGCAGGTGATCGTCCCGCGCGAGACGACCGCCGACCTCGCGCTGCTCGCCGAGGCGCTCGCCGACCGCCGCGGCGCACCGGTCGAGGTCCGCTCCGCCGAGCGCGGCGACAAGCGGCGGATCCTCGAGCTGGCCGAGCGCAACGCACGGCTCGCGCTCGACCAGGACCGGCTCCGCTCCGAGCACCGTCGCACGCGCCGCATCGACGCGCTCGAGGGGCTCCAGGCCGAGCTCGGGATGGCGGCGCTGCCGATGCGGATCGAGTGCTTCGACATCTCGAACCTCGGCGCCACCCACACCGTCGCCTCGATGGTCGTCTTCGAGGGCGGCGCGCCGAAGAAGTCCGACTACCGCCGCTTCCGCATCCGCGACGCCGCCCAGGACGACTTCGCCGCGATGGCCGAGGTGCTCCGCCGCCGCGTCGCCCAGTTCCGCGCCCAGCGCGAGATCTCACCGCACGAGCGCGAGCACGACCCCAGCTTCGCCGCGCTGCCGGCGCTGGTGGTCATCGACGGCGGCCGCGGCCAGCTCGGCGCCGGGCTGCCCGAGCTGGCCGAGCTGCGCGAGCTGGGCACGACCGTCGTCAGCCTCGCCAAGCGGATCGAGGAGGTCTTCGTCCCCGGCCGGCCGGCGCCGATCGTGATGGCGCACGACCGCGCGCCGCTGCAGCTGCTCCAGCGCGTCCGCGACGAGGCGCACCGGTTCGCGATCGAGCACCACCGCAGCCGCCGCGACCGCGCGATGACCCGCTCGGTTCTCGACGACATCCCCGGCGTCGGCCCGACCCGCAAGCGCGCGATCCTCGCCCACTTCGGCACCCCCGAGCGCGTCCTCGCCGCCAGCCGCGAGGAGCTCGAGGGCGTCCCCGGCCTGCCCGGCAAGACCGCCCGCGAGGTCCACCAGCACCTCCACCGCGTGGATTGATGCCCGGGGGTCTCGCGCCCCCGGACCCCCTCTCAGGTGCCTGGCCGGTCGGCGATCAGGGGATGAGCTCGGGGCCGCGGCTGCGGTGGCGGTCCTTGAACGCCTCCAGCGCGGTGTAGAAGGCGGCGCTCGGGGCGGGGCAGCCGAGCAGGCGGCCGGTGCCGTGGGGGAGCGGGTCGCGGTTCCAGGCGGTCGCGGCGACGGCGTACTCCATCCCGGTGTCGTCGGGCACGAGCAGCAGCTTGTCGGAGTCGTGGTCGAAGTAGGCGCGCAGCGCGGCGCGGTCGGCGCGCGGCAGCTCGCGGTCGAACCAGATCACCACCCGGCCGTGCTCGAGCGAGTGGACGATGTTGATCTCTTCCGGCATCTCGGAGTAGGCGCCGTCGGCCTGCTGGTAGGGCGGGTCGACGTGGTTGCCCGAGGTCGGCG
>JAAYBF010000040.1 GCA_012718975.1 Solirubrobacterales bacterium | reverse complement strand
CGGCGTGGGTGCGCGGGCGCCGGCGGCGTGGGTGCGGGCCGCTAGTTGACCGTCGCGAGGGCGAGCGGGACGATCGCCGCGGCGCCCGCCTTGCGCAGCTGGCCGCCGACCATCGCGAGCGTCCAGCCGGAGCCCCGCCGGTCGTCGACCAGCAGCCCGACGCCGGCCGGAGGCCGCGCGGTCACCCGGAAGGCGCCGCGGACGTTGGCGGCCTGCTGGACGGCGTTGGCCAGCTCGCGCTGGGGTGGCCGCGGGCCGGTCCGCTCGACGAGCACGACCGCGGCCGCGCCCAGCTCCGCCGCGAGGGCGGCGGCGAAGGCGCCGAGCAGCCCGTCGGCCAGCCGGGCCGACGGCACCGCCGTCACCCAGGCCGGCGCGACGCCCGCGCCGCGGACCGCGTCGGCGAGCGCGACCGCGAGCTCGCGGTCGAGCCGGCCGGCGGCGAGCCCGCGCTCGATCGCCGGCCACCAGCCGCCGTCGCCGACGCGCGCCAGCGCGAGCCCCGGCTCGGTGCGCACGTCCTCGGGGATCTTGCGCATCGCGCCGGTCTCGGGGTCGGGAGCCATCTTCTTGGCCTCGAGCGCGATCGGCGCCGAGCGTAGGTGGCGCTGGGCCAGCTCCACGAGCGCCGGGTCGGGCGGGGTGGCGAAGCGCGGCGCGGTGCAGACCGAGCAGCGGCCGCAGTCGGCCGGGTCGGGGTCGTCGAGCTCCTCCTGCAGCGTCCGCATCAGGCAGCGGCCGTCGGCGCCGTAGGCGGCCATCGCCTCCTGCTCGGCGCGCCGCAGCGCGGTCACCTGCTCGTAGCGCGCGGCGTCGTAGGCCCAGCCGCTGTCGGGGATCGCCGTCCAGCGAGTGCCAGACCGCCGCACCGCGCCCTCGACGTCGAGGATCTTCAGCATCGCCTCGAGCCGGCCCATGCCGAGGTTCACCGACGCCATCAGCTCGCGCGTGGTGAGGCCGTCGGGCGCCGCGTCGAGCGCGTCGAGCACGGTCCGCACCCGCTCGCGCGACGGGAACGCCTGCTCGATGAAGAAGTCCTGGATCCGCCGGTCCTCACCACCGCGCAGCAGGACGACGTCGGCATGGTCGACGCCGCGACCGGCGCGGCCGACCTGCTGGTAGTAGGAGACGACCGACCCCGGCGCCTGGAAGTGGACGACGAAGGCGAGGTCCGCCTTGTCGTAGCCCATGCCGAGCGCGCTCGTCGCCACGACCGCCTTGACCTCGTTGCGCAGCAGCCGCTCCTCGGTCTCCACCCGCGCGGCGCTCTCCTGCTCCCCGCTGTAGGCCAGCGCCGGCACGCCGTTGGCCGTCAGGAACGCCGCGACCTGCTCGGAGTCGCGGCGGGTCAGGGTGTAGACGATCCCCGACCCCTCCAGCCGCGGCAGGTTCTCGACCAGCCAGGCGAGCCGCTCGGCCGGCCGGCGCAGCTCGAGCGTCTCGAGCCGCAGGCTCGTGCGCGCGAGCGGGCCGCGGTAGGAGCGCAGCGCGGCGGCGTCGGAGCCGGCGCCGAGCTGCTCGGCGACGTCGGCGACGACGCGGTCGTTGGCGGTCGCGGTCGTGCCGAGCACGGCGGCGTCGGGGGACAGGGCGGCGAGCATGTCGCGCACACGCCGGTAGTCGGGCCGGAAGTCGTGGCCCCAGTCGGAGATGCAGTGGGCCTCGTCGATCACCAGCAGCCCGACTGACGCCGCGAACAGCGGCAGCATGTCGGCGCGGAAACGGGGGTTGTTGAGCCGCTCGGGGCTGATCAGCAGCAGGTCGACGGCGTCGTCGGCGAGCAGCGCTCGTACCTCGTCCCACTCCTCCTGGTTGGTGCTGTTGACCGTGTGGGCCGCGAGGCCGAGCCGCTCGGCCGCGGCGATCTGGTTGCGCATGAGCGCGAGCAGCGGGCTGACGATCAGCGTCGGCCCGGCGCCCGCCTCGCGCAGCAGGGCCGTCGCGACGAAGTAGACGGCCGACTTGCCCCACCCGGTCCGCTGCACGCACAGCACCCGTGCGCGGTCGGCGACGACGTCGCGGATCGCCTCGAGCTGGTCGGGCCGGAACTCGGCATCCGGCGCCCCGGTGAGCGCTCTCAGGCGCTCGCGGGCGGTCGCGGCGAACGGCTCGGATGTCGCGGTGGAGGTCACCCGGCCATCGTGGCACGCCATCCGCCCCGATCGGGCCCGACACACGGCCGCGTAACGCTGCTGTGCGTCAGCCGTGACCCGCGTAACCCCGCTGCGCGGATCGGTCGTCGATGCTCCGGACGCCTCCGGAATCGCGCAGACCGAACGCGCGTCGCCCCCGTAGCTCAGTGGAGAGAGCACCGGTATGCCAAACCGGAGGTCGCAGGTTCGAATCCTGCCGGGGGCGCGCTAACATCGACGTGGTTTGGCATACCGGAGCCTGGTTGCTCGATCGGCACCGAGCTACGAGCGAAGCCCGCGCCCCGCGCGGGCTTCGTGCGTTCAGCCCGGCTGGCGCTCGATCAGCTCGACGCGATAGCCGTCCGGGTCGCGGACGAAGCAGATCAGCGAGCCGGTCGTGCGGCCGCCCGGGCGGTAGGGCGGCTTCTCGGGCTCGATGCCTTGCGCGGAGAGCCCGGCGAGCGTCGCCTCGATGTCCTCGACGGCCAGGGCGATGTGGTTGTAGCCGGTGCCGAGCTCGTAGGAGTCGACGCCGTGGTTGTAGGTCAGCTCGAGCACGTCGCCACCGCCCGGCAGGCCCATGAAGACGTTGATCGCCTCGTCGCCGATCGGCATCCGGCGGCGCTCCTCGAAGCCGAGCTTCTCGTAGAAGGCGACCGAGCGGTCGATGTCGCCGATCCGGTAGCAGGTGTGGAGGAAGCTGGCCATGCGCCGACCCTAGCGAGCGCATGGCCGCCGACCGGGTCAGCCGGCGTACATCGCCTCGATCTCGCCGGTGTACTTCTCGCAGACGACGTTGCGCTTGACCTTCAGCGTCGGGGTCAGCTCGCCGGTCTCCTGCGAGAGGTCATGGCCGAGGATCGTCAGCTTCTTGACCTGCTCGACCTGGGCGTACTTGCGATTGACCTCGGCCATGTGCGCCTCCAGCTCGGAGCGGACCTCGGCGTTGGCGGACAGGCTCGCCAGGTCGGTCGGCAGGCTCTTCGCCTGCGCCCACTCGGCCGCCTCCTCGGGGTCGAGCGTGACGATCGCCGTCAGGTAGGGCCGGCGGTCGCCGATCATCACGCACTGGCTCACCAGCGCGTGCTGCTTCATGTCGCCCTCGAAGTTGGCCGGGGTGATGTTCTTGCCGCCCGCGGTGATGATGATGTCCTTCTTGCGGCCGGTGATCGAGACGAAGCCGTCGGAGTCGATCGCGCCGAGGTCGCCGGTGTGCAGCCAGCCGCCGACGAGCGTCTCGCGCGTCGCGTCCTCCTTCTTGTAGTAGCCCTGGAAGATGTTCGGGCCCTTGATGCAGATCTCGCCGTCGTCGGCGATCCGCACCTCGACCCCGGGGAACGGCAGCCCGACGGTGCCGAACCTGTAGTTGTCGGGACGGTTGATCGAGGCGGCCGTCGAGGTCTCGGTCATGCCGTAGCCCTCGAGGATCAGCACGCCGGCGGCCCAGAAGAACTCGAGGATCTCCTGGCTGATCGGCGCCGCCCCGGTCACGCAGAGGCGGACGTTGCCGCCGAAGAGGTCGCGGATCTTGTGCAGCGCCAGCTTGTCGGCGAGCGCGTACTTGCGCGCCAGCAGGAACCCGGGCGAGCGGCCGTCGCGCTCGGCGGCGCGGTACTCGCGCCCGACGCCGACCGACCAGTCGAGGATCTTCTTCTTCGCGCCCTCGGCGGCGGTCGCCTTGGTGTAGATCTTCTCGAAGATCCGCGGCACCGACGGCAGGTAGTTCGGCTTGACCTGCGCGACGTCGTCGAGGAGCTGCTTGGGATCGCGCGACCAGTAGGCGATCGTCGAGCCGAGCTCGACCGTCCCGAGCTGGATCAGCAGCGCGAAGGAGTGCGCGAGCGGCAGGAACAGGTAGACGACGTCGCCGCTGGCGAGCACGTCCTCGGAGACGACCATGTCGACCATCGCGCGGTAGTTGGCGTGCGAGATCACGCAGCCCTTGGGCGGGCCGGTCGTGCCCGAGGTGTAGATGAAGGTGCAGATGTCCTCGCCGGTGACCGACTCGGTGCGGGCGGCCAGGTCGGCGTCGGGCACCACGCCGCCGCGCTCGACGACGGTCGCGGTCGAGAGCGCGTCGTCGGCCTCGCCGGTCATCAGCACGACATGCTCGAGCTTCGGCAGCGAGTCGCGCACCGCGCGGATCTTCGCGAGCTGCTCGGCGTCCTCGACCACGACGACCTTCGCGTCGGAGTCGTCCAGGACGTACTGGCACTCCTCGGGCGAGTTGGTCTGGTAGATCGGCACGACGACCGCACCCGCCGACAGCGCCGCGAAGTCGTAGTAGGTCCACTCGGGACGGGTGTTGCCGAGGATCGAGACCTTGTCGCCCTTCTCGACGCCGAGCGCCATCAGGCCCTTCGACAGCTCGCGCACCGTCTCGCCGACGGAGGCGTAGCTGCGCGTGGTCCAGCTGCCGCCCTCCTTGTAGGTGACCGCCGGCCGGTCGCCGTAGGCGGCAGCGGCGCGCTGCAGCAGGTCGGCGATCCCCGTGGGGGTGCCCTTGCTCGATCCCGCCGGCGCGCTCACGCTCTCCACCAAGTCCTCCTCGACTGCATTCAGGGTGCACGGGGACCCCGCAGGCCCCCGCCCAAGGTCATCGGGTCCAGTCTAACCCGACGGCGAGCCCGCGTGGCCACCGAGCGGCTCGGTGGCGCGACCAGTGGCGCGGGCGTCGATCCAGTCGGCGATCGCGCCGACCACGCGCTCGCGCTCAGGCTCGTTGAGCACCTCGTGGTAGAGGCCGTCGTAGGCGATCAGGGTCTTGTCGGCGCTGCCGGCGCGCTCGTCGACGAGCAGGCTCGCGGCCGGGTCGACGAGCCGGTCGCCGGTGCCGTAGACGGTCAGCAGCGGCAGCCGCAGCTCGGGCAGGCGGTCCGGCAACGCGGCGACGGTGGCGAGCATCTCGGCGACCGTCCGGGCGGGCAGCGCGCCGCGGTGGTTGAGCGGGTCGGCGTCGTAGGCGGCGACGACCGCGGGGTCGCGGCTGACGGTGGTCCCGTCGATCTTGGTCAGCGGCAGGCGGGGGGCGACGGCTCCGAGCGCGCGTGCCGCCAGGCGGGCCGGGGCGGGGACCGACAGCGCGGCGAGCGGCGCCGAGAGGACCAGCCCGGCCAACTCGTCCTGGTGGCGCAGCGCGTAGGCGAGCGCGACCATGCCGCCCATGCTGTGGCCGAGCAGGAAACGGGGCGCGCCGGGCTCGCGAACCGCGGCGAGGCGGGCGAGGGAGTGGAGGTCGGCGACCGCGTTGTCGACGCGGTCGACGTAGGCCCGCGGGCCGCCGGAGCGGCCGTGGCCGCGGTGGTCGAGCGCGAGGACCGCGAGCCCGCGCGCGACCAGCTGGCCGGCGACCCAGTCGTAGCGCCCCGAGTGCTCGGCGGCTCCGTGGGCGATCAGCACGACCGCCCGCGCCGGCCCGTCCGGCAGCCAGGCGCGCCAGTGGATCTCGACGCCGCCCGCTCCCGCGAAGCTGCCCTCTTCGTATCCCGCCTCCGCCATCGGTGCCATCAAACCATGCCGCGCGCTGCGAGGATGGCGGGGTGAGCGAAGATGCCGAGCGCGGGAGGGGCCTGGCCGGAGGGCCGGTCGGAGCGGCGACGATCGCCGAGTCGCTCGGCGGGCGGCTCGGCATCGTGGAGTCCGGCCTGCCGGCGGTCGCGTTCGTCACCGCCTACACGGCTTCGGGCCAGGACTCGCGCCTGTCGGCGGCGGTCGCGCTGGGCATCGGCGTCGCGCTCGCGATCGCCCGCATCGCGCGCCGCCAGACTCTGCGCTACGCGCTGTCCGGGCTCGCCGGGGTGGCGCTCGCGGCGTTCATCGTCTCGCGGACCGGCCGCGCGGAGGACTTCTTCCTGCCGGGCCTGCTGCTCAACGCCGGCTACGCGCTCGCGTACCTCGTCTCGATCCTCGTCGGCTGGCCGCTGCTCGGGGTGATCGTCGGCGCGGTCACCGGGCAGGGGATGGCCTGGCGCAGCGATCCCGAGCAGGTTCGCGCCTACGCGCGGGCGAGTTGGATCTGGGTGGCGATGTTCGTGCTGCGGCTGATCGTCCAGCTGCCGCTCTACCTGGCGGGCGCGGTGGTCGCGCTCGGCGTAGCGCGCGTGGCGATGGGCGCGCCGCTGTTCGCCGTCGCCGCGTGGCTGTCGTGGCTGATCCTGCGCCCACCGCCTCAGCCGAAGGCCGCGGCCGCCGACTGACGCTCGGGGCCGGGACCGCCCTGAGTGCCACGATGGCTAAGACCTTCAAATCTTCGAAGATTTGTAGACTTGCTGCTCGATGTCCTCCCCTCGTTCGCGCGTGCACCGCCGTTGAGCGCGGTACCGGCCCTCGCCTGGGCGGGCGCCGCGGCGCTGCTCGCGGGCGCGATCGCGGCCGCCCTGCGGCCCCGCGCCGGGCTGGCGCTGCAGGCCGTCGGAGCCGCGCTGCTCGGCGCCGCCGGCGCCGCCGTGGCGCTCGGCGCGCCCGCCGTCGGGGCAGGCTTCCGCTCCGACCTCAGCCCGGCGCTCGGGATCGACGGCCTCGGCGGCGTCTTCCTCGCCCTGATCGCGGCGGTCGCGGCGCCGGCCTGCGCCGCCGCGGCCGACCTGCTCCCCGCGGGCCGGCGCGGCGCCGCCGTCGCGGCGCTGACCGGGGCCTTCGTGCTCGCCCTCGCCGCCGTCGTCGCCGCCCGCGACGCCCTCACGCTGCTCGCGGCGTGGGAGCTGATGACGCTCGTGCCGGCGATCGCGATCCTCGTCGCCCGCTCCGACGCCGCCGCCCGCCGCACCATCTTCGTCTACCTGGCGATCACCCATATCGCGGGCGTCGGAGCATGGGTGGCGCTGCTCGCGCTCGCCGAGGTCGGCGCGCTCGGCGGCGCCCCGCTCGACGGTGCGGCGGGGTTCGCGGTC
This sequence comes from Solirubrobacterales bacterium, assembly GCA_012718975.1. Taxonomy (GTDB): domain Bacteria; phylum Actinomycetota; class Thermoleophilia; order Solirubrobacterales; family Thermoleophilaceae; genus JAAYBF01. Next base: position 46,224 of record JAAYBF010000040.1, on the reverse strand, counting down.
GCGCTCGCCGCGCTCGTCGGCTTCGGGGCGAAGGCCGGCCTGGTGCCGCTGCACGCCTGGCTGCCGCGCGCCCACCCGATCGCGCCGGCCCACCTGTCCGCGCTGATGTCCGGCGCGATGGTCGCGGTCGCGCTCTACGGGCTGATCCGCGTGCTCTTCCAGTGGACCGAGCCGGCGCCGGTGGCGGTCGCCGCGCTCGCGCTCGCCGGCCTCGCCTCCGCGCTCGGCGGGGCGCTGCAGGCGGCTGTCGCGCGGGAGCTCAAGACGCTGCTGGCCTTCAGCACGATCGAGAACGTCGGGGTCGCCGCGGTCGCGCTCGCTGCCGCGCTCGCCCTGCGCGCGGCCGGCGACGACGGCGCGGCGGCGCTCGCGCTCGCGGCGGCGCTGCTCGCGCTGCTCGGCCACGCGCTTGCCAAGGGCCTGCTGTTCCTCTGCTCGGGGGCGATCGCCGCCAGCGCCGGCACGCTCGCGCTCGACGGCCTCGGCGGCCTCGCGCGACGGCTGCCGTGGACCGGCGGCGCTTTCGCCGTCGGCGCGCTGACGCTGGCGGCGGTGCCGCCGCTCGCGGGCTTCGTCGCGGAGTGGGCGACGCTCCAGGCGCTGCTGCGGGCCGCCGGCTCGGGCTCGCCGTGGCTCGGGTTGGCCGTGTCCGCGGCCGTCGTCACGCTCGCCGCGACCGCCGGGCTGGCGCTGCTCGCCTTCGTCAAGGCGATCGGCCTGACCCTGCTCGGCGAGCCGCGCTCCGCCGGGGCGGCGACCGCCCGCGAGGCGCCGGCCGCGATCCGGGCGGCCGTCGGCGGCCTTGCCGTCGCGGCGGTCGCGCTGGCGCTGGCCTCAGGGCCGCTGATCGGCGCGCTCGCGAGCCTCGGCCCGTCCGGCGCACCGGACGTCGGCCTCGGTCTCGGGCTTCCCGACAGCGGCGGCCTGCCGGTCCCCGCGCTCGCCCTCTGGCTGGTCGCCGCGACCGCCGTCCTCGCCTGGCTGGCGGCGCGCGGCGGGCGGGCGGCCCCGGCACCCGCCTGGGCGTGCGGTCAGCCGGCCGACCCGCGGCTCGCCTGGACCGCGGGCGGCTTCGCGAAGCTGCTCACGCTCACCGCGGCGGTCGCGCTGCGCCCCCGGCGCGAGCTGCTCGTCGAGACCGGGCGCGACGGCACCGTGGTCGGCGTGGAGCACCGCTCGACCGAGGCGCGGCTGCTCGACGGGGCGCTCTACGCGCCGGTGCTCGGCGCCGCGCTCGCCGCCGCAGGGCGGGCGCGCCGCCTCCAGTCGGGATCGCTGCGTGCCTACCTCGGCTACCTGCTGGCGCTCGTCGCCGCGCTGCTGGCGGCGGTCCGGATCGGGGCGCTGGGATGAGCGCGACCATCGCGGCCGCGGCCGTCGTCCAGCTCGCGGGTGCGGTCGCGCTCGCGCCGCTGATCCCCGGCGCGGTGCGTGCCGTCGAGCGCCGGCTGCAGGGACTGCGCGGCCCGTCGCCGCTGCAGCCCTACCGCGAGCTGCGGCGGCTCTGGCGGCGCAGCGGCGTCGCCCCGGTGCCGCGCACCGCCGTCTACGCCGTCGCGCCGCCGCTCGCGGCGGCGGCGACGCTCGCCGCCGCCCTGCTGGTGCCGGTCGGCGCGGTCGCGCCCGACTGGGGCCTCGGCGGCGACGCGCTCCTGCTCGTCGGCCTGCTCGCGCTCGGCCGCGCGGCGCTCGCGCTGGCGGCCTGGGACACCGGCAGCGGCTTCGCGCTGATGGGCGCCGCGCGCGACCTCGCCTTCGCGCCGTACCTGGAGGCGCTGCTGCTCGCGGTCGTCGCGATCGCGGCCGTCGGCGCCGGCACGACCGACCTCGGCGAGATCGCGGCCGCGACGGCAGAGCGCCCGCTCCTGTCCGCGCCCGAGCAGTGGCTGGCGGCGCTCGCCTTCGCGCTCGTCGCGGTCGCCGAGTCCGGCCGCCGTCCGTACGACAACCCCGACACCCACCTCGAGCTGACGATGATCCACGAGGGGCCGCTGCTCGAGTACGCGGGTCGCGAGCTTGCGCTGCTGCAGTGGACGGCCGCCGTGCGCCAGTGGGTCGCGATCGTGCTCGGGGTGGCGCTGTTCGCGCCGGTCGGCGGTCCGTGGGCCGGGCGCGTCGCCGCGCTCGCGGGCCTGGTCGCGGTCGCGGTCGTCGCGCTCGCCGTCTCGGAGACGGCGCAGGCGAAGATGCGCCTGCTGCGCGTGCCGCGCTGGGTCGGCGCCGGGGTCGCCGTCTGCGCCGTCGCGGTGGTGCTGCGTGCGATCGGGGGCGCGCCGTGACCGCGATCGCCTGGATCCTGGTCACGCTCGGCGTCGCGGCCGCAGCGGCGCGGCGCCGGACCCAGGCCGTCGCGCTGGTCGCGATCCAGGCGGCGGTGCTGGGCGGCGCCGCGCTCGTCCACGGCTGGGGCGACTCGACCGCCCTGGCTGTCGCGGGTGCCGTGCTCGTCGTCCGCGCGGTCCTGCTGCCGGTGGTGCTCGGCGCCGCGATCTCGCGTACACGCGAGCCGGTTCCGGCCGTCGGCGAGGGGACCGCGCTCGGCCGGACCGCGGTCGCGCTCGCGGTGGCCGGCGGGGCGGCGGCGCTCGCTCCGGCGCTGGGGGTCGAACCGCCGGCCGCGGGCAGTGCCGCCGTCGCGCTGGTCTTCCTGGGTGCGGCGACGGCCGTCCTGCGCGGCGGCGCCGTGCACCAGGCGCTCGGCTTCGTCGTCGCCGAGAGCGGCGTCTACCTGGCGGCGCTCGGCGCCCACGGCGGCGTCCCGCCGGTCGTCGAGCTGGGGATCGCGGTCGACCTGACGCTCGTCGTGGCGGTCGCGGCGGTCTTCGGCGCCCGGCTGCACGCCCACCACGGCAGTGCCGACACGCGCCTGCTGAGGGGGCTGCGTGACTGAGGCCGCGCTCGCCGCCGTCCCCGCGCTGGCGCTCGCCGGCGCCGTCGCGACGCAGCTCCCGCGCCGTCCGCGTGTGGTCGACCGCGCCAACCGGGCGGCGGCGTGCGCGACAGCGGCGCTCGCCGCCGCGGTCGCGGTTGCCGGGCTCGCCGATCCGGCGGCGCCCGTGCGCGGCGGCTGGCTGCTGCTCGACGGCGCCGGGGCGGTGCTGCTGCTGACGGTCGCCGTGGTCGGCCTGGTCGCGGCGCTCGCCTCCCCGCTCCAGCTCGCCGGGACGGGACGCGGCCTGTTCCGGGCCGGGGCGGCGCGGCGGCGCTACTACCTGGCGCTGCACCTGTTCTGGGCGGCACTGCTCGCGGTCCCGCTGGTCGGCAACCTCGCCGTCGCCTGGCTGCTGGTCGAGGCCACGACCGCCGCGTCGGCGGTGCTCGTCGCCTTCAGCGGTTCCGCGCGGGCGCTGGAGGCGGGCTGGAAGTACCTCGTCCTCACTACGTTCGGGCTCGCGTTCGCGCTACTGGGGATCGTCGTGCTCGCCGACGCGGCCGGCGGCGGCCTGGCCGCGCTCGACTACGCGGCGATCCACGCCGCGGCGGCCGGCCTCCCGCCCGAGCAGGCCTTGACGGCGTTCGTCCTGATCGCCGCGGGACTCGCCGCGAAGGCAGGCTGGGCGCCGGTTCACAACTGGCTCCCCGACGCCCACAGCGAGGCTCCGCCGGCGGTCAGCGCGCTGCTCTCGGCGGCCCTGCTGCCGGTGGTCGCGCTGGTCGCCTGGCGGGCCGCGACGGCGCTCGAGCCGGGACTGCCGCCCGGCCTCGGCGGCGGGATCCTGATCGCCTTCGGCCTCGCGTCGCTGGCGGTGGCCGTCCCCTTCCTCTGGCGGCCGCTGGCCTACAAGCGGTTGCTCGCCTACTCGAGCCTCGAGCACATGGGCGTCATCGCGCTCGGAATCGGCTTCGGCACGCCGTTGGCGATCGCCGGGGTGATCGCCCACGTCGCCGGCCACGCGCTGGCGAAGTCGCTCGGGTTCTGCGCCGCGGTGCCGTTGTTGCGCCACGACCCGGCGGCCGCGCGGCGACCGGCGCGCGGCCTGGCGCGGACGAGCCCGGCGACCGCCGGCGCGGTCGGCGTCAGTCTCGGCGCGCTCAGCGGGTTGCCGCCGTCGCCGCTGTTCGTCAGCGAGCTGCTGGTGCTCGCCGGCGGGCTGGCCGCGGGCGAGCCGGCCGTGACGGTCGTCGCGGCGGGGCTGCTGGCGCTCGGGTTCCTCGGCGTCGCCCACGCGGCCGTCGAGGCGGTCGCCGGCGAGTCGCGCGGCCGGGCGGGGAGCGCCCGGCGCAGCGCCGGCTGGACGCTGCGGCTCACCGGGGCGACGGTCGCGGGGATGGTCGCGGTCGCGGTCGCGGCGCTGCTGTTGCCGGGGTCCGAGCTGGTCCACGACGCGATGGCGGGGATCGGGTGACGCCTGTCGTGCGCGTGGCGCCGGCACGCTGGCGCGAGACCTGTGCCGCCGCGATCGCTGACGGCGGGCGGCTATGCGGGCTGTTCGCCGACGGCTCCGGACCGACCGGCGCCCTCGGCGCCGCAGTCGCCGCGCCGGACGGCGACCGGCTGCTGCTCACCGAGCCGCGCGGCGGCATCGTCGACTCCGTCGTGGAGCTCGCGCCGGCGGTCGGCTGGGACGAGCGCGAGGCCCACGACGTCCATGGGGTGCGCTTCGTCGGCCACGTCCCGCTGCGGCCGCTGGTCGACCACCCGAGCCCCGTCGACGCCTGGGCGGCGCGCGTCGCCGGCCGCGACGTCCACCAGGTCGCGGTCGGCCCGATCCACGCCGGGGTGATCGAGTCCGGCCACTTTCGCTTCCACGTCGTCGGCGAGCGCATCCTCCATCTCGACGTGCGGCTGTTCTACAAGCGGCGCGGGATCGAGGCGGCGGCCGTCGGCCGCCCGGCGGCGGACGCGGCGCGGCTGGCCGGCGGGGCCTGCGGCGCATGCACGGTCGCCAACGGCGTCGCGGCCGCGCTCGCCGTCGAGCAGGCGCGCGGGCTGGAGCCCGACGCCGAGCTGCGCCGCGCGCGCGTCGTGCTGATCGAGCTGGAGCGCCTCTACAACCACCTCAACGACGTCGGGGCGGTCTGCGCGGGCGTCGGCTTCGCGCCGGGTGCCTCGCTCTACGCGGTGCTGAAGGAGCGCGTCCACCGGCTCTGCGCACGGATCGCCGGGCACCGTTTCCTGTTCGGAGCCGTCGCGGTCGGCGGGGGCACGGTCGCGGTGGACGCGGCGACGGCGCGCGCCGCGCGGGCGGAAGTCGACGCGATCGTCGCCGAGCACCGCGCGGCCTGGCGGGAGCTGCGCTTCACCCCGTCGCTGCGCGAGCGGCTGGTCGGCGTGGGGGTCGCCGACCGCGACGCGGTCGAGCGGCTCGGCGGCGTCGGACCGGCGGCCCGCGCGGCGGGGGTGGCGCGCGACGCGCGCGGCGACAGCCCGCGGCTCGCCTACGGCGGCTTCCGCCCGATCCTCGTCCCCGGCGGGGCCGGCGACGTGGCCGCGCGCGTGGAGCAGCGCGCACGGGAGGTCGAGCAGACCGCCGGCCTGCTGGCGGCCCTGCTCGACGGCCGGCTCGGACCGGGCGCCGCGACGCCCACGGCCGTGGGGTCGGGCATCGGGCTGGCGCGCGTCGAGGGGCCGCGCGGCGAGACGGTCTGCGCGGTCAGGCTCGCCGGCGACCGGATCGCGCGGCTGTGGCTGCGGACCGGTTCCTACGCCAACTGGCAGCTGCTCGCCCACGCGGCGATCGGCGAGCTGCTGCCCGAGTTTCCGCTGATCAACAAGAGCTTCGAGCTCTGCTACGCCTGCGTGGACCGCTAGCTGTGTACGTGCTGCTGCGCCATCTGCGCCGGATCCGCCGCACGGTCGCGCCACCGGCGCCGAGCCGACGCCACTCGCTCGCGCTGCGCCACGTCGACGCCGGCTCCTGCAACGCTTGCGAGCACGAGCTGGCTGCGACCGCCGGCCCCCACTACGACCTCGAGCGCCACGGTCTCACGGTCGTTGCCTCGCCGCGGCACGCCGACGTCCTCCTGGTCACCGGGGCGATCACTGTCGCGATGGCCGGCCCGCTGCTCGACGCCTACCGCGCGATGCCCGAGCCGCGCCGGGTCGTCGCGCTCGGCGACTGCGCGAACGGGGCCTGCCCACTCGCCGACGCGGCCCAGCTGGCCGGACCGCTCGAGCGGATCGTGGCGGTCGACATGTGGATCCCCGGCTGCCCGCCGCCACCGGAGCGGATCGCCGCCGCGCTGCTGGACCTGCTCGCCGCGCCGCCCGGTGGGGCATACTCGGCGGCGATGAGCAGCGCAACGGACCGTCGCGGGGCGGGTCGTCCGGACGGGGGCGACGGGTGAGCAGGCGCGCGACGGCGACCGAGCCCCGCCGCGTCCAGGGCCACCCCGTCTACGAGGTCAAGGCGGAGCTGTTCCGGATCCTCGGCCACCCGGTCCGGGTGCGGATACTGGAGCTGCTCCGCGACGGCGAGCGGACCGTCGGCGACCTCCAGCACGAGCTGGCGCTCGACTCCAGCGGCACCTCCCAGCACCTCGGCGTCCTGCGTCGCAACGGTGTCCTGGAGAGCCGGCGCGAGTCGACCAACGTCTACTACCGGGTCCGCGACCCGCGCACCTTCCAGCTGCTCGAGGTGGCGCGGGAGATCATCGGCTCCAACCTCGCCGAGTCGCGCGACCTGCTCGCCGAGCTGGACCGCCGCTAGCCGCCCGGCGCGGCCGGTCCGGCATGATCCCGGCCGTGACCGCGACCACCGACACCCGCGCCCCGGACCGCCGGCTGCTCAACGCCGTCCTGGTGGTCGGCATCCTCGACGCCGTGCTGCTGGTCGTGCTGCTCTACTTCGCCGTCGTCGACCGCAGCGACGCTGCCGTCAGCGTCCTCGGCCCGATCCACGGCGTCGGCTATCTGCTGCTGCTCGGGCTGACGGGCCGCGGCGCCGTCGACGGTCAGTGGGGGTGGTGGTTTCCGGCGCTGGTGCTGGTAACCGGCGGGCCGATCGGCTCGCTGGTCGGCGAGGTCGTGCTGCGGCGCCGCGTGCGCGGGCCGGACGCGGCGGGCTCGGAGTAGTCTCAGTGGCATGTGGCTGAACGCCATCCGCTACGGCATCCCGGTTGCCCTCTTCGCCGCTGGAATCGTGCTGCTGATCGTCAATCCGTGGGACGACGGCTTCCACGCCTGGTCGCTGTTCACCGGCGCGGGGATCGCGGTCCTGCTGCTCAACCTGCTGCACCGGATGGGCGTCGACGGCGACCGCGATCGCGACCGCGAGGAGCGCGCGCGGCGCTACTTCGACGAGCACGGCCACTGGCCGGACCAGCGGCCGCGAAGCAGCTAGCCGGGCTCTCCGTCCGGGACGTCCCAGCCTGCGCCCGAAGGCAGGCCAACCCGCTGCGGGCGCCTCCGGGCGGCCGCCGGCAACACGCTCAGGCTGGACAAGCGGGCCGGCAGGGCTTATAAGTCTGCTGGCATGGAGGGGCGGGTTCCCGAGCAGGAGGCGATAGACGAGCTCCGGCGCGAGGCGCGGATCGATGCGCTGCGCGCGATCCGGGCGCTCGAGGCCTTCGTCCGCGGCGACGAGGGGATGGGCGGCGTCGACGCGATCCGCATCGGCGTGCTGTCCCAGCAGGTCACCGAGAAGGTGCGCGTCTACCGGATGACCGTCAACGTCGGCGACGAGCCCGAGCGCACCGCGTGGCTCGCTGACCAGGAGCGCTAGACAGCCGCGTTCACGGACGTTGCGATACTCGCCTCGCGCCGGAGGGTCCGGCGGCAGGGGAAAACTAGGAGGGGTATCGCATGAAGAGGGAGACAGCCGTACGCGCACGCCGCGTGCGGATCGCGTGCATGGCGGCGGCCGCGCTCGCCGTCGCGGCGCCCGCGGCGGCGCAGGGCGACGGGCCGGGCGTCGGGACGCCGACGGTGGTCACGCTGGGCGACTCGGCCATCTCGGGCGAGGCGGGCCGCTGGGCCGGCAACACCAACGGATCGTCGTCGAACGTCGACGCGCTCGGGTCGACGGCCTACCACGACGTGCCGGGCGCCGAGTCGATCCCGGGCTGTCACCGCTCGCAGAGCGCCCAGGCCCACATCGGCGGCGGCGTCGCGAGCGCCAACCTGGCGTGCTCGGGGGCGCGCACCTACACGTCCGGCACCGGCTCGGGCCAGGACTTCAAGCCGGGCATCGACTTCTACAGCGACAGCTCGGGCCGCAAGGGTCAGGCGCTCGCGCTGCAGGAGTTCGCCGCGACCCACAACGTCAAGGCGGTCGTGGTGATGATCGGGGCCAACAACTACGGCTTCGCCGACATCGTCCAGCGCTGTGTCACCAACTGGCTGACGTCGCCGTCGTGGTGGAAGAACTACTGCCACGACGATTCCGACATGGTCTCGAAGTTCACGCCGTCCGCCCAGGCCGCGCGGACCGCCGAGGTCAAGGACGCGCTGCTGCGCGTCGCCCAGGCGATGACCAACGCCGGCTACAGCTCGAGCCAGTACGAGATCCTCGGCCAGACCTACTGGTCGCCGCTACCGCGTGGCAACCAGATCCGCTACCCGGAGACCGGCTGGACGCGGCAGAGCGTCGGCGGCTGCGGTACCTGGAACGCCGATGCGAACTGGGCCAACGACACGGTCGTCAACGCGCTCAACAACACCATGCGCAACGCGATCGCGCAGACCGGACTCACCAACACCGCGGTGGTCGACATGCAGACGGCGCTCAACGGCCGCCGGCTGTGCGAGAACACCGTCGGCCTGCTCGAGGAGGAGGGGATCGCCAACTGGACGAGCCCGGGCGCGGTCGACAACACCGAGTGGGTCGCCCAGGTCCGAACCGTCACGACGGTGTTCGGGCCGTATCAGCTCCAGGAGAGCATGCACGCCAGCTACTGGGGCCAGCTCGCGATGCGGGCCTGCCTGCGACTCGCCTACAACGGCGGCGCGCCGGTGGGCGGCGATTGCGTGCGGGCGAGCAACGGGCTCAACGCCCAAGGCGAGCCGAACATGACGCTGGTTCCCTGATCCGACGCCGCTGACGGTCGCCGGCTCCGCGTGGCGCGGGGCCGGCGGCTCAGTGGCCGGCGCGCGCGAGCAGCTCGGACGGCCTGATGTCGAGCGCTTGGGCGAGCACGTCGATCTTCGCGATCGACGGGTTGCGCTCGCCCCGCTCGATGCCACCGATGTAGTTGCGGTGGATGCCCGTCTGCAGTCCGAGCTCCTCCTGGGAGAGGCGCTGATCCTCGCGCCGGTGGCGGATGGCGAGGCCCAGATCCGTCAGGAAGGGGGATCGGGCGGCCATCGTCTCGAACGCTCGCAGCCCAGCCGTGTCCGATCTACAGCCTGAGCGTGTTCGAGAGCCTGATGCATTCTGGCGTAATCTTGTGTATGATGGCCGTGCTCACTCTGTGAGCCCGCCCCCCGGCCTTCCCTCCAATTTGGCCGGGGGGCTTTTTCTTGCCCTGACGCATGGCGGCTACAGCGCGCCGCTCCGCTGCCGATAACGGCAAGGTGGGCGTCGCCGACACCGTGCAGACCCGCCGGCAGGCGATGGCCTTGGCGGCGGCGCTGTTCGCCGGTGGGGCGCTGCTGACGCTGGTGGCGCTAGCGGCACCGCGCTCCGCCGAGGTGGACGTGGCGGGGTCGTGGGCGGTGGCGCTCGGGAGCGCGGTGATCGCGGCCGTCTACTGGCTCGGCCGCGACAGCCTCCCGTTCCAGTCGCTCTACGTGGGGATCGCGCTCGGCACGGCGATGATCACCTTCGGCATCTACATCAACGGTGAGCGCGACGGCGGCGCGGCCGCGCTCAACGAGGTCTACTACGTCTGGCCGGTGGTCTTCGCGGCCTACTACTTCCCCTGGCGGGTGCTGGTCGCGGAGCTGGTGCTGGTAGCGGCGGCATACGCCGCTGCGCTGCGCCTGGTCGACGCCGGCTCGATCGCGCCGACGCGCTGGCTGATCGTCGTGACGATGCTCGCCGGCGTGGGCTGGCTGATCCGCCGCCTGCAGACCCGCCTGCACGACCTGCTCGACCAGCTCGCCGAGACCGCTCGCCGCGACGTGCTGACGGGTCTGCTCAACCGCCGCGGCTTCGAGGAGCGGCTGGAGGCCGAGCTGACGCGCGCGACCCGCGGCGAGCGTCCGGTGGCGCTCGTGCTCGGCGACGTCGACCGCTTCAAGGAGGTCAACGACCGGCTCGGTCATCCCGCCGGCGACGCCGTGCTGCTGCGGGTCGCCGAGCTGCTCGCCGGGGTCGGCCGCCGAGGCGACACGGTCGCCCGTCTCGGCGGCGAGGAGTTCGTCTTCGTGCTGCCGGACGCGGAGATAGAGCAGGCGCTCGCGCTCGCCGAGCGTGCCCGCCGCGCCGTCGAGACGGCCTTCGCCGACGAGCCGCTGCCGCTCACCGCCAGCTTCGGCGCCGTCGCCTTCCCGCGCGACGGGACCACGCCGTCCGCGCTGCTGGAGACCGCCGACCGCGCCCTCTACGCCGCCAAGGACGGCGGCCGCAACCGCTCCGTCGCCGCCCTGGCGCGAACCTAGCCCGGCGCTGTTCTCAGGCGCCGAGGACGAAGGCGATCAGGACGGCGAGGATCGCGGTCCCGAACGCGAACGCGCCGCGTGTCAGCGTCATGGCGAGGCCCGCGACCATCTCCGCGATTCCGTCCAGGCGCGCGTCGATGCGGTCGAAGCGGTGGTCGACCTTGTCGAATCGCTGGTCCACCTGCTCGAACCGCCGGTCGACCTGCTCGAACCGCCGGTCGACCTGCTCGAACCGCCGGTCGACCTGCTCGAATCGCTGGTCGACCTGCTCGAACCGCTGGGCTACGTGGACGAACTGCCCGGCGACCACGACCTTGAGCGCGGCGAGGTCCGCGGCGACTGCGCCGACGTCGATGCGGATCGCCGCTGTGTCGCGCACGAGGAGATCGATCTTCCGGTCCATCTGGTCGAGTCTGCCGTCCATGGTGTGCAGCCGGCCGTAGACGTGGCCGGCGAGATCGTCGATCCGCTCATCGGTCCAGGTGGTCACCTGCATGTTCGCCAAACTACCCGAAACGACACAGCATATGTGGTTGGCATGTAACAGCCGACCACGCGCGTGTGCAAGGTTCCACACAGCAGCGCGCCACTAGGAGGGGAGAGCATGGTCGGCGGAAGCTCACAGGCGGAGATGCGCGGCGCGACGCCCGGCAGGGAGGATCTCGACGCGCTGGCGGAGCGCGCTCTGCGGCTTGCGCTGAAGACGGCGGTCGCGGTCGTCGGCAGCCGCGACGCCGCGGCCGACGTGGCCCAGGAGGTCGCGATCGACGCGGTCGGGTCGGTCCACCGGCTGCGCGACCCCGCGGCGTTCGACGCCTGGGTCCACCGCATCACCGTCAGGCACGCGGTGCGCGCGATCCGGCGCGAGCGCGCACGGCGCCTCGCCGAGATCCCGCTGGCGCGGCTGCGGCCCGCCGACGAGCCGGTCGCCGCCGACATCGAGCGGCACGCCGAGCGCATCGATGCCCGCGAGGCCCTCGCGCGGGCGCTCGCCAGGCTGCCGGCCCGCCAGCGGTTGGCGCTCGCACTGCGCTACGTCCACGACCTGCCCGACACAGCGGTCGCGGAGGCGCTCGGCTGCCGTGTCGGGACGGCGCACTCGCTGCTCTCACGCGGCCGGGCCGCATTGCGCGGCGACGGCGAGCTGGCCGATCTAGCTCCCGCGCCTACGGGGGAGGCGCGGTGAGCGGCGAGCGCGACATCGTGGCGTTGTTCGGGAGTGCGCGGGAGGCCGAGCCGACCGAGGCGGAGCTCGCCGCCGTCGCCGCGCGGGTCGGGAAGTGCCGGCGGGGGGTGCGAAGCGCCGGACGGTCGCTCGTGCTCGTGCTGGTCGGGCTCGTCGCGGCGGCGACCGCCGCCGCCGCGGCCACGGGGCTCGTGCCGCTTGGCCAGGTGATCGGCGGCGGGTTCGACGGCACCCCCGTGCGGGAGCGCATCGTCGCCAGCGGAGAGCTGCCGGGTACCGGTCCGTGGCGGATGACCACCTTCGCCTCCGGCCGGGGCGGAGTGGAGTGCCTGAAGCTGACGCTGCTCGGCCGCGCGTCGCCGGCGGGCCCGCGCAGCGCCGGGTACTGCGGCGGCACGGTCGCCTTCACCGAGCTGGCGCTCGGTCGGCGCCGCGCCGCCGTCGCGCGCGGCGAGGCGATCCTTTTCGGCTCCGCGCCCGGCCGGGCGCGGAGCGTGGAGCTGCGTGGCCGCCACCGCGTCGTCGCGACGGTGCCCACCGCCGGCGCCGGGCCGCGGCGCTACTGGGCGCTGGCGGGCCCCGCCGGGCTAGCCGACGCGGAGATCGCCTGGCGCGACGGCGACGGGCGGATCGGCGGGCGGCTCGACGTCGGGCACCGCTTCGGACGGCCGGAGCGCCGTCGCGAGGTGCTGCGAGGAGCGGCGCCCGGCGGTCGGCGGTGGACCCTGACCGCCTACGAGGGACGCCGGAAGCGGATCGGCAACGACGTCTACGAGCCGGAGGGGCTGCCCTGCCTGCTGGTGGAGATCGATCCGCCGCCGGCCCGGTCGGCAGCGGTCGGCGGCTTCTGCGGCGTCCAGCCGGCGACGCCCGGCTTCACGCGCGCACAGCGGCGGATCGGTGGGCCGCGCCGGCTCCTGCTGCTCTACGGTCACGCTCCGGCCGCGGCAAGGCACGTCCAGATCGAGGGAACGGAGGGGGAGCGCTCCACCGCGGCCCGGCGCGCTCTTGACGGAAGCCCGGGCCGCTTCTGGGGCGTCGCGCTGCCCTATGCCGCCGCGCGCGGCGCGACCGTGCGCTGGGTGGGTTCGGGCGGTCGGCGTGGCCGTCGGGTGCAGGTGCTGCCCTGGTAGAGGCCCCCCCACGTTTACCGGTCGGCGGGCTGCGGGAAGGCGGACGGGGGTGGAGATCGTCGACGGCAACGGAAATGGCAACGGCAATGGCAACGGCCGCGCGGCACGGCTGCCGCTGCGTCACCGGATGCGGCGCATACCCTCCTGGGCGCTGCGCGCGCAGGCGGCGGAGGCGGCGCGGCGGGCGCGGCGCCAGCTGCCGCTGCTGATCGGGCTGCTGGCGATCCTCGGGGTCGCCTACGCCTACCGGCGCGAGCTCTTCGGCATCGACCGCCCGATCCGGCTCGCGACCGCGGCGGTGCTGATGCTGCTCGGCTGGTCGGTGGCGCGCAACGTCGCCCGGGCGCTGCAGCCGCGTCTGACCCGGGGCCTCGACGTCGGAACCGCCGGCGTGGTCGGCTTCGCGATCCAACTCGGCCTGCTCGCCGCCGCCGTGCTCGTCAGCCTCCGCCTCGCGGGGATCCCGCCGACCACGCTCGCCGCGGGAGCCGGCTTCACCGCGATCGTCGTCGGCCTCGCGGCCCAGCAGACGATCGGCAACATCTTCGCCGGCATCGTGCTGCTCGCGGCGCGACCGTTCCGCGTCGGCGACCGGGTCCGCTTCGCCGGCTTCGGCATGGACGTCGAGGGCACCGTCGCCGCCCACGGCCTGCTCTACGTGACGATGCACGACGGCGACGACCTGGTGCTCGTCCCGAACAACACCGCGCTGACGATGTCCGCGCGCCCGCGGCGGGAGCCGGCCGCCGTCGACATGCGCGCCCGGCTGCCGTTCGGCGTCGACCCCGAGGCGGTCCAGCGGGCGATCGACCGCGCGATCGGCGTCAGCACCAAGCGCGAGCCGCACGTGGCGCTCGAGGAGTTCGACGGCGACGAGGTCGTCGTTCGCGTCGAGGCGACGCCGAACGACCCGCGCGACGGTGGCCGCCTCGCGCGCGAGGTGCTCGACGCGGTCGCGAGCTTCGCACCGCGCGACGCCGGCGCGACGCCGCGGCCGTAGTCTGGCGCGGTGCTCGCCGACGCGATCGACGCCCTCCGCTGCCCGCACTGCTCCGGCACCCTGACCCTCGACGACGGCAGTGTCCGCTGCGCGAGCGGTCACGTCTTCGACGTCGCTCGCCAGGGCTACGTCAACCTGCTGCCGGGCAACGCGCGCACCGGAAGCGCCGACACCGCCGCGATGGTCCGCGCCCGGGCCGACTTCCTCGGGGCCGGCCACTTCGCCGCGGTCAGCGACGCGCTCGCCGACGCTGCGGCCGCGGCCCTCGCGGGACCGGACGCCCCCGCCGGCGCGGTCGTCGACGTCGGCGCCGGCACCGGCCACCACCTCGCGGCGGTCCTCGACCGCCTGCCCGAGCGGCGCGGCATCGCGCTCGACATCTCCAAGCACGCGCTGCGCGCCGCGGCCCGCGCCCACCCGCGTGCGGCCGCCGTCGGCTGCGACGCCTGGGGCGGGCTGCCGCTGCGCGACGGCGCGGCCGCGGTCGCTCTGAGCGTCTTCGCCCCGCGCGACCCGGCCGAGCTCGCGCGCGTCGTGGCGCCGGGCGGGGCGCTCGTGGTGGCGACCCCCGAGCCGGGCCACCTCGCCGAGGCCGTCGCCGCCCTCGGGATGCTGACCGTGCCGGAGCGCAAGCGCGAGCGCGTCGCCGGACAGCTGGACGGGGCGTTCGCGCCCGCGGCGGGAGTGTCGGTCCGGGCGTCGCTCGAGCTCGACCGGACGGCGCTCGGCCAGATCGTCGCGATGGGGCCGAGCGCCCGCCACCTCGAGCCGGCCGAGATCGATCGCCGGGTGGCCGCGCTCGGCGAGCCGTTCACGGTCACCCTCGCGGTCGCGGTCGCCGCCTACCGGCGCCGCGGCGAGGCGCTCCGCGGCCGCCCGTAACCTCTGCGCGATGGCCGGCCACGAGAGGATCGGCGACCGGCTCGAGCGAGCCGTCGAGCTGCGCGCCGACGTCGAGCACGAGATCGAGCGCGGCCAGGTCGAGGAGCCGGCGGGCCGCAGCCTGCGCCGGACGCTGATCTGGCTGACCATCACCGGCATCTCGCTCTACCTCGTCGCGCCGAGCCTGCTCGAGGTGCTCGGCTCCTGGGAGGACATCGACCGCCTGGCGCCGGCGTGGCTCGCGGGCATGGCGCTGCTGCAGGGCGCATCGCTGGCCTGCCTATGGGAGCTGCAGCGGCTCTCGATCCACACCCGCGAGTGGTATCCGGTGATCGCCTCCCAGCTCGCCGGCAACGCGCTCGCCCGGGTCGCTCCCGGCGGCGGGGCGGTCGGCGCGGCGCTGCAGTACAAGATGCTCGTCCAGGCGGGGATCGAGCGCGCCCGCGCGGTCGCGGGCCTCACGGCCGCGAACCTGCTGACCTTCGGCGTCGTCCTGGCGCTGCCGGTGCTGACGATCCCGACGCTGATCCGCGGTGGCGTCGACGCCAGCCTCGTCGAGGCGACGGTGCTCGGTCTCGTCGTCTTCGGGGCCCTGTTCGCGGTCAGCGCGGTCCTGCTCGCCTTCGACGCGCCGCTCGCCTGGGTCGGGATGACGATCCAGCGCGTCCGCAACCGCCTGCGGCGGCGGTCGCCGCCGCTGGTCGGGCTCGCCGACCGGCTGCTGCTCGAGCGCGACCGCATCCTCGCCACGCTCGGCCCGCGCTGGAAGCGCGCGCTGGCCGCGACGGTCGGCCGCTGGGCCTTCGACTACGGGACGCTGCTCGCGGCGCTCGCCGCGGTCGGGTCGACGCCACGCCCGGCGCTGGTGCTGCTCGCGTTCTGCGCCGCCCAGGTGCTGGCGCAGATCCCGGTCACTCCCGGCGGCCTCGGCTTCGTCGAGGCCGGGCTGACCGCGACGCTCGCGCTCGCCGGGGTCGGCGCGGGCGCGGCGGTCCTGGCGACGTTCGCCTACCGCCTGTTCCAGTACTGGCTGCCCCTGCCGCTCGGCCTCGTCGGCGTGACGATGCAGCGGCGAAGGTACGGCGGCGCCTAGCGCCGCGGCCGCCAGCTCCGTGGCGGCCGCGCGCGCCGGCGGTCAGTCGGTCCTGAACGCGTAGCCGTAGACGGTCAGGGCGTAGATCACCAGGCCGTCGATCACGATGATGATCACCGACCAGATCGGGTAGGCGCCGATCGCCAGCAGGGCGCCGATCGCGCTGACGAAGGCGAACATGATCCCCAGCACCGCGCCGGCGCCCGAGCCGCTGAAGATCAGCAGCGAGGTCAGCAGCTGCAGCGCGCCGATGACGATGTGGATCGCGCCCCAGGAGTTGAGGCTCCACAGCAGCAGCGAGTCGTTCTGGAAGTAGTTGTCGTCGACCAGGGCGACGAAGCCCCAGATGACGTTGAAGGTGCCGACGACGAGCATCATCGTGGCGGCGAACGCCGCCCAGCCGGTGCCCTGTCGTGGTGCTCCCGAAGCCTCCATGGAGAGAAGGTCCCCCTTGTCGATTGGGTGGTCACGGCCGATTCTGCTTCCTCGGCTCCTGAGCGTCAATCGGCGCGGGCCCGCTCTGGCTGAAGCGGTGGGCGGCCGCGCCCGGCCCGCGGGGGCGCAGCGAATAGGCTGCCCCGCATGCGAGCCGTGACAGTCGCCGACGGGGAGCTGGCGATCGCCGAGCGCCCCGACCCGACCCCCGGGCCCGGGGAGATCCTCGTGGCCGTCCGGGCGGCGGGCATCAACGGAGCCGACATCCTCCAGCGCAAGGGCGCCTATCCGGCGCCGCCCGGGTCGCCGCCGGACATCCCCGGCCTCGAGCTGGCCGGAGAGGTGGTCGAGCGCGGGCCGGGGGCGGAGCGCTTCGCCGTCGGCGACCGGGTGATGGCGATCGTCGGCGGCGGCGGGCAGGCTGAGCTTGCGGTGCTCCACGAGCGTGCGGCGATGCCGGTCCCCGAGGAGCTCGACTGGCCGGCGGCCGGCGGTCTGGCCGAGGTGTTCGTCACCGCCCACGACGCGATCATGGGCCAGGGCGAGCTGCGTCCGGGCGAGCGGCTGCTCGTCCACGGCGGGGCGGGCGGCGTCGGCACCGCGGCGGTCCAGCTCGGCCGCGCGGCCGGCGCGCGCGTGACGGCGACCGTCCGGAACGAGGCGCTGCGGCCCGCGGTCGCGGAGCTGGGCGCCGAGGCGGTCGCGCCCGAGGGCTTCGGCGAGCACGGTCCGTTCGACGTCGTGCTCGAGCTGGTCGGCGGCCCGAACGTTCCCGACGACCTGAGAGCGCTGGCGACCGGCGGGCGGATCGTCGTGATCGGCGTCGGCGCCGGGATCAAGGCCGAGCTGAACCTCGTGGCGCTGATGGGCAAGCGCGGCCGGATCTCCGGCTCGACGCTGCGCGCCCGCCCGCTGGAGGAGAAGGCGCTGGCGATGCGGCGGGTCGAGGCCGAGGTGCTGCCGCTGTTTCGGTCCGGGGCGCTGCGGGTGCCGGTCGCGGCCGAGTTCCCGCTCGCCGAGGCGGCGGAGGCCTACGAGCGCTTCACCGCCGGTGGAAAGCTCGGCAAGATCGTGCTGACGACGTAGGAGAGACCGCCGCGCGGCGGGGGAGGCAGGGGATGGATCAGGCAGGGGTGGAGCCGGCGGTCGCGGCCGCCAACGAGGCGATCGAGCTGCGGCTGGCGTTCGGCGACCGCTCCGACTTCGAGGACGCCGCGCGCGGGCTGGTCGCGCCGCTGTCGCCGGAGCTGGTCGCCGCGACCGACGGTCGTGTCGTCTGGGACGTGTCCGCCTACGAGTTCCTCGACGGCGACCGCCCCGAGACCGTCAATCCGAGCCTCTGGCGCCAGGCCCAGCTGCTGCGCCTGCACGGGCTGTTCGAGGTCGTCGAGGGCGTCTACCAGGTGCGCGGCCTCGATCTCTCGAACATGACGATCGTCGAGGGAGAGCGCGGCGTCCTGGTGATCGACCCACTGATCTCGGCGGAGACGGCGGCGGCTGCGCTGGCGCTCTACCGCGCCCACCGCGGCGATCGCCCGGTCACCGGCCTGCTCTACACCCACTCCCACGTCGACCACTTCGGCGGCGCGCGCGGGGTCGTCGACGCCGCGTCCGTCGCGGCCGGCGAGGTGCCGGTGCTCGCCCCGGAGGGGTTCCTCCACCACGCGGTGTCGGAGAACCTCTTCGCCGGCACCGCGATGAGCCGCCGCGCCGCCTACATGTACGGCTCGCTACTCGAGCCCGGCCCCGAGGGGCAGGTGACCTGCGGCCTCGGCTACGCCACCTCGCGCGGGACGATCACCCTGATCGCCCCGACGGTCGAGATCGTCGCGACCGGCCAGACCGAGGTCGTCGACGGGATCGAGCTGGAGTTCCAGATCGTCTCGGGCACCGAGGCGCCGGCCGAGATGAACTTCCTGCTGTGCGGCCAGCGGGCGCTCTGCGTCGCCGAGAACGCGACCCGCAACCTCCACAACGTGATCACTCCGCGCGGCGCCGAGGTGCGCGACGCCCGCCTCTGGGCGGACTCGCTCGACGACGCGCTGACGCGCTTCGGCGGCCGTGCCGACGCGCTCTTCGCCGGCCATCAGTGGCCGACCTGGGGCGAGGCGGGGATCGCCCGCTTCCTCGGCCTCCAGCGCGACCTCTACGCCTATCTGCACGACCAGACCGTCCGGCTGATGAACCGCGGCCACAGCGGTGCCGAGATCGCCGAGCGGCTCGAGCTGCCGCCGGCGCTCGAGCGCGAGTGGCACTGCCGCGGCTACTACGGCTCGGTCAGCCACAACGTCAAGGGCATCTACCAGCGCTACATGGGCTGGTTCGACGGCAACCCGGCCCACCTGTGGCCACATCCGCCGGACGCTGCGGCGCGCCGCTACGTCGAGTACATGGGCGGCCCCGACGCGGTCGTCGAGCGCGCTCGTGGGGCGTTCGCCGACGGCGACTTCCGCTGGGTCGCCGAGGTGCTCGACCACGTGCTGCGGGCGCGGCCGGACCACGACGGGGCGCGCGAGCTCGCCGCCGCCGCCCTGACCCAGCTCGGCTACGGCGCCGAGAACGCGACCTGGCGCAACTTCTTCCTGACTGGCGCGCGCGAGCTGCGCGAGGGTCCGGCCGGCGGGGGGATGGTCCGCCCGCCGCTCGACATGGTCTCCGGCCTGGGGACCGACCGGATCTTCGCCGCGATGGCGATCCGGCTCGACGGCGAGCGGGCGGCCGGGGAGGAGATCGCCGTCGACTGGGTGTTCGGCGACGTCGGCGAGCGCCACGCGGTCACGGTCTCCAACGGCGTGCTCCACCACCGGCCCGGACCGCGCGAGGGCGAGCCGGACGCGACGATCGAGCTCGACCGCGCGGTCCTCGACGCGATCGTCGCCGGCACCGCCGACCTGCCGGCGCTGCTGGGCGAGGGTCGCATCGCGATCACCGGCGACCCGACGCGGCTGGGGCGGCTGTTCGAGCTGCTCGACCAGCCGTCGGGCGACTTCCCGCTCGTGCCGGCGCCGCCGGACGCCGGCTGAGCGGTCTCAGGCGCGCAGCGCCTCGAGCAGGCCGAGCAGCGCCGGCTCGACCTCGGCGCGCGCCGCCTCCGGGTCGTCGGCGTTGGCGATCATCATCCCGGCCTCGCCCATCGCCCCGACGAGCAGGTGGGCGAGCGGCACGACCGGGCGCGGGGCGAGCGCACCCGCGTCGATCGCCCCCTGCAGCCCGGCGACGACGAGCCCGAGCCCGTGGCGCATGTCGATCTCGCGCCACTCCGCCCAGCCGAGCACCGGCGGCGCGTCGATCAGCGTGATGCGGGTCACCGCCGGGTCGGTGCAGACGTCGAGGAAGGAGCGGATCCCGGTCTCGAGCAGGGCGTAGGGGGTCTCGGCGGACTCCATCTCGGCGGCGATCGCGGCGATCGTCTCGGCCTCGACCTGCTCGTGGACGGCGCGGAAGAGGTCGCGCTTGTCGGCGAAGTGGTGGTAGAGGGCGCCGCGCGTGACGTCGGCCCGGCGGACGACCTCCTCGGTGCCGACGCCGCCGTAGCCGTGCTCGCGAAACAGCTCGCGCGCCGCCGCGACGAGCTTGGCGCGGGTGGCCTCGGAGCGGTCGGCGCGGGGTCTCCGGCGGGTCTCGGCCACGGCATGGACCCTAACCGCTTGAAACACATACAGGCAGTATGTATGTTGTACGGCGACCGTCCGCAGGCCAGCGAAGGGGAGCGCGATGACCACGACCACGACGACGACCGACCGACGGCGCTGGCGCGACCCCGCGCTCGGCCCGGCGCGCACGCTCGACCTGCGCCACGGCCGGATCGCCTATCACGACGTCGGCGAGGGGCCGGCGATCGTCTTCGTGCACGGCTTCCTCGTCAACGCGAACCTCTGGCGCAAGGTCGTCGCCCGCCTCGCGCCCGAGCACCGCTGCGTGACGCTCGACCTCCCGCTCGGCGCGCACAACCTGCCGCTCGCGCCGGGCACGGCGGTCGACCCGCCGGCGATGGCGGAGCTCGTCGCCGACGCGCTCGAGGCGCTCGGCCTCGAGGACGCGACCGTGGTCGGCAACGACACCGGCGGCGCGCTCTGCCAGATGCTCGTCACCACGCGGCCGGAGCGCGTCGGCCGGCTCGTGCTGACGTCGTGCGACTTCCGCGACGACTTCCCTCCGAAGCTGTTCCGCTACCTCGAGCTGATCGCCCGCGTCCCGCCGCTGATGGGGCTGATGCTCCAGTCGATGCGGCTCGGGCCGATGCTCCGGTCGCCGCTGGCCTTCGGCTGGCTGACCACCCGGCCGATCGACCGCGCGGCCCAGGACTCCTACGTCTATCCGGCGATCGAGGACCGCGCCGTCCGCGACGACGCCCGCCGGCTGATCCTCGGCCTCGACCCAGCCCAGACGCGCCGCGCCGCGGACCTGCTGGGCGGCTTCGACCGGCCGGCGCTGATCGCCTGGTCGGCGGAGGACCGCGTCTTCCCGGTCGCGCACGCCCACGAGCTGGCGGCGGTGCTGCCGAACAGCCGGCTGGAGCTGATCGAGGGCGCGCGGACCTTCTCGATGGAGGACGAGCCGGCCCGCCTCGCCGAGCTGATCGAGCGCTTCGTCCGCGAGCCCGCCGCCGCGCCCTGAGCGCGGCGCTCAGAGTCCGAAATGGGCCCGCCAGCGCCCGATCGTCCCGCGGCGGCTGGCGGCCGAGTAGAGACCGAGCTTCCCGGCGGCGCTGAACTCGTCACGGGTCGGCCAGGACGAGCGACCGTCCAGGAACGAGCGCAGCTCCGCTTCGATGGCTGCGTCGGTCCACGTCGGCTTGCGCCCGCGTCGTGGCCGACCACCGGGGGCGCGGTCGCCGGGCGGCGAGGAGAAGGCATACCGGGCCGCTGTCCCCGCACCGCGCGGTATGAGGATCCCGTGTCGAGCCAACTCGGCGATCTCCCCGCCGGCGGCGCTACGGCCGAGGCCGGACGCGTTCTCGTAGTCGCGTCGGGAGAACTCGCGCCGTCCCTCGATGCGGAGTCTTGTGAGTGCCCGCTCCTGCGTCGCGCTCAGGCGGAGGGGGTCCGGGCCGCTGGCGCCGACGAGCTGACTGAGGTCGGAGACCGTCGTGGCGATCCGTTCGTACTCGTCGGCGAGGCCGGTCAGGAAGTACTCCAGCCATGACTCCATGTTGAGGGTGTTCCGGCGAACCGAGCGCAGCGCGTCGTAGTAGGCGCCTCGGTCCTCCGCGTAGTAGCGCTCGAACGAGAACATGCGCCCCGGAAGGACGTCGGCCTTGACCAGCAGCGCGGTCTGCATGATGCGCGCGGCGCGACCGTCGGCGAACGGGTGTATGTCGGTGACCCCATAGTGGGCGACCCCCGCGAGCACGAACGGAGGCTCGGTCCCGCGGTCGAGTCGGTCACCGATCCAACGGAGCATCGCTTCGACCCGCGCGGGAACCTCGCCCGGGGGCGGGCCCTCGTGCATCACCTGCCCGGTCAGGCGGTCGACGACGAGAGCCGCGCCATCTCGCCACTCGCCCTCGTGGTAGGGCTTGAAGTGCGGGTCTTCATCGCGTCCAAGGCCTCGTGTGAGGGCGCGGTGGACCTCTCGCAGGAGGTCCGGAGTCAGGTGGAGCGCGCCCGCGGCCATCCGTTGGTCGACCAGGTCCAGCGCGGCGACATAGTTGATGAGCTCGATCTTCGCCCTGCTGTCCGGGTTGAGGACACGACGTGCCGCACGCTCCGCCTCGACGTACGGCAGCAGGTTGCCCTCGATGAGGTTGGAGAAGTGAACGGTCCCCGCCTTCGCGGAGGCACGTAACTGGTCCGCCGCCGCTGGCAGCACTCGTGCGCCCCGGATCGTCCCGAGTGCGGCTGAGATTCGCATGAGCAGCTCGGTCGCCGTGGGCGTATGGCGACGATAGTTGGCGGAGAAGGGGAAGCGCGCGGCGACCATGCGCAGATCAGTCTACCGCTCAGTCGCAAAATAGAAAGCCCATTTTGCAGGGAAAATGGGCCTGGCTACCGGACAGACGCGGAACTGCGACCGATTGTGCGGGTGGTGAGTCCGCCGCCCGGTTTCGGAAGGCGGCGGACTGTCACCGAGCCGGTCCGGCTAGGAGAGCCGCTCGACGATCATCGCCTCGCCCTGGCCCTGGGCGACGCACATCGTCTCGAGGCCGACCGTCTTGTCGTCGGACTCGAGGCCGTTGAGCAGCGTGGTCATGATCCGCACGCCGGTCTGCCCGAACGGGTGGCCGAGCGCGATCGCGCCGCCGTGCGGGTTCATCTTCTCGAGCGGGATGCCGCACTCGTCCATGATCGGGATCACCTGGGCGGCGAACGCCTCGTTGAGCTCGACGGTGTCGACGTCGGCGATCGTCATGCCGGCGCGGTCGAGCGCCTTCTTGATCGCGCCGATCGGGGCGACGCCCATGTACTCGGGCTCGTTGCCCCAGGTGGCCGCCGTCACGATCCGCGCGCGCGGGGTCAACCCGAGCTCCTTGGCCTTGGCGTCGGACATGATCAGCGCCGCGGCGGCGCCGTCGTTGAGCGGGCACGAGTTGCCGGCGGTCACGCCGCCTCCGCCCGGGAACGCCTCGTCGAGCGACGCCAGCTTCTCCAGCGAGGAGGAGGCGCGCGGGCCGTCGTCCTTGCTGACCACGGTGCCGTCGGCGAGCGTCACCGGCACGATCTCGCGGTCGAAGAAGCCGTTCTCCTGCGATGCGACCGCCAGCTCCTGTGAGCGCTGGGCGTACTCGTCCATCGCCTCGCGGCTGACGCCGTAACGCTTGGCGACGTTGACCGCCGTCTCGCCCATCTGGATGTAGACGTCGGGCTGGCCCGGCTCCTTGCCCTGGAGCTTCTCGTTCTGGTCGGCGAGCCCCGCCGCCTCCTGGCGCTCGTTGTACTGGGATACGAACTCGACCCCTGCGGCGATGTAGATGTCGCCCTGGCCCGCCTTGACGTTGTTGGCGGAGATCCGGATCGCGTCGAGGCCGGAGGCGCAGTAGCGCGAGACCGTCGAGCCGTTGACCTCCTGCGGCAGCTTCTCCGACAGCAGCGCGATCAGCCGGCCGATGTTGAACGCCTGGCGACCCTGGGGCAGTCCGCAGCCGGCGACGACCTCCTCGACGGCGGCCGGGTCGACGCCCGGGTTGCGCTCGAGGAGCTGGTCGACGACGAAGGCGCCGGTGTCGTCGGGGCGGAGCGAGGCGAGCGAGCCCTTGAACGCACGACCGATCGGCGTGCGGAGGGCGTCGACGATGACTGCTTCGGGCATGGCTGGCGTCTCCCTGTTCTTCGTTGGTCCGTTTAGAGGCGTGGTGCTACTTCGGCGGCATCCGCAGCGCGCCGTCGAGGCGGATCGTCTCGCCGTTGAGCATCGGGTTCTCGGCGATCGAGATCGCGAGCTGGGCGTACTCCGCGGGGCGGCCGAGCCGCTGCGGGAAGGGAACCCCGGCGCCGAGGGCCTCGCGCGCGGGCTCGGGCAGCGCGGCGAGCAGCGGCGTGTCGAACAGCCCCGGTGCGATCGTGCAGACGCGGATCCCGCGCGGCGCGAGGTCGCGCGCGGCGGGGAGCGTCATCCCGACGATGCCGCCCTTCGAGGCGGAGTAGGCGACCTGGCCGATCTGGCCGTCGAAGGCGGCGACCGAGGCGGTCATCACGACCGCGCCGCGCTCGCCCTCGCCGTCGGGCTCGTTGTCGTACATCGCCGCCGCGGCGAGGCGGAGCAGGTTGAACGTCCCGATCAGGTTGATCCGGACGACGGTCTCGAACGGCAGCAGCTGATGCGGTCCGCGCTTGGAGGCGACCTTCTCCGGCCAGCCGACGCCGGCGCAGCCGACCGCGAGCCGCAGCGGCCCGAAGGCGTCGACGGCGGCCGCGACGGCCGCCTGGGTCTCCTCCTC
Source organism: Solirubrobacterales bacterium (assembly GCA_012718975.1). GTDB lineage: Bacteria > Actinomycetota > Thermoleophilia > Solirubrobacterales > Thermoleophilaceae > JAAYBF01. Next base: position 22,136 of record JAAYBF010000040.1, on the reverse strand, counting down.
GGAGGTGACGTCGCAGTGGACGGCGAGCGCGGCGTCGCCGAGATCGCCGGCCAGCGCCTCGGCCTTCTCGTCGTTGACGTCGGCGATCGCTACGCGCGCGCCGGCCTGCACGAGGGCACGGGTGGTGGCCTCGCCGAGCCCGGACGCGCCGCCGGAGACGATCGCGCCGATTCCTTCGATGTTCATGGTGGGGACTCTACGCGACCCTTGATTGGCCAGTCAGCCAGTCGCTTCGGAACGAGTCTCGTCGCGGCCGCCGGAGCCGCCGCAGGGCCGATACTCTGACGTCAGCTTACCAACGACGCGACGGCCAGGCCGAACAGCCCGCCGCCGTCGGTGTGGAAGGCGTCGAGGCGCAGGCCCGCGCCGTCCAGCTCGCGCGCGACGGCGTCGCGGGTGAACTTCGAGCTGATCTCGGTGCGCAGCTCCTCGCCGTCCTCGAAGGTCACCTCGAGCGCTGCGCCGGCGATCCGCACCGTCTGGGCGCCCTTGGCGCGCAACCGCATCTCGATCCACGAGTTGGCCTCGTCGAAGAACGCGACGTGCTCGAAGGCGGCCGGGTCGAAGTCGGCCTCCAGGTTCGCGTTGAGGACGCGCAGCACGTTGCGGTTGAACTCCGCTGTCACCCCGGCGCTGTCGTTGTAGGCGGCCTCCAGCAGCGCCCGGTCCTTGACCAGGTCGGTGCCGATCAGGAGCCGGTCGCCGGGGCCCATCAGCCGCGCGACGCGGGCGAGGAAGGCGGCCCGCTCGGCGGGATAGAGGTTGCCGATCGTCCCGCCGAGGAAAGCGAACAGCCGCCGCTCGCCGGTGGGGATGCGGTCGAGGTCGCGGCCGAAGTCGCCGACGACCCCGTGGACCGCGAGGCCCGGGTAGAGCTCGGTCAGCTCCTCCGCGCACGCTTCCACGACCGACGGGTCGACGTCGAAGGGGACGTAGCGGTGCAGGGTCCCGGCGCCGGCCATCGCGTAGAGCAGCGCGCGCGTCTTCGACGCCGTCCCCGAGCCGAGCTCGACCAGCTCGCGCGCGCCGGTCGCCGCGACGATCTCCGGCGCGCGGCGGTTGAGGATCTCGCGCTCGCAGCGCGTCGGGTAGTACTCCGGCAGCGCGGTGATCGCGTCGAAGAGCTGCGAGCCGCGCTCGTCGTAGAAGTACTTCGGCGGCAGCTCCTTGAGCGCGCGGGTGAGGCCGTCGCGCACTTCGGCGGCGATCGCGTCGGGCTCGTCGACGGGGGCGCAGCGCTCGATCGTGATCTCCGACGTGGTGGTCACCCTTGCTCCTCGATGTCGTGTGCGCAGCGCAGCCCGGCGAAGATCTGTCGCCGCTGCGGCAGGTCCCAGTTGCGGAAGGTCTCCCGCGCGACCGACGGCCGCGTCGCCCACGAGGCGCCGCGCAGCACGCGGTAGCCGGCGTCGAAGAAGACCTCCGAGTACTCGGGATACGGATAGGCGCGGAAGCCGGGATAGCCGGTCAGCTCGCTCGCCGTCCACTCCCAGCAGTCGCCGACGAACGCTCCCGACCGCCCGGGGCCGAAGTCGAGCTGGTCGAGGTTGCCGCGCGGCGGGCCGGGCGCCAGCGCGGCGGCGGCCTCCCACTCGGCCTCTGTCGGCAGGCGGCCGCCGGCCCAGCGGCAGTAGGCGTCGGCCTCGAACCAGCTGACGTGCATCGCCGGCAGCCCCGGGTCGAGCGGCGCGACGCGGTCGAAGCGCCGCTCGCGACCGTCGTCGGTCCAGTACAGCGGCCGCTCGACGCCCTCGCGCTCGCGCCACTCCCACCCGTCCGCGGTCCACAGCTCCCGGCGCCCATAGCCGCCCGCCGCGACGAACTCCGCGTACTCGCCGTTGGTCACCGGTCGGGCTCCGACGGCGACGGAGCCGACCGTCGCGGTGTGGCGCGGGCGCTCGTTGTCGTAGGCGAAGGCCGCGCCGGCGTCGCCGATCGGGTGCTCGCCGGCGGCGAGCTCGATCGCGCCGCCGGCCTCCGGCGCGCTGCCGTCGGGGCGGTCGCGCCGGCTGCCGGCCACGCGGCCGGGGTCGTAGACGCCCGGCTCGGCGAGCGCCAGCGTCTGGAGGATCGTCTCGTCGTGCTGGTGCTCGTGCTGGATCAGCAGGTCCCAGACGAAGCCGCCGGCGTTGAGCGGGTCGGAGTCCGGACCGAGGTCGACGCGGTCGAGCACCGTGAGCGCCCGCCCGCGGACCGCGGCGAGGTACTCGAGCGCGTCGTCGCGGCGCAGGTACGGGATGTCGCCGCGGTGCGCGCGCGGGGTCTCGGCGGCGTCGTAGACGGCCATCAGGTCGGGCCGCAGCGGCTCCATGCCGCCCGCGCGCACGCACAGCCAGAGGTCCTCGAAGGCGGCGATGTGGCCGAGGTCCCACGCCGGTGGCGACATCAGCGGCGAATGGACCCGGTCGAGGTCGTCGGCCGCGACGGGCTCGACGAGCGCGAGCGTCCGCTCTCGTCCCTCGGCCAGTGCGTCCCGGTAACGGTCGCGCAGCACGCGGGCAAGCCTAGAGGGCCGCTCCAACGACCCTGTGAAGCGGCTTCACATATGGTCCGCGCATGAGCGAGTCACCCTCCGCGCCGGCCCCCGATCGCAACCTCGCGCTCGAGCTCGTGCGCACCACCGAGTACGCCGCGATCGCGGCCTCGCGCTGGACCGGGCGCGGCCAGAAGGAGTCCGCCGACGGCGCCGCCGTCGACGCGATGCGGCTGATGCTCGACACGGTCCGGATGGACGGCACCGTGGTGATCGGCGAGGGGGAGAAGGACGAGGCCCCGATGCTCTACAACGGCGAGCGGATCGGCGACGGCTCACCGCCGCTGGTCGACATCGCCGTCGACCCGCTCGAGGGCACCGACCTCTGCGCCCGCGGCCTGCCGAACTCGCTCGCGGTGATCGCGCTGGCCGAGCGCGGCACCATGTTCGACCCGGGCCCGTGCGTGTACATGGAGAAGATGGCGACCTCGCGCTCGCTCGCCCACCTGCTCGACCTCGACCGGCCGCTCGGCGAGACGCTCGCGCTGATCGCCAAGGAGAAGGGGACGCCGATCGGCGACGTGATGGTGATCATGCTCGACCGCCCGCGCCACGACGAGGCGGTCCGCGAGATCCGCGACGCCGGCGCGCGGATCCGCTTCATCCCGCACGGCGACGTCTCGGCGGCGCTGATCGCGGTCACCGAGGACTCGCCCGTCGACCTGCTCTGGGGGATCGGCGGCACGCCGGAGGGAGTCCTGTCGGCGGCGGCGATCAAGTGCATCGGCGGCAAGATCATCGGCCGGCTCTGGCCACGCGACGACGGGGAGCGCTCGGCGGCGGCCGAAGGCGGCTACGACGTCACCGAGATCCTCGACACCGACCGGCTCGTCGCCGGCGACGACGTCTTCTTCTCGGCGACCGGGGTGACCGACGGCGACATGCTCGCCGGCGTCCGCTTCACCGCCCAGGGAGCGACGACCGAGTCGCTGGTGATGCGCTCGCGCTCGGGGACCGTGCGCCGCATCAGCGCCACCCACGACCGGCCGAAGCTGCGCGCCCTGATGGGCTCGCGCGTCGACTAGCTCCCGGCGGTTCGGCGGTTCGGCGGTTCGGCGGGCTCCGCGTCGGGCGCCGTCGCCAGCGCGCCGACCCGGCTCTCGGCCAGGTCGAGCCGCGCGAGGCTGCGCAGGAAGGCGTGGGTGATCACCACGTGGATGCGCAGCTGGGTCGCCGCGTAGACGTAGCGACCGATCCGCGCGAACCAGCCCCAGCCGGCGATCGCCGGGTAGAAGTTCGCGACCTCGGAGGTGACCCGACCCGTCACCTCGGGGCCGTCCGACGGCGCCGCGGGTGGCCGCTCGACCGCGATCCGCAGATACCCGCGGCCGCGCCCCGCCGGCGCCACGAGCAGGCCGCGGTCGATCCGCCACGTCACCGAGCCGCCGTCGGCGTGGGTGTCGTACTCCGGCACGCGGAAGCGCAGCAGCGTCAGCGGACGGCCGAGCAGCACGATCTCGCGCGAGCTGTCGGTGTAGAGCACGCGCAGCAGCCCGAGCGAGATCCGGGTGAGGAAGCGCCAGTAGGTGCGCGCGAGCCGCTCGAGGTAGACCGGCGTCCAGATCCGGTCCAGCTCGGCGCGCGGCAGCGTCACGTCGGCGACCTGCCGACTGGTCACGCTGCCGTCGGGAGCCGGCTCGGGCTGGGTCTCGCGGACGATCCGCACACGCGCGCGCGCCTGGCGGCGGCCGCGCAGCCACCGCCTGGGATCGCGTCGCCTCATCGGCGGTCACGATACCCGCCGACCGGCTCCCGAAGCTGCGCAAAGTGGCAGAGGAAATGGATTGCCGCCGCGAGTGGTCTTACAGTGCGAGCAGGCGCCCGCGACGCCGCCGAGACCGTGCCCGATCCCAGAGACCTCCGCCGACCGACCTCCCTCCGCGGCCCGCTCGCGCGGCTCGACCGCGAGCGCGACGAGCTTGCCAAGGCGTGGCTGGTCCGGCTGATCGAGCGCGCCTCGCTCGAGGAGATCAAGGGCCTCCCGACCGAGCGGCTCGCCGCCGAGCTGCCCGAGCTGATCGGCGACGTGCTCGAGCTCGCCGCCGCCGGTGGCCGCGACCCCGACCGGCTGCCCAGCGGGGCGCGCGAGCGGGCGACCCGGATCGCGGACCTGCGCGACGCGCGCGAGCGGTCCGCGGCCGAGCTCTCGCGCGACCTGACCGCGGTCCAGGCGGCGATCCTGCGCCGGCTCGCCGACGACCCCGACGGTCTCGACGTCGACGGATTCGCCGACCTCGCGCTCGACCTCGCCGAGGCCGTCGGCACGCTCCAGGCCGTGGCCGTAGAAGGTCTCGTCGAGCGCCAGGTCCGCGACCTGGAGTCGCTCGCCAACACCGACCCGCTCACGGGCCTGGCGAACCGCCGCTACCTCGAGGACCAGCTCCGCCAGGCGCTCGCGCTGCACAAGCGCTACGAGACCCCCTTCGCGCTGCTGGCGCTCGACGTCGACGGGCTCAAGCGGCTCAACGACTCGGCCGGGCACCAGGCCGGCGACCGCGCGCTGGTCCAGGTCGCGACCGCGATGCGGCGGACGGTCCGCACCACCGACACCGCCGCGCGCGTCGGCGGCGACGAGTTCTGCGTCCTGGCGACCAACCAGACCGCCGCGGCCGCCGAGCCGCTCGCCCAGCGCATCGCCGACGCCGTCGAGGCCGAGACCGGCGACGAGGCTCCCGTCGGGGTCTCGATCGGCGTCGTCTCCTGCCCCGAGCACGGCGACGACGTCGACGCCCTGCTCGACGTGGCCGACCAGGCGATGTACCGGGCCAAGGCCGGCGGCCTCAAGGTCGCGCTCGGCGACCCCGAGAACCCCGAGCTGATCAAGGTCGAGAAGACCAGCGGCTGAGCTTTCCCGCCCCGGGGGTGTATCGATCCCGGGGGCGTGGAGTAGTAGGGGGGCTGGCAGGCGCGCGGGGAGCGCTCGCGAGGGCGCGCTCGCGAGTTTTTGACTCCCACGGGCGCGCCGCTATGCTTGCGGACGTCTGTTGAATGGCCCGACGCGCGACCGCGGGCCCGCGACAAGGGTGTTGATACTGCATGTCGGTTGGGGAACTCCAGGAGCTCGAAGAGGTAAAGCTGCTCATCACGAAGGGGCGGCAGGTCGGCGTCCTGACCTACGCCGAGGTCGCGACCGCCCTCCAGGAGGTCGACCTCGACGAGAGTGACATCGAGGACCTCCACGGCTTCATCGAGAAGTCGGAGATCGAGCTGGTCGAGGAGATCGACCCGGCGCTGGCCGCAGCCCAGCAGGTCGAGCGCGCTCCGGACAAGCGCGGCCGTCGCAAGAAGGCGACGATCGACCTCAAGCCGGACATGACCACCGACAGCCTCCAGCTGTTCCTCAAGGACATCGGCAAGGTCCGGCTGCTCACCGCCCAGGAGGAGGTCGACCTCGCCAAGCGGATCGAGCGCGGCGACCTCGACGCCAAGCAGAAGATGGTCGAGTCCAACCTCCGCCTGGTCGTCTCGATCGCCAAGAACTACCGCAACCAGGGCCTGCCCTTCCTCGACCTGATCCAGGAGGGCACGCTCGGCCTCGTCCGCGCCGCCGAGAAGTTCGACTACCGCAAGGGCTTCAAGTTCTCCACCTATGCGACCTGGTGGATCCGCCAGGCGATCGCCCGCGCGCTCGCCGACAAGGCGCGCACGATCCGCATCCCGGTCCACGTCGTCGAGAAGCTCAACAAGATCGGCCGCGCCGAGCGCAAGCTCGTCACCGAGCTCGGGCGCGAGCCCACCCCCGAGGAGATCGCCGAGGTCACCGGCATCGACCCGGAGGAGGTCGACTCGATCAAGCGCTCCGCTCAGGCGCCGGTATCGCTCGAGAAGCCGGTCGGCGACGAGGAGGAGTCCGAGTTCGGCCAGTTCATCGCCGACGAGCGGGCCGAGTCGCCCTACGAGCGCGCCGCCGAGATCCTCACCAAGGAAGCCCTCAAGGACGCGCTCGAGAACCTCAGCTACCGCGAGCGGCGCGTCCTCGAGTTGCGCTACGGCCTCGGCGGCGAGCACCCGCGCACCCTCGACGAGGTCGGCCGGACCTTCAACGTCACGCGCGAGCGCATCCGCCAGATCGAGAACCAGTCGCTGAAGAAGCTGCAGTCGCTCGCAGAGGCCCAGAAGCTCCGCGACGTCGCCTGAGGCGCTGAGGCGCGGATAGCGTCGCCTGCCGGCGTCATCGGCCGCTCACGTGCACGAGGCACGCATCGCGGCCTGCTTCCTTGGCAGGCTCGCTCTCCGCGCCTCAGGAGCGCGACTTTGGGGGCCGTCGGGGGTCTTGGCTGACGTGATGGCGGCGCGGGTCAGCGGAGCGGCTAGGTGAGCGGCGGGAAGCTCACGCGCAGGCGGCTGCTCGCCGCGGGCGCGGGCGCGGCGGGTGCGGTGGCCCTCGGCGCGGGGATGCGCGTCGGAGCCGCCGACGCCAGCAACGATCACAACGTCCTGCTGATCGTGATCGACTCGTTGCGCCCCGACCACGTCGGCGCCTACGGGCCGACCGCCGTCCGCACGCCCAACATCGACGCGCTCGCCGCCGGCGGGACCCGCTTCACGCGGGTCTATCCCGAGGCGATGCCGACGATGCCGATGCGCCGCACGATCCTCACCGGCCGGCGGGTCTTCCCGTTCCGCGACTGGCGGCCCTGGAGCGGGCTTGGCCGATCCCCGGGCTGGTCGCCGATCATGCCCGGCACCCGCACCCTGATCGACGAGTTCCGCGACGCCGGCTACTACACCACCTACGTCACCGACAACCCGTTCATCGGCTTCTCCGGCGCGCTGCGGCCGTTCCGCCGCACCGTCGACACCGTCGTCTCGGTGCCCGGCCATGTCGCCAGCGCGCGCCGGGCGCCGACCGGCTCCGACGCCGACGCCCGCCGGGTCCTGCCCGCCCACATGCTCAAGTGGGACCACGAGATCGCCGGCATGCACGGCTTCCTCGAGCAGAACGGCGGTTCCGACGGCCTCGACATCCGCGAGTCGGAGACCGGCACCGCGCGCGTCTTCGACGCGGCGATCACGGCGCTGCGCAACGTCAACCCGCGTCGCCGGCTCGGCATCGCGCGCAAGCCCTTCATGATGGTCGTCGACGGCTTCGACCCGCACGAGCCGTGGGCGATCCCGCGCCGCTACTGGGAGATGTACGGCGACCCGGACGAGACGTTCATCGGCGACATCGCCTACGGCACCGCCGACCGCCTCACCGCGACCGAGCTCGAGCGGCTCGCCGCCACCTACAAGGCCGCCGTGACGCTCGTCGACGCCCAGGTCGGCAGGCTGTTGACCGAGCTCGAGGCGCTCGGCCTCGCCGAGACCACGACCGTCGCGCTGGTCAGCGACCACGGCATCTACGTCGGCGAGCGCGACTGGGTCGGCAAGTCGGCCTGGCTGCTCAACCCCGAGCTGATCCACGTGCCGCTGATCGTCCGCACCCCCGACGGCCGCGCCGGACAGGCCAGCGACTGGTTCGCGCAAACCCAGGACATCCCGCCGACGCTGATGGCGCTCGCCGGCCTGCGCCCGCCCGCCCGCTTCGAGGGGGCCGACCTGACGCCGCTGGTCCGCGGCGGCGGGCGGATGCCCGCGCGCGACTTCGTCTACGGCGGCTACGCCAACGACTTCTTCGTCCGCGACGACCGCTGGGCGCTGGTCTCCGACAACCGGATGCGCGGCCGCCAGCTCTACGACATCCAGGCCGATCCCGGCGAGCGGCGCGACGTCGCGCGCGACCATCCCGCCGTCGTGCGCCGGATGCGCGAGCGGATGCTCGCCGAGCTGGACGCCCCGCCGACGTTCTACCGGCCGCCGCGGTTCGAGCTCGAGCCGCTCGAGATGCAGGACTTCGTCGACTGAGCCTGGCCGCCGCGCGCTAAAGGACCCGGGCCGCACGGCCGATTGGGATGGGGTGTTCGACCTCGACCAGGCGCTGCGCAGGCTCGTCGAGCAGGAGGGGTCCGACCTTCACCTGAAGGTCCCCTCGCCGCCGACGATCCGCCGCTACGGGCGGCTGGAGCCGCTGCCCGACGAGGAGCCGCTGACCCCGCAGGTGATGGAGGACCTCGTCCTGCGGATGCTCACCGACGAGCGCAAGCTCGAGGAGTTCCGCGCCGAGAGCGAGGTCGACTTCTCCTATGCGATCCCCGGCGTGGCGCGCTTTCGCGTCAACGCGTTCCGCCAGCGCGGCTCGGTGTCGATCGTCTGCCGGGCGATCCCGATCCAGATCAAGACGATCGACGAGCTGATGCTCCCGCCCGCCGTCCATCAGCTCGCAGACGAGGAGCGCGGGATCATCCTGCTGACCGGGACGACCGGCTCGGGCAAGTCCACCACGCTGGCGGCGATCATCGACCAGATCAACTCGACGTCGGCCAAGCACATCGTCACGATCGAGGACCCGGTCGAGTTCCTCCATCCCGACAAGCGCTCGATCGTCAACCAGCGCGAGGTCGGCGAGGACACCGGCTCGTTCAAGCGGGCGCTGCGGCGGGTGCTGCGCCAGGACCCCGACGTGATCCTGATCGGCGAGATGCGCGACGAGGAGACCGTCCGCACCGCGCTGTCGGCCGCCGAGACCGGCCACCTCGTGCTCTCGACGCTGCACACCGTCGACGCCGCCGAGACGGTCAACCGGATCATCGACTTCTTCCCCGAGGCCGAGCAGCGCCAGGCGCGCGCGATGGTCGCCGGCACGCTGAAGGGGATCATCTCCCAGCGACTGGTCCCGACCCCCGACGGCAACGGCCGGGTAGCGACCTGCGAGATCCTGCGGATGACCGGGCGCGTGCGCGACATGATCCTCGACCCCGACGAGACCGGCAAGCTGCCCGAGGTGATCGCCGAGGGCTCCTACTACGGGATGCAGACCTTCGACCAGGCGCTGCTCGCGCACGTCCAGGAGGGGCGCGTGGCGATGGAGGACGCGCTCAAGGCGGCGACCCAACCGCACGACTTCAAGCTGCTGGTCTCCTCCGGCGGCCAGCGCTCGACCTCGGTCGAGCAGGCCTTCACGGCCGCCGGCGGCTAACGTCGCTCGACGATCACGGCGGCCTGTCCGCGGCCGCGGATCAGCAGGTCGCCGCCGCCGTGGACCACGGGGCCGCGTCCCTTCGGCGCGAAGGTGGCGCTGACGCCCTCGCGCTCGCCGTAGGTGGCGAACCGCTGCGCCAGGTCGCCGACCGAGCGGGCCGGGCCGCCACCGCCTCCCGGCCCTCCGCCGCCTAGCAGCGCCGCGAAGAACTCGATCAGGCCGCCGCCGCCGGGGTTGCGCCCGCGGACCGACAGCACGCGCCGGCCCGGGCGCAGGCCGCGCGGCACGCGCATCGGGAAGCCGACGCGCGTCAGGCCGGCGCGGCTGCGCCGCAGCGTGAGCACGACGCGGATCCGCTCGCCGGGAGTGACCCGCCGCGGCGCCCGGACGCCGACGATGAACGCCTCGCGGACGCGCGGGCGGACGGCCAGCCGGACATCCACCGAGCGGATGCCGAGCGGCCCGAACTTGTAGCCGGTGAGCATCCCGAGCGCCGACGAGAGGTCGTCGAAGGGCCCGAAGGAGTCGAAGTAGCGCTGGCAGAAGCGCAGCGGAGCCTTGCGCTGCTTGACGGCGACCCGGACGCAGAGCCGCGTCGTCGGGCGCGGCGGAGCGGCGCGCAGCACGCTCGCCGTAGCCTCGGCGGCGGCGAAGCCGGCGACCGTGCCGAGCTGGCTGCCCAGGCCGACCGACCGCTCGTCGGCGACCTCGGTGCGCAGCGTCGTCCGCCGGCCGCTGACGCGGTCGCGCGCCCGCACCGTCACCGGGATCCCGGCCGGTGCCGGGCCGAGCCGGCCGGCGATCGCGGAGAGGCCGTCGCGGTCGAGCGTGCCGATCGTCCGCCCGGCCGAGGCGAGCTTGTAGGTGGTCAGCTCGACGCTGCCGAGCGGGTTGCCGATGACCGTGTACACGTAGGCGTCGAGCAGCGGCAGGGAGCGGCGGCCGCCGGCGCCGAGCTCGTGGCCGAAGGCCCAGATGGCGTCGCCGTCGCGGTAGCTGACGGTGCCGATCGCGGCGAGCGTGAGGTCGCCGGTGGCCATCGCGGCGGCGATCGAGGTGCCGGGCAGCGGGTCGTAGGGCGCGTAGGGGGTGGCCGGGCCGGCGGGCGCGGCGAGCAGCGGGAAGCCGGCGGCGCCGGCCCCGGCGAGCGCGGCGCGGCGGACCGGGGCGGAGAGGCCGGCGATCGTCAGCGGCGCGGCGAGCGGCCGTGCCGAGCGCAGCAGCGCGGTCGCCTTGCGCGCCGTCGGCGGGGCGAGAGGCCGCACGCCGAGGATCTGCTCGATCGGGGTCGCGAGCGCGACGTCGTTGCCCCACTGGCCGATCCCTTCGGAGATCGCGCCGATTACGGCCTCGCCGCCGCGGCCGTCGGGGCAGTAGATCGGCGATCCGGAGAAGCCCTGGCCGATCCCGGTGGTCGCGATCGCCGGTCCGGAGGCGCGGAAGAGGATCCGCGCTCCGTAGGCGGGGCTGTCGCCGCGGACGACGTCGATCACCTCGATATCGAACTCGGTCGGCGTCGTCGCGCGCACCACCGACAGCGCGCGGCACTCCATTCCCGGACGCACCTCGGCGAGCGGCAGGACCGGGTCGCCGGCGGCGACGGCGGACGGGGCGGCGACCGCCGCGACGAGCCCCGCGGCGATGGTGGCGATACGAACCCTCATCCGCGCGAGGCTACTCGCTCGGGGCGGTGGAGGTCGCGCTCGAACCGGCCGCTCGCCAACACTTCAGTTCGTGAAGCATTGCGCTAAGCTGGGATTCAGCGTGGCTTCCTCCGCCGACCCCAGCTGTCCGGTCTGCGCCACCGCCGAGATCATCTGCGGCAAGTGGACGCTGCTGGTGATCCGCGACCTCGCCGACGGGCGGTCCCGCTTCTGCGAGCTCGAGCGCTCGCTGGCGGGCATCTCGCCGCGGACGCTGTCGCTGCGGCTGCGGGCGCTCGAGGACGAGGGCATAGTCGAACGCCACACCTACCCCGAGGTCCCGCCGCGGGTCGAGTACTCGCTGACCGCCAAGGGTGAGGCGCTCGTCCCGCTGATCGAGGACATGCGGCGCTACGGCCGCGAGTGGCTCGGCGCCAGCGGCGCCTGCGGCGGCGACCCCGCCGAGACGGTCCAGCCGGCCGTCGCGCTCGCCTAGGCCAGGCGTCGCAGCCGCCGATCCGCGAGCAGGGTTTCGCCGCCCGCCGCTGAAGTCTCCGGCGTGCGCAACCGACACCTTCACGACGCCCTGCGCGCCTTCGCGCTCGAGGCCGCGGCGCTGCTGCGCGAGGATCAGGACCGCGGCGCCGAGATCGAGTTCGACCTCGAGCAGAGCCCGCGTCGCGGCGGTCCCGCGCTCTACAACTACCGCCCGCTGACCGGCCGGTTCATCGCGGAGCGGTGGGTGCGGCTGCGCGGCCTGCCGTCGTGCCCGGCGGCGCGCGCCGCCCTCGGCGACGGTGCCGCCGCCTACCTGCGCGTCAACGGCCTGCGCGGCGCCGACGCCGACCCGGCTCTGCAGGCGATGCTCGAGCGCCTCTACGAGGACGCGACCGACCTCTCCTTTCCGGAGGAGCGGTTCGAGCGCGTCTACGGCGAGGTCGAGCGGACCCTCTACGAGCGCAGCCAGCCGGCGACCGTGCTCGCCGCCGTCCACGGCCTGGAGCTCGACGTCGACCGCGTCGACCTCGGGGGCGGGCTCGAGCTCGTCCGCGGCCAGCTCGCCGACGCCCCCGAGCAGGCGCTCTGGGGCGACCCCGCCGACGGCGCCGCCGAGGCCGAGCGGCGCGACCCCAACGTCCTGGTCACCCTGACGCGCGAGATCAGCCCGGACTCCGCCCCGCCGCTGTCGGAGGCGCGCGAGCGCTTCCGGCGCCTGGTGTGCGGCCTGCGGCTCTGGAAGCCCGGCGGCGTCGCGCTGTCGGCCGTCGGCTGGCGGCGGACCGGAGACGGCCTCTGGCAGGCGTTCGAGATCGACTCCGGCGGCGTCGCGCGCGGCGAGCCGTGGGTGCTCGCCGACGGCGAGGACGCAGACCTGCGCGAGTTTCTCGCCGCCGTCGACCGGGCGCGCCCGGCGGGCGCGGTCGCCTGGGCGCTCGCCCGCTTCGAGATGGGCTGCGGCCGCCCGCGCGGCGCCGACGCGCTGTCGGACTACCTGCTCGGACTGCGGGCGCTGCTGGACTCCGGCGGCGCCGCGGCCGGCGGCGGGCTCGGGCTGCGCGTGGCGGTGCTCTGCGCCGAGGAGGGTGAGCGCCGCGGCGTCCAGCGCCGTGTCGAGCTCGCCCAGGCGCTCGAGCGGTTCGTGATGGGCGACTCCCCGGGCGAGGACTACGTGGACGCGATCGGCTCGCACTCGCCGCGGCTGCTCGTCGACGAGGCCGAGCGCCACCTGCGCGCGCTGCTGCGCGACGTGCTGTGCGGCTACCTCGAGCCCGACCTGCGCGCCCTCGCCGACGACCTGCTGCTCGAGCAGCCGGCGAGCCCGCCGGCGCCGGAGCCGCTCGTCGAGCGCGGCGCCGACCCGGCCGAGGAGCTCGAGACGATCGAGGCGGCCGGCGGCGAGTACGGCGTCAGCGGCCCGGGGACCGATCCGGTCGAGCGTGAGCCTGGGGCCGGCCAGCAGCTCGACTGGGACTGGGACGACGCCGACTACTCGGCGCCGGTCTGAGCGGGGCGCGCCCGGCGCGGCGCGCGGCTGCCGGCCACCGTCACTGCCATCGCCGCGACCGTCAGCACCACCCCGGCGACGGTCGCCGCGGTGACCGCCGTGCCCACCGGCGCGACGAGGTCGACCGCCAGCGACCCGGCTGCCTGGCCGGTCACCAGCGCGAGCGCCAGCACCAGCAGGCCGAGCTGGCGGACGACGGTCGCCATCGTCGCCAGGATCAGCGCCGCCAGGACGCCGCCGAGCCACTCCGGCGGCGCGGTCGCGCCCGGGTCGAGCGCCGGCAGCCCGCCGGAGGCCGAGATCGCCAGCTCGATCGCGACGACGACCGCGATGCCCGCGCAGGCGTTGATGCTCGCCGCGACCGCGGGCTCGCCGGTCGCCGCGGTGACATGGCCCATCGCCGCCTGCTGGATCCCGGTCGCGCCGCCGATCGCGATCGTCGCCGCGATCAGCCACGGCTGCAGCTCGCCGCCCGAGCCCGCGCCGGCGATCGTCACCGCCGCCAGCCCGAGCGCCACCCCGACCAGGCGCGGCGCGGTCACCGGCCGCACGCCGGCCGGGCTGATTCCGAAGCGGTCGCTGATCAGGCCGCCGAAGAGCTGGCCGAAGATCAGCGCGACCGAGAAGACCGCCACGCCGATCGTGACCGCCGCCTCCGCGCCGGCCGCGAGGAAGAGGCCGCCGTTGACGCCCGCGAGCAGGTGCCAGGGCCGCAGCCGCCCGCCACGGTCGGGGTCGCGCAGACGGCGCAGCGCGCGCGCCAGCCCGCCGGTCGCGAGCGCAAAGCCCGTCAGCAGCAGGACCGCGATGGTGTTGTTGACCACCGCGGCCGCCAGCGGCGACCCGAGGCTGGCCCCGAGCTGCCCGTTGACGTAGGTCTGGAGCGCCATCGCGGCCCCGGCGGCGACGGCGGCGGCGAGCGCCAGGACGGTGGTGCGAGATGCGTGCGTGGGCAGTTCGGTGCTCCGGGGAGGGGGCGACCAGGGTACTCGCGGGCGGACCTCGCGCCGGCTCAGGACCGGTCGAACAGCTCGGCGGCGACCGCGCCGAGGCCGCCGACGTCGTGGACGTCGCCGGGCAGCTCCGGTACCGCCAGCAGCGGGGCGCCGCCCAGCTCGGCGCGCATCCGCTCGACGTTGGCGGCGTCGCGGGCCGCGAGGCTGTCGCGGTCGTCGACGTCGCGCAGGACCTTGCGCGCCAGCGGGGCGCCGAGCAGGCCCTCCAGCTCGGCGGCGAGCGCTTCGCCGCGGGCGGCGGCGACCGGCTCGCGGACGCGGTTGACGATCATCGCCCCGAACGGCATGCCGGCCTCGTCGAGCTTGCCGTGGAAGTAGGCGGCGTCGGCGATCGCCGCCGCCCGCGGGGATGTCACCAGCAGGAACGTCGTCACCTCCGAGGCCAGCAGCGCCTCGACCGCGCGCGCCCGGTCGCGGAAGCCGTCGGCCATCCCGCCGAAGGCGTTGAAGAACTCGGCGAGGTCGCGCAGCAGGTCGACGCCGGTAGCCCGCTCGAGGACCGCCATCACCGCGCCGGCGCCACGGCCGAAGAACCCCAGCCCGGCACGGCCCGAGCTGCGGAACACCTGCAGCGAGCGCGAGTCGATGAACCGCGACAGCCGGCCCGGCGCGTCGAGGAAGTCGAGCGCGTTGCGCGCCGGCGGGGTGTCGAGCACCAGCGCGTCGTAGCCGCCCTCGGCGTGCAGCTCGTAGAGCTTCTCCATCGCCATGTACTCCTGCGAGCCGGCGAGCGCGCCCGAGAGCTGGCGGTAGATCGGGTTGGCGAGCACCGCGTCGCGGGTCGCCGCGTCGGGCGCGTTGCTGGCGATCAGCTCGTCGAAGGTCAGCTTCGCGTCGAGGGTCATCGCCCACAGCTCGCCGTCGCCGGCGAGGCCGGCGGCCGCGAGGCGCTCGGACGGAACGCGGATCGCCTCGTTGCCGACGTCGGGCAGGCCGAGCGACTCCGCCAGCCGCCGCGCCGGGTCGATCGTCAGCACGATCGTCCGCCGTCCCTCGGCGGCTAGCGCCGCCGCGATCGCCGCCGCCGTCGTCGTCTTGCCAACTCCGCCCGAGCCGGCGCAGACGACCACCTCACGCCCCTCCAGCACCGCCGCGAGCGGCCCACCGCTCACAGGTCGCGCTCCAGCTTGGCGGCGAGCCGTTCGAGCCCATCGCGGCCGACGTCGTGGGTGAGCAGGTGGGGGAGGGTGGTCACCGGCGCCCCGAGGCCGCGCTTGAGCCGCCCGAGCTGGGAGCGTTGGGCGCGCGCGGTCTGGTGGGCCTCCAGCGAGGCGGCGAGGGCGGCGCGCGCGCCGTCGGACGGGCCGCCGGCGAGCGCCGCGTCAAGGGTGGCGGCCTCCGTGCCCGACAGCCGGTTGGCCAGCAGCGCGTTGGCGAAGACGTGCTCGAGCCGGACGTCGAGCTCGGCCGCGACCCGACGCTCGAGCTCGAGCGTCTCGGTCACCGGCATCTCCTCCGCCAGCGCGACCGCCACCACCGCGGTGCTCGCCGGGTCGCGCACGAACGCGTCGACGATCTCGGCCTGGCGGTTGATCGGCCCGACGCGGGCGATCTCGCCGAAGGTGCGCGGCGCGCCGAGCAGCGCGATCCCGTGGCCGGTCGCGGGCGCGTCGACGATCACCAGGTCGTACGGCGTCGATCCCGGCGTCTTGCGCTCGAGCTGGGCCAGCTCCCAGACCTTGCCGATCGTCACCATCTCGGCCAGGCCCGGCGCCGCGGTCGCGAGGTACTGGAAGATCCGGCTGCCGCCGAGCAGCCCGGCGAGCGTCCGTGAGCGCAGCTGGTAGCGCAGCCACTCGCGGATCGCGTCCTCGGGGTTGACCGAGAAGGCGTTGAGCCCCGGCTCGACCTCGACCTCGCGGAACCCCTCGGCCGCCATCCCGAACGCCGCCGCGAGCCGCTCCTGGGCGGCGACCTCGCAGACCAGGGTCCGCCGGCCGGCGCGGTGGGCGGCGAGCGCGAGCGCCGCCGCGACGGTCGTCTTGCCGACCCCGCCCTTGCCGGTGACGAAGATCAGCCGCCTGTCGAGGAGGGCGCCCACCGCCGGAAGGCTATGCCCCGCGATGGAGGATTCCCCTCCCGGCGTGCGAATAGGCACCACGTAATGTCAGATCTCGCAGCTCAGCCCCCCGATCCGGAGGCCACCGTGACGCCACAGGCGCAGGTAATCGCTTTCACGAACCAGAAGGGCGGCGTCGCCAAGACCACCACGACGCTGAACCTGGCCGCCGCGTTCGTCGAGAGCGGCCACCGGGCGCTCTGCGTGGATCTCGACCCGCAGGGCAACCTCACGATGAGCCAGGGGATCGACCCGGACTCGCTCGAGGTCTCGATGTACGACGTGCTCGTCCACGACGTCTCGATCCGCGAGGTCGTCCGCAAGCGCGAGGTCGACGTCGCCTGCGCCTCGATCGACCTCGCCGGAGCCGAGATCGCGATGTCGACGAAGATCGGCCGCGAGCGGTCGCTGGAGAAGGCGCTGCGCCCGATCCGCGAGGACTACGACTTCATCTGCATCGACACTCCGCCGAGCCTCGGGCTGCTCACGATCAACGCCCTGACGGCTGCCGACAAGGTGATCGTCCCCGTGCAATGCGAGTATCTGTCCATGCGGGGACTGGTGCAGTTGCAGAACACGCTCTCGATGATCCGCGAGAACCTGAATCCCGACGTCGAGATCCAGGGGATCCTGCCGACGCTCGTCGACAGCCGGACGGTCCACGCCAAGGAGGCGATCGAGCTGCTGGAGGAGAACTTCGGCGACCAGGTCTTCGCCTCCCGCATCACCAAGACGGTCCGCTTCGCGGAGGCGCCCGTCAAGGGGATGTCCGTGCTCAAGTACGACCCTGACGGCAAGGCCGCCTACGCCTACCGTCAGCTCGCCAAGGAGGTCCTGGGCAATGGCAAGCGGTAAGCGAGCGAGCATGAGAGAGGGGCCGCTGGCGGCCCTGTTCCGCAAGACCGAGGAGGAGGGCCTCGAGCCGGAGGCGGCCGAGCGCCACCGCGAGCGCGAGTCAGCCCGCTCCGGCGAGCGCCGCGCCGAGCCCGCCGCCGAGGCGCCCCGCCGCGCCGAGGCCGACCCGCAGCAGCCGCGGGCCGAGGAGACCCGCCGCCGCGAGCCCGCCCCCGAGACCCCGGCCGCCCGCGAGCGCGCCGCCCGCGCCAGCCGTTACGACGGCGTGCCGACGCCCGAGGAGCGCCTGCGGACCGTCTTCTCCGCCGACATCCCCGAGAACATCCTCGACCGCGACTCCGGCACCGACGGCCAGCGCCCGATCGAGATCGCCGAGGACCGCTACGAGCCGGCGGTGCCGCACAAGCACGACCCGGTGCTGCGCGTGGTCGGCGTCGGCGGGGCCGGCGTCAACGCCGTCGACCGGATGATCGACGCCGAGGTCGCCGGCGTCGAGTTCATCGCGATCAACACCGACATGCAGTCGCTCGAGCAGTCGAGCGCCCCGACCCGCCTGCACATCGGCTCCAGCGCCACCCGCGGGCTCGGCGCGGGCGCCAACCCCGACACCGGGCGCCAGTCCGCGCTCGAGCAGTACGACGAGATCAAGGGGCTGCTCAAGGGCGCCGACATGGTCTTCATCACCGCCGGCGCGGGCGGCGGCACGGGCACCGGAGCGGCGCCCGTCGTCGCCCAGATCGCCCGCGAGGTCGGCGCGCTGACCGTCGGCGTGGTCACCAAGCCGTTCTCGTTCGAGGGCGCCCGCCGCGGCGAGCAGGCCGAGCGCGGGATCGAGGACCTCGCCGCCCAGGTCGACACGCTGATCACGATCCCGAACACCCGACTGCTGTCGGTGCTCGACAAGAAGACCTCGATGGTCGAGGCCTTCCGCGTCGCCGACGACGTCCTGCGCCAGGGCGTCCAGGGCGTCTCGGACCTGATCACCCTGCCCGGGCTGATCAACCTCGACTTCGCCGACGTCCGCACGATCATGAGCGACGCCGGCCAGGCGCTGCTCGGCATCGGCATGGGGGTCGGCGAGACGCGCGCCACCGACGCCGCCACCGCGGCCGTCGCCTCGCCGCTGCTCGAGACCTCGGTCGACGGCGCCCAGTCGATCCTGCTGTCGATCACCGGCGGGCGCGACCTCTCGCTCTGGGAGGTCAACGAGGCCGCCAACGCCGTCGCCGAGGCCGCCCACGAGGACGCCAACATCATCTTCGGGGCGATGGTCGACGAGAAGCTCGACGGCGAGGTCTGGATCACCGTCGTCGCCACCGGCTACGGCGACCAGGCACCGCGCCGCGAGCGCGACCAGCGGCCCGGCATCCCCGCCGACGTCGACCGCGAGCCGCGCGTAACCCGCCGCGAGCGCGTCCGCGCGACGGCGCTGGACGATCTCGACGTACCCGAGTTCATCCCCCGCGCCTGACGGCTGCAAACCGTCGCCTGGCGGCGTCATCGGCCGCTCACGTGCCAGAGGCACGCAGCGCGGCCTGCTTCCTAGCCAGGCTCGGTTTTCGCTCGTCAGGGCGCCCAGTCACGTGCCAGAGGCACGCAGCGCTCCCTGCGCCCTTGCGGTGCTCGGCTTTCGCTCGTCAGATCCTGTCGGGCCTCCAGTAACGGCGTTGGGGTCCTCCAATTCCGGCGTTAGACCCCCTCCAATTCCGGCGTTAGACCCCCTCCAATTCCGGAATCTGCAACAATGGCCTGGTGATGAACGGGAGCGGCGGGATTTATCGGCGCCGTCTCGAGGAGGTCATCCAGGCCCGTTTGGATGAGGAGCCGGTCGTCGTCGTCCAGGGTGCTCGCACGAGCGGCAAGTCGACGTTACTTCGCGAGCTCGCCGACGCCCGGGAGGCTGCTGTCGTCGACCTGGACGAGCCTGCCACCCGCGACGCCGCTACCGCCAGCCCGTCGGCGTTCGCTAGGGGGGACGGCCCGGTCTTCGTCGATGAGTATCAGCATGTGCCCCAGATCCTCGACGCGATCAAGGCCGAGCTCAATCGCGACCTCCGCCCTGGGCGCTACGTCCTGACCGGCTCGACCCGCTACTCGAGCCTTCCGGCGGCGGCTCAGTCACTGGCGGGACGCGTCCACGTCATGACGCTCTGGCCGCTGTCGCAGGGCGAGATCGATGGAGAGAGGGAGGGCTTCGTGGAGCGCCTGGTCTTCGAGCCCGAGATCCTGCTCGACTCGGCCCCCGCTTCGACCACCACTCGCGTCGAGTACGTGTCGCGGATCCTCCGGGGAGGGCTGCCGCTCGCCGTGGCACGCCAGGCTGGCGTCGGTCGTGACCGTTGGTTTGACGACTATCTGCGTGTGGTGATCGAGCGCGACGTGGTCGACCTCTCGCGAATCCGCCAACGCGAGAAGATGCCGGTGCTGCTGGCGCAACTCGGTGGGCAGACGGCCCAGCTGCTCAACGTCGCTCGCGCCGCCGACGCTGTTGGATTGGAGTCCTCGACCGCTGAGAAGTACGTCCGCCTGCTCGAGGCCGCCTTCATCGTCCACCGCTTGCCGGCATGGGGAACCACGCTCCGTGCGCGGGCCGGGGCACGGCCGAAGATCCACTTCGTCGACTCGGGTGTGGCAGGGCGGATGCTGCGTGTGAGCGCCGCCCGGCTCGCGGCGCTGGAGCCGCAGGCGATGACGGTGCTCGGCCATCTGCTCGAGACCTTCTGCGTCGGTGAGGTCGTCAAGCAGGTGGGCTGGCTGCCGCATCCCGTACACGTCGGGCATTGGCGGACCCGGGACGGTGACGAGGTCGACCTGGTGCTCGAGCGCGACGACGGGGCGGTGGTGGCCATCGAGGTCAAGGCTGGTGAGCGAGTGCGGAGCTCCGACCTGGGCGGCATGCGCAAGCTGCGCTCAGCCCTCGGCGACCGCTTCCTTCGCGGCGTCGTCCTTCATCTCGGCCCGCGCGCATACCCGGTGGAGGACCGTGTCCACGCCGTTCCGGTCGACAGACTGTGGAGCCCGCGATGAAAGGGGTTGTCGCAGCGGGGCATCCGGAGACGGCGCGAGCTGGGGCGGAGGTGCTGAGGGAGGGGGGCAACGCGGTCGACGCCGCCGTGGCGGCGGTGCTGACGTCGTTCGTGGCAGAGGCGCCGCTGACCGGCCCCGGCGCCGGCGGGTTCATGCTCGTTCACACCGCGGGCGGTGAGAGCCACCTACTCGACTTCTTCGTCGCCGCGCCCGGGGCCGGTGCCCGCACGGCCGAGCCGGCGCCGCTGGTGCCGATCGAGATCGTCTTCGCGGCCGACTCGACCCAGGTCTTCCACGTCGGCCCGTCGTCGTGTGGGGTCTACGGCACCGCGCTCGGCCTCGCGGAGGCGCTCGCGCGGTTCGGCAGCGCCCGCCTCTCCGACCTCACCGCCCGCGCCGCCCGGGCCGCGCGGGCCGGCGTCGCGGTGATCCCGGCCCACGAGTACCTCTACAAGATCCTCAGCCCGATCCTCAGCGCCACCCCTGAGGCGGCCGCGATCTACGAGCCGCTCGGCCGGCCGGCCCGGGCCGGCGAGCGGCTGGCGATGCCGGAGCTGGCCGACCTGCTCGACCGGATCGGTTCCGCCGGCCCGGGCTTCCTCTACGACGGCGACGTCGCCGTCGCGGTCAGCGACTGGGTGCTCGCCCGCGGCGGCCTGATCACCCGCGCCGACCTCGCCGGCTACTCGGTGATCGAGCGGCGGCCGGTGCGGGCGCGCTTCCGCGGCCGCGAGGTGCTGACCAACCCGCCGCCCTCGTCGGGCGGCATCCTGATCGCCGACGCGCTCGAGCTGCTCGACCGGATCGGCCGTCCCGGCGACGCGCGCGCCGTCGCCGAGGTGGTCGCGTCGACCAACCGCGCGCGCGACGCCGAGTTCGTCGCCGGCCTGCTCGCCGACGACTACGCGGACAGCTTCCTCGCCCCGGCGGCGCTCGACGCGGTCGCCGGCGAGATCGGCTCGCGGCTCGGCTCGACGACGCACGTCTCGGTGATCGACGGCGAGGGCGGCTGCGCGACGGTCACCTGCTCGAACGGGGCCTGCTCCGGCGTCGTGGTGCCGGGAACCGGCGTCCACCTCAACAACATGCTCGGCGAGGAGGACCTCAACCCGTCCGGCTTCCACGCCCACGCCCCCGGCGAGCGGGTGCCGTCGATGATGGCGCCGACGGTCGTGCTGGCCGGCGGCGAGGTCGAGGTGGCGGTCGGCTCGGCGGGGTCGAACCGGATCCGCTCGGCGATCGTCCAGACGGTCGCGAACGTCGTCGACTGCGGGATGGACGCCCAGGCCGCCGTCGACGCGCCGCGGCTGCACGTCGAGGGCGAGACGATCGACGCCGAGCCCGGCAGCGACCCCGCCGCGCTCGCCTGGCTCGCCGGCCACGGCTGGGCGGTCCGCGAGTGGGGCGAGCGCAACCTCTACTTCGGCGGGGTCCAGGCGGTCGCCCGCGATCCGGCCTCCGGCGCGCTGACCGGCGGCGGCGACCCACGCCGCGGCGGGGCGGTCGAGGCGGTCGGGTAGCCCGCTCCCTCGGCCCCGCACGCTCGATGAGTAATCGTGCCGTCTAGAGCCGACAAATTCCTCATCGAGCGTCTCGGCGCGTAGCGTTCGGGGCGATGGCGACGGCGATCCTGTGGCTGCGGCGCGACCTGCGCCTCCACGACCATCCTGCGCTGGAGGCCGCACGCGCCGGGGTCGAGCGGCTGGTGCCGGTGTTCGTGTTCGACGACCGGCTGCTCGGCGGTCGCCACGCCTCGGGTCCGCGGACCCGCTTCCTGCTCGAGTGCCTGCGCGAGCTCGACGGGCGGCTGCGCGAGCGCGGCAGCGGGCTGGTGGTCCGCCACGGGCCGCCGGAGCGCGAGCTCGCCGCGCTCGCGGAGGAGACCGGCGCGCGCGAGCTGCACTTCAGCGCCGACGTGTCGCCGTTCGCGCGCGACCGCGGGCGGCTCGTCGCCGACGCGCTCGCCGGCGCCGGCGT
>JAAYBF010000246.1 GCA_012718975.1 Solirubrobacterales bacterium | reverse complement strand
TCATCGTCGCCGCTCCCGCGGACGAGGCCGCGCCGATCAAGTACATGGCCCCCTACGCGGGCGCCGCGATGGGCGAGTACTTCCTCTACAAGGGCGGCCACGCGCTCTGCATCTACGACGACCTCACCAAGCACGCCTTCGCCTACCGGCAGATGTCGCTGCTGCTGCGCCGCCCGCCGGGTCGCGAGGCCTACCCCGGCGACGTCTTCTACCTGCACTCGCGGCTGCTCGAGCGGGCCGTCAAGCTCAACGACGACCTCGGCGGCGGCTCGATGACCGCGCTGCCGATCATCGAGACCCAGGCCTCCGACGTGTCGGCCTACATCCCGACCAACGTCATCTCGATCACCGACGGGCAGATCTTCCTCGAGGGTGACCTGTTCCGCTCCGGCGTCCGCCCGGCGATCAACGTCGGCATCTCGGTCTCGCGCGTCGGCGGCAACGCCCAGCCGAAGGCGATGAAGAAGGTCGCCGGCAAGCTGCGCATCGAGCTCTCCCAGTACCGCGAGCTCGAGGCCTTCGCGCAGTTCGGCTCCGAGCTCGACGCCTCGACGCAGGCGACCCTCGCCCGCGGCGAGCGGCTCGTCGAGACGCTCAACCAGAACGAGCTCAAGCCTTGGAAGCCGGCCGACCAGGTCGCGGCGATCTACTCCGGCACCGGCGGCTACCTCGACCGGATCAAGGTCGAGCGCGTCGCCGAGTTCCACGA
This sequence comes from Solirubrobacterales bacterium, assembly GCA_012718975.1. Lineage (GTDB taxonomy): Bacteria > Actinomycetota > Thermoleophilia > Solirubrobacterales > Thermoleophilaceae > JAAYBF01. The sequence goes on along the minus strand of JAAYBF010000246.1, from coordinate 1,943 downwards.
GACGCTGCTCGCCCGCCTGCACGCCGAGAGCACCGACCTGATGGGCAAGCTCGACGCCGGCGACTGGTCGGATGAGATCGAGGCCGAGCTGGGCAAGGCGATCGCCGAGGCGATCGACGACTTCGGCCCCGACTTCGACGCCGACGGCAACCCGCTGGAGGAGGGCGAGTCCGACCGCATCCTCTCCGAGGAGGAGCGTCAGGCTCCGGGCCGCACCGCCGAGTCCGAGGAGGCACAGGCGCCCGCCGCCGTGTAGGCCATGGCCTCCCAGAAGGACGTCAAGAACCGCATCTCCTCGGTGCGCAACATCCAGAAGATCACCCGCGCGATGGAGATGGTCGCGGCGGCCCGGCTGCGCCGCGCCGAGCAGCGCATCGAGGCGCTGCGGCCCTACGCGGGGGCGATCCGCCGGATGACCCGCCGCACCGCCGAGGCGGTCGAGAACATCCCGAACATGCCGCTGCTCGAGGAGCACGACGAGGTGCGGCGCGTCGGGCTGCTGCTGGTCACCGGCGACCGCGGCCTCGCGGGCGCCTTCAACTCGCAGATCGTGCGCGCGGGCAACCGCCGTTACGAGGAGCTGCGCGCCGAGGGCAAGGACGTCGTCTGGTACGCGTCCGGCCGCCGCGGCGTCGGCTCGCTGCGCTTCCGCGGCCGCGAGGTCGAGGGCGCCTACGAGGGCTTCACCGACCGTCCGGCGTTCGCCGACGCGCGCGACATCGCGGGCGACCTGGCGAGCGCCTACATCGACGGCCAGGTCGACCGCGTCGAGGTCATCTACAACGGCTATGTCTCGCCGCTGACCCAGACGGTCACCACCGATGTGCTGCTGCCGCTGCAGGCGATCGAGGACCTCACCTCGGCCGAGGACGACACCGCCGAGGACACCGTCGCCGAGGAGGCGAGCGCCCGCACCTCCTGGCTGTACGAGCCCGAGCCGGAGGACATCCTCCAGCGCCTGGTGCCCGACTACATCGAGATCAGCATCTTCCGGGCCCTGCTCGAGTCGACCGCCTCCGAGCACGGGGCGCGGATGACCGCGATGCGCAACGCCCAGGAGAACGCGGGCGAGATGATCGGCGACCTCACGCTCGAGATGAACCGCCAGCGCCAGGCGGAGATCACCCAGGAGATCATGGAGGTCGTCGCCGGGGCCGAGGGCCTCAGCTGACGCCGACCACGACCCGAACGAGACTTAGAGAGATCCAAGGAGAAGACGTGGAAGCTGCAACCGAGAGTCGAACGGGCGTCGCGCCCGGCAAGGTCGAGGAGATCACCGGCGTGGTCATCGAGGCCGTCTTCCCCGGCGACCTCCCCGAGATCTACAACGCGCTCGAGGTCGACATCCCGGCGGCCGAGGCCGGCGGCGAGCCGATCACGCTCGTCTGCGAGGTCCAGCAGCACCTCGGCGACGACCGCGTCCGCGCGGTCGCGATGGACGCGACCGACGGCCTCGCCCGCGGCGCCGAGGTGCGCGACACCGGCGCGCCGATCTCGGTGCCCGTCGGCAAGGCGACCCTCGGCCGCATCTTCAACCTGCTCGGCGAGCCGATCGACGACGCCGGCCCCGTCGAGGCCGACGAGCGCTGGCCGATCCACCGTCCGGCGCCCGGCGTCGAGAACCTCACCCCCACGCGCGAGATGTTCGAGACCGGCATCAAGGTCGTCGACCTGCTCGCCCCGTACGCGAAGGGCGGCAAGGTCGGCCTGTTCGGCGGCGCGGGTGTCGGAAAGACGGTCCTGATCCAGGAGCTGATCCACAACCTCGCCAAGGAGCACGGCGGCCTGTCGGCGTTCTGCGGCGTCGGCGAGCGCTCGCGCGAGGGCAACGACCTCTGGCTCGAGATGACCGAGTCGGGCGTCATCGACAAGACCGCGCTGGTGTTCGGCCAAATGGACGAGCCGCCGGGGGTGCGTCTGCGCGTGGCCCTGTCGGCGCTGAC
>JAAYBF010000245.1 GCA_012718975.1 Solirubrobacterales bacterium | reverse complement strand
GTGGCGCGCTGGATGCCCATGTACTTCTTGCCGTACATCGACTTCTCGACCCAGGTGCCGTAGGCCTCGGCGACGGAGTGGTCGGGGTCGCCGACGAGGGTGAAGTCGAGCGAGTGCTTGTCGGCGAACTTGCGCAGCGCGGCCGGCCCGTCGGGCGATATGCCGATCACCACGGCCCCCGCCGCGTCGTAGTCGGCGCGCCGGTCGCGGATGCCGCACGCCTGGGTGGTACAGCCCGGCGTATCCGCGCGCGGATAGAAGTACAGGACCACCGTGCTGCCCTTGAAGTCCGCCAGCTTCACCTGCTCGCCGTCCTGGTCGAGCAGCGTCCAGGCGGGGGCCTTCTGTCCCTCTTCGATCATGGGCGGAACCCTACGGGCCGCCGGGGGTGACCAGCAGGAAGTCGAACGCGCGGTCGGTCGGGGCGCCGGCTGCGTTGAAGGTCCAGACCTTCGGGATGCCGTTGTCGCTGTCGCGGGCGATCATTCCGGCGCTCGTGCTGACCAGCGAGGCGACGGCGATCGAGTTGAAGATGTAGCCCTGACTCTCGAGGCCCGGGAAGACGATCCGGTAGCTGCCGGGGCCGAGCTTGGCGACCGCGGGCGCGCCGCCGGCACGGTTGAACCAGCGGTTGACCGACCCGTCGGCGGCGACCTGGACGCCCGCGACCGGCACGCCAGGCGTGTCCGCGGGGAGGTACTCGCCGGCGAGCTGCGCCGGGCCGACCGCCCCGGGCGCGATCTTCGCGGCCGTGACCGCGCCGTCGCGGAGCTTCGGCGTCGCCACCGCGCCGTCGCGCAGCTTCGGCGCCGCGACCGCGCCCCGCCGGATCTTCGAGGCGTTGACCGCACCACGCTTGATCTTCGGCGCGCTGACCGCGTTGCGCTTGAGCTGCTTGGGCCCGACGCTGTTCTTGGCGAGCTGGTTCGCCGCGTAGGCGCTCCCGCCCGCGACGACGAGGAAGACCGCGAGCGTCGACATGACGTTCGCGTAGGTGAGGCCCGCTCGGATCCTGGACATGCTCGAAGCTCCTTCGACGATCGACTTGGACGCAGGCTATCCCCGGCGCAAGCCGGTAGACCGGCGCGCCGGTCGGAGTCGGCGGCGGCTCAGGCGCCCGGATCGACGGCCCGCATGACGCGGACGGAGTCGCGGCAGGCGGGCTCCAGGCCGTCGGCGGCCTCGGCGATCATCGCGTCGAGGAGGTCGGCGAGGCCGCCGGTCGAACCGCCGATGTCGGCGGCCAGGAGGCAGCCGCAGGTGCCCGATTCGATGCCGATGTCGTGCGGGGCGGCGAGCTCGCGCAGGCGGGCGAGCACCAGCTCTCCGCGGGGGTCCGCCACCACGTCGATTGCAACAACTGTGGCCATGCTCCGAGGGTAGGCGCGACGCGCGCCGCATCCAACCGGGGAGCGTCCGAAACCCCCCAATCGGGGCACCCCTACTTGAGCAGCTTCGACAGCCGGCGGTCCTTGAGCACCCGGCCGCCGGTCTGCTCGGCCGGGCAGTAGGACATCACGTAGTCCTTGAAGTGGATCGCCTCGAGCGTCGTGGCGCAGCGCGGGCAGCGCTCGCCCTGGCGGCGGTGGACCTCGAGCGGCAGCGGCAGCTTGTCCGGCACCGTCGCGCCGATGACCTGCTCGTAGTGGTCGAGGGCGTGGCCGAGCCGCTCCCCGACCGCGACGCGCAGCGCCTCGACCTCCTCGGCCTCGAGGTCGGAGCCCTGCTTGAACGGCGACAGCTTCGCGGTCCAGAGGATCTCGTCGACCCACGAGCGGCCGATCCCGGCGATCGTGCGCTGGTCGCGCAGCAGCGGGTGGAGGTGGCGCGGCTGGTCGATCAGCGCCGCGAAGGTCTCGGCGTCGGGCGCCGGCCAGGCCTCCGGGCCGAGCGTCGCGACGGCCGGGTCGTCGCTCACGGCGTCGGCGTCCAGCAGCTTCGCCCACGCCCGCTGCTGGGTGCCGAACTCGCGCAGCCGCAGCTCGCGGTCGCCGTCGAGGCGCACCAGCAGCCGGGACGCCTTGTCGCGCAGCGACGCCCGCTTGTCCCACAGCTGCAGCCGCCCGGCGGACATCAGGTGGATCAGCAGCGTCAGGTCGCCGAAGCGGACGAGGAACAGCTTGCCGCGCCGCTGCACGCCGTCGAGCGTGCGGCCGGCGAGCACGTCGAGCGGCGGGTCGTAGGTCTTCATCGTGACCATCCCCGGCGCCAGCGCCGACTCGACGGTCGCCCCCGCCCCGGCCGCGGTCAGCCGCCGCGCGGCGATCTCGACCTCCGGCAGCTCGGGCATGCGCCAAGGGTACGCGCGCCGCCGCTAGGCTCGCGCTCGTGCGGATCAGCGTGGCGGCGGACGAGCTCACCGGGGTCGCGGAGCGGGTCGTGGCGGCCCTGCGCGAGCGCGGGCACGAGCTCACGCTCCACGGCGCCCTGGCCGACGGCGAGCGGCCCGACTGGGCGTGGGCGAGCGAGGCCGCCGCGCGCGACGTCGTCGCCGGCCGCGCCGATCAGGCGGTCGTCTGCTGCTGGACCGGCACCGGCGCGTCGATCGCGGCCAACAAGGTGCCCGGCGTCCGGGCGGCGCTCTGCGGCGACGCCGAGACCGCCCGCGGCGCACGCGTCTGGAACGACGCCAACGCCCTCGCGCTGTCGCTGCGAACCACCAGCGCGGCACTGCTCGACGAGATCCTCACCGCCTGGTTCGAGGCGGCCCCGAGCGGCGAGCACGACGACATCGCCAACGTCCGCCACCTCGATGACATCCACTAAGGCGGCATACATCGTCGGGTTGGTGGAGAATCACCGTCCATGCGCGTCTCCGCAAAGGCCGACTACGCCGTCCGCGCGGCCGTCGAGCTGGCCGCCAACGGCAACGACTCGTCCCGGCCGCTGAAGGGCGAGCGGATCGCCGGCGCGCAGGGCATCCCGCTGAAGTTCCTCGAGAACATCCTCGTCGACCTGCGGGTCGCCGGCCTGGTCAACAGCCGCCGCGGCCCCGAGGGCGGCTACTGGCTCGCCGAGCCCGCCGACGAGGTCACCGTCGCCGACGTGGTCCGCGCCTCCGACGGCCCGCTCGCCAGCGTCCGCGGCGAGAAGCCCGAGGAGCTCCACTACGCCGGCAACGCCGAGGCGCTGCGCGACGTCTGGGTCGCGGTCCGCGCCAGCCTGCG
>JAAYBF010000039.1 GCA_012718975.1 Solirubrobacterales bacterium | reverse complement strand
GTCGATCTCGTCCATGAAGATGATGCAGGGGCTGTTCTGCTTGGCCTGCTCGAAGAGGTCGCGCACGCGCGAGGCGCCGACGCCGACGAACATCTCGACGAAGTCCGAGCCCGAGATCGAGAAGAACGGCACGCCGGCCTCGCCCGCGACGGCGCGCGCGAGCAGCGTCTTGCCGGTGCCGGGCGGCCCGTAGAGCAGCACGCCCTTGGGGATGCGCGCTCCGAGCGCCTGGAACTTCTTCGGGTTCTCGAGGAACTCCTTGATCTCGTGCAGCTCCTCGACGGCCTCGTCGACCCCGGCGACGTCGCGGAAGGTGATCTTCGGCGAGTCGACCGACATCCGCTTCGCGCGCGACTTGCCGAAGGACATGACCTTCGAGCCGCCGCCCTGCATCTGGTTGATGATGAACAGCCAGAAGAGCAGGAAGATCACGAACGGCAGGATGTAGATCAGCGCCGTCGTCCAGCCGCCGCCGCCCTTGTCCTTGACGTCGACGGCGACGTCGGCGGCCTCGAGCGTGTTGACGAGGCTCTGCTCGGTGTTGTCGGGGTAGGCGGTCTCGTACTCGGTGCCCTGCTTGGGCTGGACGTCGATCCGGTTGTTCTTGGTGTTGAGCGTGACCTCCTTGATCTTGTCGTCCTGTACCTGGGTGACGAACTGGCTGTAGGTCGTCTCCGGCTGCTCCTCGCCCGGGCTGATCAGCCGCTGGGCGAAGAAGGCAAGGACGATCACGATCAGGATCGGGAACGCCGCGCTCTTGAAGAATCTGCTCACTGGATCGGTGTCATCGGCGGCGAAGCGCCCGACCTGAAGTCGGCGCAAGTTGCGGGCGGAAATCGCCTTCGAAGGTGAAACGCAAGCCTAGCAAGGGTGTAGCGCCGTCCCCGCAGGCGGACCGCGCCACTCAGTGCCCCGCCAGCACGGCGACGTAGGGCAGGTTGCGGAACCGCTCGGCGTGGTCGAGGCCGTAGCCGACGACGAACCGGTTCTCGATCTCGAAGCCGACGTAGCGGATCGGCAGGTCGACCTCGCGCCGCTCCGGCTTGGTCAGCAGCGCACAGACCTCGAGCGAGGCGGGGTCGCGCGCGCGCAGCGTGCGCAGCAGGTAGCTGAGCGTGAGCCCCGAGTCGACGATGTCCTCGACAATCAGCACGTCGCGGCCCTCGATCGAGCCGTCGAGGTCCTTGAGGATCCGCACGACGCCGCTCGAGCTGGTCTGCGAGCCGTAGGAGGCGACCGCCATGAAGTCGACCTCGCAGTCGACCTCCAGCCGCCGCATCAGGTCGCTGACGAAGAACATCGCCCCCTTGAGCACGCCGATCAGCAGCAGCGAGCGGCCCGCGTAGTCGGCCGTGATGCGCTCGGCGAGCTCGCCGACGCGTCGCTGCAGGTCCTCGGGCTGGACGAGGACCTCGCCGATCTCGTGGGCCGCCACGGGCGCGAGTCTAGGTATCGGCGGCGCGACGCGCGGAGAGGCCGACGCGCGCACGCTCACCCGAGGGCGCGAACCGCTCGGCGACCGCCACGCCGGCGACCCAGGCGATCTCGCCGCCAGCCTCCAGGACGGGCAGCGTACGGCGCAGCTCGCGCGGGACCTTGCGGTCGGTGAACAGGTCGGCGAGGGTGCGGCTGCCGCCCAGCCCGGCCGGGCGCATCCGGTCGCCCTCGCGCCAGGCGCGGACCGTCGCCTGTGGGCCGAGCGCGGCGGCGTCCAGCTCGGCCTCGCCCCCGCCGCCGGAGGTCGCGACGACCTCCCAGGCACCGAAACGGGCCCGGCCGGGCAGCGCCAGCGCGACCGCCGGCGGCGCGGCGGGCGGCGGCCCGGCCGCGAAGCGCAGCGTGCCGTACTCCGCGACCGCGCGCAGGCCGCCGCCGAGGTCGAGCGAGCGGCTGCCCGCGCGCGGCGCGCCGTCACTCTCCGCGAGCGCCAGCACCGCCGCCGCGCCGCCGCGCGAGAGGGCGTGCGGGCGCCCCGCGGCCCGCTCGGCGAGCAGGCGCAGCACCAGCCGCGCCAACGCC